>JBDRJH010000070.1:0-18203 GCA_043815125.1 Verrucomicrobiota bacterium
CGGCGCACGGTCGAGACCGAGATGTCGAAGCGCGAGGCGAGGGTTTGCAGGTCCGCGTATTTGTGTTCGCGGATGAAGCGTTCGATCAGGTCGATGCGTTGCTTGTTGGTCATGGGGGCGCGCGGGGCCGGCGGTGCGGACAAACTGAGCTTTTGATTTGCCCGCAACAGTCACGGCGGGACAGTGATGGCCATGAAACATCCCCTTTGGCAACTCTTGGTGCGGTGGTCGGTGCTCGCGCTCGGCGTGGTCATCGCCGCGAAGATCGTGCCGGGCATCTCCTACGACGAGCCGGTCACGTTGCTGGTGGCGGTTTTGCTGCTGAGTTTTTTCAACGCCGTGCTGCGTCCGCTCATGGTGCTGTTCACGCTGCCGTTCATTCTGATGACCATGGGCCTGGGGCTGGTGTTGATCAACGCGCTGTTGTTTCTGCTGGTCGGCAGTCTGGTGCAGGGCTTCGTGGTGGAGAGCTTCTGGTCCGCGCTGGGCGGCGCCCTGATCGTCGGCATCACCAACGTCCTGATCAGCTCACTTATGAAGGGTCCGCCGCCGCGCGGCCCCCGTGGCGGCGGACGGCGAGAGCCCGTGTCGCGAGGCGACGTCATCGACGTGTGACGCGGCACGGCGGGTTTTTCCCTTGCGGGGCCGTGCGCGCCGGCTGACCGTTGTCCTTTGCCCCTTCCGGGCGAACCACCTAACTTTTTTCTCATCATGGCTGAATCCACGGAATATGATCTGATCGTTGTCGGCGGCGGCCCCGCCGGGTATGCGGGCGCCATTCGCGCCGGCCAGCTCGGCAAGAAGGTCGCCTGCGTCGAAATGGAACGCGCCGGCGGCACCTGCCTCAACTGGGGTTGCATCCCCACCAAGGCCCTCCTCAAGAGCGCCGAGCTCTATCAGAAGATCAAGAAATCCGACATCTACGGCATCACCGCCGAGAACGTCTCCTTCGACTTCGAGAAGGTCATGGGCCGCTCCCGCAACGTGTCCGGGCAGATGGCCAAGGGCATCGAGTTCCTCTTCAAGAAAAACAAGGTCGACTACATCGTCGGCAAGGCCCACATCCCCGCCGCCGGCATGGTTGAGATCACCGAGGGCGAGCAGAAAGGAAAGTTTCTCAAGGCGAAAAACATCCTCATCGCCACCGGCTGCAAGATGCGCCGCATCCCCGGACTCGACTACGACGGCGTCCGCGTGATGACCTCCCGCGAGGCCCTCGCCATCACCAAGCAGCCCAAGTCCATCATCATCGTCGGAGCCGGCGCCATCGGCGTGGAGTTCGCCTACTTCTTCAACGCCCTCGGCACCCAGGTCACCCTCGTCGAGATGTTGCCGCAGATCCTCCCGGTGGAGGACGAGGAGGTCGCCAAGACCCTGCATCGCGCCTTCGACAAGCAGGGCATCAAGACCTACCTCAACACCAAGTGCGAAAACTTCCGCGTCGGCAAAAACTCCGTGAAGGTCGACCTCGTCACCGGTGACAAGACCGAGGAGGTCGAGGCCGAGGTGTTGCTCTCCGCCATCGGTGTCGTCGCCAACATCGAGGGCGTCATCGGCGCCGCCGCCAAGGTCGAGCTCGACCGCAACTACGTGAAGGTCGACGAGTCCTACCAGACCGCCGTCAAGGGCATCTACGCCGCCGGCGACATCATCGGCCCGCCCTGGCTCGCCCACATCGCCACCTTCGAGGCCGTCAACGCGGTCAACGGCATGTTCGGCCACGGCAAGCCCAAGCGCGTCAAAAACTTCCCCGGCTGCACCTACTGCCAGCCGCAGGTCGCCTCCACCGGCCTCACCGAGAAGGCCGCCAAGGAGAAGAAGCTCGACATCAAGATCGGTAAATTCCCCTTCACCGCCTCCGGCAAGGCCGTGGCCTCCGCCGAGAGCGAGGGCTTCGTCAAGGTCGTCACCGACGCCAAGACCGGCGAGATCTACGGCGCCCACATCATCGGCAGCGAGGCCACCGAGCTGATCGCCGAATACGGCCTGGCCATGGAGCTGGAGGCCTCCGTCGACGAGATACACCAGACCATCCACGCGCACCCGACGCTCAGCGAGGCGATCATGGAGGCCGCCGCCGCTTCGTTGGGCGAGGCGATCCACATCTGACGAGCCCCCAGTCTGGCATTTGGTTTCAAGCGGCGCGATCCCCACGGACGCGCCGCTTTTCGTTTTCACACTGGACAGCGACCCGCCGCCGCAATCAATTTCACCGCCTGCCCTCCGCACCTGTAGCACAATGGATAGTGCAACGGTCTCCGAAGCCGTTGATGTGGGTTCGATTCCCGCCGGGTGCACCACTTCGATCCGCAAAACGCGGACACAAAAAACCGCCGCGACACGAGCGTCCGGCGGATGAGGAAAACTAAAACACCGTCGCGGTGACGGCCACGCGCAAACCAAGCGACCGCTCAGAGCTGCTCGATCTTCCGCACGCGCGGGAGGTGGCGGCCGCCCTCGAACTCGGTGGCGAGCCAGACCTTGACGATCTTGATCGCCTCCTCCTCGGAGACGGTGCGCTCGCCGATGGAGATCACGTTGCCGTCGTTGTGCGAGCGGTTCCAGATCGCCACCTGCTCGGTCCAGCACAGGCCGCAGCGAATACCCTTCACCTTGTTGGCCACGATGGCCTCGCCGTTGCCGGAGCCGCCCAGCACGACACCGCGCTCGAACTCGCCGCGCGCCACCGCCTCGGCGGTCGGACGGATGAAGTCCGGATAATCGCACGACTCGGCCGAGTAGGTGCCGAAGTCCTTGACGGTGTGCCCGTCGGCCAGCAACGCGGCCTTGAGCGCCTCCTTGTAGGCGAAGCCGGCGTGGTCCGAACCGATGGCAATGGAAAAGGTTTTCATGAGTGGTCAGGGTCGATGGTTGAAACGGGAGAATGCGTGAAAAACCACACCGCACGGACACTGTCCACACCGTTGTCGACGCATCCGCCGGCAAAACCGCACTAGGCCGTTGACCCCATGCCCGCGGGAAGCATCAGTGGTGCCCTGCCACCCATGACTACCGCCGCCCAAACGCCCACCATCCTGGTCATCGATGACGACGCCGAAGTTCGCTACTCGCTCGGACGCGTGTTGTCCTCGAAAAACTACCGGGTGATCGAGGCCGGCAGCGGCGAAGAGGGCGTGGCCACCGTCAAAAAAGGGCCTCCGCCCGATCTCATTTTTCTGGATATCCGCATGGGCGGCATGAGCGGCCTCGAGGCGTTGCAGCACATCCGCTCGGCCAACCCGAAGCAGATGGTCATTCTCATGACCGCGTTCGGCACCGCTCAGACCGCCATCGAGGCGATGAAGTTCGGCGCGTTCGACTACATCATGAAGCCGTTCGATCCCGCCAAGGTTCTCACCCTGGCCGAGCACGCCCTCAAGGCTCATGACGACCTGCGCTCGGCCGGCGAATACAAGCCGACCATCAACAGCGAGGACTACAAAGAGGGCATCGTCGGCTCGTCGCCGGTAATGCAGGACGTCTTCAAGACCATCGGCCAGGTCACCGCCAGCGACGTCACCGTGATGATCACCGGCGAGAGCGGCACCGGCAAGGAGCTCATCGCGCGCTCCATCTGGAAGCACTCGCACCGCGCCACCAAGCCCTTCATCGCCGTCAACTGCGCCGCCATCCCCGACAATCTCATCGAGAGCGAACTCTTCGGCCACGAAAAGGGCTCCTTCACCGGCGCCACCGGCCAGCGCATCGGCAAGTTCGAACTCTGCGACCGCGGCACCATCTTCCTCGACGAGATCGGCGACATGGCCCTCAACACGCAGACCAAGATCCTGCGCGTGCTCCAGCAGGGCGAGATCCAGCGCGTCGGCGGCACCGAGACCATCAAGGTCGACGTGCGCATCATCGCGGCCACCAACAAGGACCTCGAGGAAATGGTGAAGGCCAAGACCTTCCGAGAGGACCTCTACTACCGGCTCAACGTCGTGCGCATCAAGATGCCGCCGCTGCGCGAGCGCACCGAGGACATCCCGCAGATCGTCGACTTCTGCCTGCAAAATCTCGTCAAACAAAAGAAGGCCCGCGTCGGCAAAGTCTCCACCGAGGCCATGGGCGTGCTGGCCCGCCACCGCTGGCCGGGCAACGTGCGCGAGCTGGAAAACGTCATCTACCGCAGCGCGGTCATCGCCCAAGGCGACGCCATCCTGCTGAAGGACATCCCGGTCGAGATCCGCGAGGCGGTCGGCGCTCCGGTCGTCGTGGCCGGCACCGCCCAGCCGTTCGCCGTCGCGTCCGACGGCGGCACCGCCGCGCCGTTTGCCGAGCCCTCCGTGCCCGCCGCCGTCTCCGGTGGCTACACCGTTGAGGACGCGCTCGACTACCTGCACACCGAGTTGTCCGCCGGGCCGGAACCGATTCTCAAGCGCCTTGAAACCGAGATGATCGTCCGCGTGCTCAAGGCCACCGACGGCAACCTGGTGAAGGCCTCCGAGCGCCTCGGCATGACCCGCGCGACCCTGCGCAAGCGCATCGACGAACTGCAGTTGTCGGTGTGAGAGGTTACACGCAACGCGCAAGGAGAGGCCAGGAGGACCAAGGAGAACGGACAGGAATGTCCGTTCTCCTTGGCTCTCGCCGCCTGCGTTCACTCCGCCGCCGGCGGGATCGGCGCGGTGAGCAACGGGCCGTTGAGGCCGGCCAGGCGCTCGCTGAACACGTCGTCGGGGTTGGCCTGGCGCAGGGCGCGCTGGACCATGCCCATCTTGGCGTCGAGGTTGTCGACCATCGACACAAAGACCGCCTCGGGCGTGGCGGCGTAGACGGCCGCGCCCCACTCGGGTTCGCCCTGATGACTGAGGATGATGTGCTCCAGACGCTCGGTGCGGTCGGCGTCGAGCCGGGCCTTGAGCGCGTGTTTGCGGGCGAGTTGGTAACCGAGCACGACGTGCCCCTGCAGGATGCCGCGACGGCTGCGCTTGGTGGCCAGCGAGCCCTCGTATTCGATGGTCTTGCCGGTGTCGTGCAGGAGGATGCCGGCGATGGCCAGGTCGGCGTCGACCTCGGGATAGAGCGGCAGCAGCGCCTTGGCCGCGCGGGCCATGCGCATGGTGTGCTCGATGAGGCCGTGACGGTAGGCGTGGTGCATGGCGACGGCGGCCGGAGACCAGCGAAAGGCGTCCCCGATCTCCTCGAAAACACCGCGCACGGTCATGCGTAGCTCGTCGTATTTGATCGCGTCGATGGTTGCCTGAAAATCGGCCCAGAGGGACTCGATCGGCTCGGGGGCGAGTTCGACGAGGTTGTCGATCAGGCCGGGGGCGGAGAGCTCGGATTCGTCCAGCGACGCCAGTTTGAAGATCTTCGGCGACAGCCGTCCCTGGTAGTGATCGACGCGACCCTCGATGCGCACGACCGCGCCCTCGCCGGCGGCCTTGGCGGCCTCAAAGATGCCGCCGTCGTTGAAGATCGTGCAGTTGAAGGAACCGCCGCGGTCGCCGAGTTCGACACTGAGGAACGGGTTGCCGTTGGAGGCGGTCTTGATGATCAGCTTCTTGACCACGAGCACGCTGGCGAACGGGTGCCCGGGGTTGGTTTCCGGAGACTTGAGCTGCTGAACGGACAGCAGGGTGGGAAGGGCGGGGGAGTCAGGCATGGGCTTTGACGAGTTGAGTGAGGGTCTTGAAGAACGGATGCCCGGCGTCGTGGAGCAGGGCGTAGAGCACGGTTTCAACGGGGAGCAGATGCACCCCGGCGGAGCCCAGCGAACGCAGGCAATGCGCGGCGTCGTCGGGCCGGCGGGCGCCGACGGCGTCGGTCAGCACGGTGACCTGAAAATCCTCGGCCAGCGCGTTCAGCGCGGTCTGGTAGACGCACACCGGCGTTTCCAACCCGCAGATGAGCACGTGCTCGCAGCCGAGCGCGCGTAGTTGTTTTGTCACGACACCGTCCGACAGTCCGGAAAACGCCGCCTTCGCGAAGACCGGCGCGTCGGGCGCGGCCGCGCGGATGGCCGGCGCCGTCGGGCCCAGTTTGTCCGGCGCCTGTTCGGTGAAGATCACCGGGATGCCGAGGCCGACCGCGGCCTTGATCGCAAGCCGGCAGCGCGAGGCGAGGGCGTCCGCGCCGGCGACGGTGGGCAGGAGCTTGGTCTGCAGGTCGACCGCGAGCAGGACGGCGCCGGGCGCGGCGGATTCGGGCGCCTCGGGCTTGGGAGTGGAACGGGAACGGGCCATGGAAGGAAGCGGGCGGGCAGGGAGGTTCAGGTGTAGTAACGTCGGCGGGCCTTGACTTGCACGAAGCGTTTCTCGGGCAGGATGTAGGCGGTCAGGTGGCCGCCCATGACGCAGGCGGTGTCGATGCCGACGGACCACTTGAGCTTGTAGATTTCGGGACGGGGAGTGTGGCCGTAGACGACAAAGGGCGGACCGTTCCAACGGTCGGCCCAAAGTTGTCCGCGCGGGCAATCGCTGCGTTTGGCGGCGCGGCCGTGCTCATCGATCACCTGAATGCGGGTGATGACCTCGGCCGGCTGCTGGTCCCAGGATTGGCCGGGCAAAAAGCCGCCGTGCACGCAGACCGTGTTCAGCTCGGGGATGTGATAGGTCAGCAGCATCTGCTCCAGATGGCGCCAGTCTTCGGGACGGAGCTTGGCGGCGGTCTCGGCGTCGTTTTCCTTGATGAATGAACGGTCGCCGGTGCGGCGGTGATCGAGCAATCGTTTCTCGTGGTTGCCCAGCAGGGAGATGGCGTTGTGCTGTCGCGCCAGATCGAGCACCGCCAGACTGTCGGGGCCGCGATTGATCAAGTCACCAAGGAGGATAAGCTTGTCGTTCGGAGTCAGGGCAAGGCGCGCCAGCAACTCGGCAAATTCCACATGACAACCGTGGATGTCGCCGATGGCGATGATGCGACCTTGCATGTGTGCGTGTTGGGAAAGGGTTAATTTGCGCTAGCGTCCGTCGTCCGGAGCGTGAAAATCGGCCCTTATGGAATTGAACCTGCAACCGCTGGCAACGATCTGCTGCGTCTCCGGCGAAAGTTTTAACGAGGGTGATCGCGTGGCCAGCCTGCTGGTGCGCCCGGCCACGTCGGACGAGGTCGTGCGCTTCGACATGCTTGAGTCCCGACAAGGTGACTTTCAGACGCCCGGGCCCGCCATCTGCCGCTGGGTGCACGTGTTCAAACCCCGCAGTGTGAATGACAACCCCGAGCGCGAACTGAAGCTGACCGCCGAGAGCCTGTTTCTGACCCTGGCCGCGCCCGACGCCGAGGTTTCCGAGGAAAACGGCCGACTGTTGCAAGTCCTCGCGTTGATGCTTGAGCGCAAACGCGTGCTGCGCCCCAAGGGCCCGGACGCCGACGGACGACGCATGGTTTACGAACACGCCAAGTCCAAGGAGCTCTACGAAATCCCCGCGGTTGAGCTGAGCCCGGAGTTTTTCCTGTCGATCCAGGATCAACTCGCCGCACTGGTCGGCGGCGGCAAACCGAAGGCAGAAACCGCAACCACGGAGTCATCGACCAGAACCGGCGAGGGCGACAACACCCCCGAAGCGGAAACCGTCGAGGACAAGCCGATTTCCGGCTGAAAAGACGATTTCGACTCCGGGAAGCCCAAATGGCCATTTTGCAACATATTGATTTAAAACCCCTTAATAGATTAACGCACAATAAACATTATGTCTAATCAATACCCCGCGGGCTCCGTCCCGGTGTTCTCTTGGCTGAATCGGCGCACCGCCGGTGTGTTGCTGCACCCCACCGCATTCCCGGGCGGCCAAGGCGTCGGCGTGCTGGATGGCTCCGTGCGCACGTTCCTCGATTTCCTGGCCGCGGCGGACGTGAAGACCTGGCAGATCTGTCCGCTCGGTCCCACCGGTTATGGCGACTCGCCCTACCAGTGTTTTTCGGCATTCGCCGGCAACCCCTACCTGATCGATCTGCAGGCGCTGGTCGGCGCCGGCCTGCTCGACGCCACCGACCTCGAGCCGCTGCAACAGCTGCCGCGCGACCATGTCGACTATGGCTGGCTCTATGTGACCAAGTGGCCGGCCCTGTTCAAGGCGTTCGAGGCGTTTAATGACGCCGGCCGCCCAGCCCTCTTTGGCGACTTTGAGGCGTTCAAGGCCGAAAAAGCCTCCTGGCTGGATGCCTTCACGCTGTTCCAGGCGCTGAAGGACCACTTTGGCGGCCGCCCCTGGTGGGAATGGCCGGCGGAGGTCCGTTTCCACGAACAAGCCGTGCAATCGCCGATCACCAAACAGCTCGCGGATACGGCCGAGGCCCACGCGTTTTTTCAATACCTGTTCTTCGGTCAGTGGTCGGCGGTGCGCGATCACGCCCGCGAGCTCGGCATCGAAATCATCGGCGACGCGCCCATCTTCGTCGCGCGCGACAGCGCGGATGTCTGGGCGAACCCTTCGCTGTTTCAGCTTGATCACGAAACCGGCCGCCCCCTCGCCGTCGCCGGCGTGCCGCCCGACTACTTCTCCGCCACCGGGCAACTCTGGGGAAACCCGCTTTACGACTGGGCCGCGCACCGCGCCGACGGCTACGCCTGGTGGATCGAGCGCCTGCGCGCCAACTTCGCCCTGTGTGACATCGTGCGCATCGATCACTTCCGGGCCTTCGACACCTACTGGTCGATTCCCGCCGACGCCACCGACGCGCGCGGCGGCGAGTGGCTGCAAGGCCCCGGCCTCGACTTCTTCCTCAAGGTCAAGGCCGCCCTGCCCGACGCCCGCATGATCGCCGAGGATCTGGGGGAACTCTTCCCCAGCGTCGTCGAGCTGCGCGACGCCACCGGACTGCCCGGCATGACCATCCTCCAGTTCGCGTTCGGCGGCGACGCCGGCAACCTCTACCTGCCCCACAACCTGCGCGCCAACAACGCCGTGTATCCGGGAACCCATGACAACGACACCACGCTCGGCTGGTATGCGTCCGCCGACGAGAAGACCCGCGATCATGTCCGCCGCTACCTGCGCGTCGGCGGCGACGAGATCGGCTGGGACTTCGTGCGCGCCGCCTACGGCTCGGTCTCCAATCTGGCGGTCTTCCCGTTGCAGGACCTGTTATCGCTGGGCTCCGAGGGACGTTTCAACACCCCCGGCGAACCCGCCGGCAACTGGCAGTGGCGTTACCAGTCCGGCCAGCTCGCCCGCCTCCGGACCGAGACCGCGCCCTACCTGCGCCAGCTGGCGGAGCTGTATTCGCGGTAAGCAAGGAGGAGAATGTAGGGACTTCGCTCGCGAAGCCCGTTGCGCGCAACGGGTATTCCGAGAACCCCCGCGCTTAACGGGCGTCGCAAGCGACGCCCCTACAACCACTCCTACCCGCGCAAAAACGCGGCGATCTTCGGCACGACCTCCGCGTCGGCGTCCGCCAGAACATAGTGGCCAGCGTCCTTGAGGTAGAGCGCCTCGGCCTGCGGCAGGCGCTTGCGCCACTCCACGTAGTAGGTGTCGTCGAAACAAAAATCGCGCCCGCCCCAGACGATGAGTGCCGGGTTGGCCTTGAACCGGCGCAGGCCGGCCTCCACCTCGGCCAGCGCCGGCCAACTAGTATGGGCATCCGACATCGGGATGTCCTTCACGAAGGCGTCGACCGCCACGCGGTTGGCATACGAATCGTAGGGCAGCAAAAACCCGCGCTTCTCGTCGGGTGTCAGTTTGCGCCGGTGCATCGACATGGTGACCGCCGGTCCGGCAAAACCGTTGAGCGCGCGCACGATGAACGTGCCCGGCCAGGCGGTCTTGCACAGGGCGATGCGCCGGGGAATGTTTTGCGACGGAAACGCCGCCGTATTCAAAACCACGATACGGCCGATCAGGTCCGGCAGGCGCGCGGCCAAGCCGAAGCCGATGGCACCGCCCCAGTCGTGGACGACGAGGTGGATTTTGGTCAGCCCGAGCGAGGCGACCAGCGCCGCGACGTCGTCGATGCGCGTGGCCAGCGTGTAGGCGTAGTCCTGCGGCTTTTCGGAAAGGCCCATGCCCACGTGGTCCGGCACGATGCTGCGCAGGTGCGGCGAAAGCGCCTTGACGAGGTCGCGGTAATAGAAAGACCACGTCGGGTTGCCGTGCAGCATGAGCACGGCCTCGCCCCCCTGCCCTCCCGCTCCTCCCTCGTCCAGATAACTCATCGCCGCGCCGGAGGGCGTGGTGAAGCTCTTCGGAGCGAAGGGATAAAGCGGCCGGAGCCAGTCGGGGACGGGGCGGGTCATTCGTGAAAAATGGAAAACAGGTTCACCACTCCAAGGCGAGCATGAGGCAGTTCAAACCGCTGCCGATGCCGAGCAGGCCGACCTTGGTGCCGGCGGTGACGACGCCGGCGTCGACGGCGGCACCGAGCGTGGCGGGCAGCGCGACGGAGCCGGTGTTGCCGAGGGTCTCGAAGGTCGAGAAGTCCTTGGCGAGATCGAGCCCGAGCGCCTCGTAGAGTTTGCGGCGGTGGGTGCTGCCAACCTGGTGGCAGATGAAGCGGTCGGTCGAGTCGGCGCTCCAGCCGGTCTCGGCGGTGAAGTCTGCCCAGGTGTCGCGGGCGAGCGCGAGGCCGGCGTTGAGCAGCGCCTCGCTGTCGGTTTGCATGGCGAGCGCGTCGGCGCCGTGGGTGTCGCCCTGGCAGAGTTCGCTGTGCTCGGTCGCCGCGCGGGCCATGCCGCCGAGCAGGCGATGCGCGCGGGTGCCGGCGGGCAGGATCGACTCGTGACAAACCACCGCGCCGACGGCGCCGGAACCGATGGTGAGGTTGGCGAAGTAGGGTTTGATGCCGTTGCGATCGAGCGTGCCGTTGAGCAGCGTCTGGATCGTCTGATCGACGAGTGGTCCGCTGTTCTCGCCGGAGACGACAAGGGCGCACTTGATCTGGCCCGACTCGATGAGGCCGGCGGCGATGGTCAGCGAATTCAGAAACCCGAGGCAGGCGTTGGACACGTCGAAGATTTGCGCGGTGGCCGGCAGACCGATCTTGCGGTGCGCGAAGGACGCGGTGGCCGGCTCCAGCATGTCGCGACAGACGGCGCCGTGGATGAACAGCTCGACCTGGTCGGCGCGCAGGCCGGACTTGGCGAGCGCGTTGCGGCCGGCGGCGGCGGAGGCGTCGGAGGGGCGCGTGCCGGGGGCCCAGACGCGGCGCTCACGGATGCCGGTCATGAGTTCGAGGCGACCAAACGGCAGGCGTAGGCGTTCGTAGAGGGGACGCAGGCGTTCCTCGACCTGGGCGGTGGTGAGGACTTCGTCCGGCAGGGCCGTGGCGAGCGACTCGATGCAGGTGTGGCGGAATTTCATCCGTTGGTTTTAGGGGCGGTGGTTTCCGGACGCATGGCGAGGCGCACGAGTTCGGCATCAAAGGCGTTGCAACCGAGGCCGGCGTCGACGGTGAGCGTGGTGCCGTTCAGTCCGGAGCTGCGTTCGCTGAGCAGGAAGAGCACACTGTCGGCGACCTCCTGGGTGGAGAGGTTCTTTTTGCGAAAGGTCAGCTTCTCCGCGTAGAGGTAGCTTTCGAGGTAACCGGGGATGCCGGCGGAGGCGCTGGTCTTCAGCGGACCGGCGCCGACGACGTTAAAGCGCACTGCCGAGTCGGCGGAAAACGACTTGGCTAGGAAGCGCGTGGCGGATTCGAGCGCGGCCTTGATCGGGCCCATGTAGCCGTAGTTGTCGGGCGTGACCAGCAGCGACGAGATGCCGATGGTGACGACCGAGGCGTCCTTCGCGAGTAGCGGCTTAAAGGCGTTGGCAATCTCGACCAGCGAGAAGGCGGAGATGGCGGTGGCCTGCAGGAAGTCCTTGCGCGGGGTCTCGTGGAACGGCTTGAAGCCCTCGGAATAGTTGGCGAAGGCAATCGAGTGCACGATGCCGTGGATCGTCCCGTGTCCGGCGGTGGCAATGTCGGTGGCGAGGCGGGCGGCGGCCCCCTCGTGTTCGACGTCGCAGAGGAAGACGGGTTTGCCGGCGAGCAGCGTTTCGAGGGACTTTTGGCGGGCCTCGGAGCGCACGCTGTAGAGCACGGTCGCGCCCTGGGCTTCGAGCGATTTGGCGGTGAACCAGGCGACGCTTTTCTTGTTGGCGACGCCGAGGACGACGATGGTCTTGCCGGTGAGATTGAGGAAGTCGGACATCGGGACGCGCTCAGGCTTTCTGCTGGCCCTCGGGGGTCTTCCAGGCGACGGCGAAGTCGACGGTGAGGATGCGGGTGCCGTCGGCTTTTTGATCGCGCCGGACATCATGGTAAAGCCGCCCATGACCTCCTTTTTCTTCACCTCGATGACGATCTGGTCGCCGGGGTAAACGGGGCTGCGGAAGCGCACGTCGCTGATCTTGGCGAGGAGCGGCACGCCGGAGCCGGGTGCCTCGCCGGAGGTCTGGGCCTGACGGGCCATGAAGAGCGCGCCGGTCTGAAACACGGCCTCGCACAGGAGCACGCCGGGGGTGATGGGCGCGTTGGGATAGTGACCCTTGTAGAAATCTTCCTCGGCGCGCCAGGTGCGGGTGGCAATGAGGCCGTCGGGTGACTCGGCGGTGATTTCGTCAACAAAGAGAAACGGCGGACGATGCGGGATGAGGTCGGTGACGGGGTGGGACATGGTGCGGAGCGTTGGCAGTCGTTAAGGGAAACAAAAACACCGTTCCCTCCCCTGCCCTGCAAGGATGGAAACGGCGGTGGTGGTTTGGTGCAGGGGCTTGCTTGCGAGCCCCGTTGGACTTGCTCACGCGTTGGACGGTCAACGCGGCTATGACGCTCAACGGGCGTCGCGAGCGACGCCCCTACCATTTACAGCCGGGCGGCGGCGGGCTCGTCGACCAGCCAGACCACGCGGTCGGCGCAGGTTTTGAGGAGTTGCGACGGCACGTTGAGCACGTCGTCCGGACCGCGATGCACGCGGTGCAGGGCGTCGGCCTTGCCGGCGCCGAGCGCCATGACGACGATCAGGCCGCAGGCGCGCAGACCGGTGGGCGTGATCGTGAGGCGCCAGCCCTTGCCGGGGACTTCCTGTCCGCCGAAGAGCAGTCCGCCGTCGTCATTGAGGAGCGGGGTTTGCGGAAACAGCGACGCGGTGTGGCAATCGTCGCCCATGCCGAGGAAGCACACGTCGTAGGCGCGCCCGGGTCCGGAGAGGATCAACAGGGTCTTGCGGTAGGCCTCGGCGGCCTCGGCGACGGGCCAGGCGACCATCCAAGGCTGGCGGCGGTCGGTGGGCACGCCGAGCGGGTTGAGCAGCTGGCGCTCGGCGTTGCCGAAGTTGCTCTCGTCGCTGGAGAGCAGCACGTGGCGTTCGTCGCTGACGGTGAAGTGGGTGTCGCGCAGGAGCGCTTCGGGCAGGGTCTTGTGCTCGGCACACCAGGCGTAGAACGCGGCCGGCGTGCTGCCGCCGGTGAGCGCCCAAGTGAAGACGCCGGGGCCGGTGCGGCCGGCATGGGCGGCGGTGGTGAGCTTGACGGCTTCCTGAAAAAGTTCGTCGCGGGTGCCGGCGAGGACGCGGCCGTGGTCGGAGTGAATTTCGCGCATTACGAAGACTTGCTTGGATAAGGTTAGAAGAACATGGCCTCGGACAGCGCGGCCTCGGGGCTGAGCAGTCCGATGGCTCCGGAGACCTCGCTGGGACCGTCGCCGAACTCGGCGAGCGTGCGGGCGCAGCCTTGGGTGAAGTTGCCGCTCCAGAGGAAGCGGTGGCCGTTGAGGTTGTAGGTGAATTGGAGGTTGAGCGTGCGGTTGCCCGCGCTCTCGGCGGGGCGCAGGGTTTCACCGAGCTGGGCGGCGTCGGCACCGCAGGCGATCAGGCGTTTTTTGGCCCAGCCGAGCAGCACCTTGGCCTCGGCGGCGAAGTCGGGCGAATACTCGGCGACGATGCCGGTGAGCCCGCGCACGAGCAGGTCGGGCGCGTAGCCGCTGAGGAACTGGCCGATGGCCTGGCGCACATGCAGGAGGCGGGCGTGGGCGAGGTCGCGCACGGCGACGTTGGCCGGCCACGGGTAATCGGGCGCGTCGGCGGGCGCGAGGGCGCTGTCGAAGAGCACGCGCTTGGAGCGGCGCAGCAGGTATTGGTAGTCGTTGAGCCGGGTGGTCGAGGAGAAACGGTGCGCCCAGTAGTAGAGCGGCAGGTCGGTGGAGAGGCAGACGCTGACCTGGCTCTCGAGGAACCGGCGGGCGGACATCGGGTAGCTGAGCATGACAAACTCGCAGCAGCGGGTGTCGCCCTTGGTTTTGCCGGGGTGGCACTCGCCGTAGATCTTGGCGCGAAACTCGTTGCCGGGCTCATCCTCCGGGGTCGGGCAGAGCACGACGACGCGGCACGGGTAGCGCTTGGAGAAGCGCACCGCGGTCTGGAACTGGGCGGCGGCGTCCTCGGCGCTGGTCTTGTAGCCGAGGTGGAGGACGAAGTTGACCTGGGTGGCCTTGGAGTCGTCGGACGCGGGGGCGGCGCCGCCGTTGTCGGCGGTGGTCGCCCACATCTTGGCGAGGCTCTTGGAGATGGAGCCGACGGGGACTTCGAGGCCGGGGAGTGCGTTAAAGATGGCGGGCATAACGGAAGGGAAATCCTGATCACTAAATCCTAAACCGGGCGCTCGGAATCTCGCTTCGACTCAGGACTAGCCGCGTGGGATTTACGGCGAGGCCGTTCAGGGTTGGCGCCAGACGTGGTTGTTGGCGGCGAGCAGGGCGTCGGCGTTGGCGGGGCCCCAGGAGCCGGCGGCGTAGCTGTCCATGCCCTCGCGGCCGGCGGCGGCCCAGGCTTCGAGCACGGGCGTGTAGAGTTTCCACGAGGTCTCGGCCTCGTCGCCGCGGATGAACAGGGTGCCGTCGCCGATCATGGCGTCGAGCACGAGGCGCTCGTAGGCCTCGGGGGTGTTGGACCCGAACGTGGCCGAGTAACGGAAGTTCATCTTGACCGGCTGGGTGCGGGTCTCGAGTCCGGGCACCTTGCCGTTGAGCACAAGGCTGAGGCCCTCGTCGGGCTGGATTTGGAAGGAGAGCGTGTTGGGCGCGAGGTTGAAGCGTTCGCTCTCGGCGAAGAGGGTGCCGGGCGGGCGCTTGAACTGGACGGCGATCTCGGTGACGCGACGGGCCATGCGCTTGCCGGAGCGCAGGTAGAAGGGCACGCCCTGCCAGCGCCAGTTGTTGATCGAGAGGCGGATAGCGGCGTAGGTCTCGGTGGCGGACTGCGGGTTGATGCCCTCCTCGGAGAGGTAGCCGGGAGCCTGTTTGCCGCCCATCATGCCGTCGGCGTATTGGGCGCGGGCGACGTCGCCGCCGGGGCCGAGGTTGAGGGGCTGGATGGCCTTGAGGAGTTTGACCTTCTCGTCGCGCACGTCCTCGGCGGAGAGCGAGACGGGCGGCTCCATGGCGGTCAGCGCGACCAGCTGCATGGTGTGGTTTTGGATCATGTCGCGCAGCGCGCCGCTCTGTTCGTAGTAGCCGCCGCGGGTGCCGACGCCGACTTCCTCGGAGACGGTGATCTGGACGGACTCGGTGTAGCGGCGGTTCCAGAGGGGCTCAAAGATGGAGTTGGCGAAGCGCTGCACGAGCAGGTCCTGCACGGTCTCCTTGCCGAGGTAGTGGTCGATCCGATACACCTGATGCTCCTCGAAGACCTGGCGGATGGTGGTGTTGAGCTTGAGCGCGGAAGCGAGGTCCTTGCCGAAGGGTTTTTCGATGATGACCTTGGAGTGGTTGACCTGCCCGAGGTATTTGGAGGCGAGGCCGCTGGCGCCGAGGTTGAGCAAGATCGGCGCGAAGACCGAGGGCGGCGTGGAGATGTAGAAGAGAGTCTGCAGTTCGCGACCGAGTTTTTTCTCAAGGCCGGCGATGTGCTCGGCGAGGCGCTTGAAGGCCTCGGGGTCGTCGTAGCCGCCGGCGACGTAGCTGGTGCGCTCCACGACGTGTTGCCAGACGTCGGCGTTCAGCTCGCGGCGGGAGAACTCCTTGATCGCGGAGGTCGCGACCTCGCGGAACTCGTCGTCGGGGATCGCCTTGCGGCCGTAGCCGACGAGGTAGAAATCGGACGGCAGGAGGTTGTCGTAGCCGAGGTTGTAGATCGCGGGGATCAGCTTGCGCGCGGTGAGGTCACCGGACGCGCCGAAAATGACGATCACCGTGGGGGGAGTGCCACGGTGTTTGCTCAAGCCTTGGAGGAACGGATGACGTTGGGCTTCTGACATGATGGATGCAGGGATTTGGTTCACCACGGGCTTTGCAAGCAAGGCTAATGAGGTGAATTGTCTGAATGGAATGGATTAGCCAACTTCATCCAGCCGGATGGTCGGCACCCGCAAAATCGTTCACGGGAAAAGCGGCACGTTTTCGAAGTGCAGCACCTCCGGCGCGGCGTCGGCTCGTGTGGCGACCTCGACCACGTCGAAACGATAGGTCGTCGGCTCGCGCCGGAGGCTCGCGAGGTAGGCGCGGCAGGCACGCAGCAGAACGGCTTTTTTGCGACGATTGACCGTGTAGTAACCCGGGACCTTGGCGGAAGCCGAGCGGGCTTTGACCTCAACAAAGACCAGGATGCCGTCGTCCGTGCAGATCAAGTCGATCTCCTCGCGCCGGTCCTTCGGATTGCGCCAGTTGCGGCTGACGATGCGGAGACCCTTGGCCGCCAGAAAGTCCGCCGCGCAACGCTCGCCGGCCTCTCCGCCGGTTTCCGGCGAGGAGTTTGGCCGGGCCAACAACCAGTCTTCGATTTGCGCCAACATTGATGCGGGTATTTCTATTGCCGCTCATCAAGGCCTCTGACAATGCCTGAAACAACGTCACAACGCCAACATACGACCGCTTTCCCCATCATGGCCAAGGCCTCCATTGCCAACACCCTGCGGCGCTCGCTGCTGATCAAGATCATCTCCAAGCCCGCCCCGAGTCGCGAGGACGTGAACTCGGTCGTCGAACTCACCGCCTCCAAGGTCGTCGAGGCTTTGCAGGCGCAGTCGATGACCCTCTCTTTGGTCGAGGGCAACGACATCGTTTTCAAGCACGTCTATTACTCCCCCTCCCTTTGGGCCAAGGCCCCGGAAAAGGAGGCGCAGCTCAGCGCCGTCGCGGAAAAACTGCTCACCGTCAAGATGCCCCTCGGGCAGGGCGTGGTCGGCAAAGCCATTGCCGGCGGCGAGCCGATCTTCTTTCGCAACACCGAGAGTCAGGCACCGTTCATGACCTCCATGTCGAAGACCACCAACTTCGACGTGCTCTCCATGCTGACGGTGCCGCTTAAGGCCGGCAACCTCGTCATCGGCGCCATCCAGGTGCTCAACAAGGAGCCCAGCGCCGGCACCGACGGCCTGTTCACCGACACCGACCTGGCGCTCCTCCTGGAGGTCGCCGAATACTCCGCGACGCTCATGCAGCGCATGCTGGACTCCAAGTTCCAGATCAGCTCGGAGGACACCGCCAAGTTCATCTCGCGCCTCACCGATCACCCGCTCGTGACCAAACTCGAGGAAATCGAGGTCGACGACAATCTCGTCGGCGTCATCGGCGACGCCATCATTCGCCGTGAACAGATTTTCCCGCACAAACGGCTCTCGCCCAACTCCGTCGCGGTGCTCATGGCCAACCCGCTCGACTACGCCAAGCGCGAGTCCTTCCAGATGGCCACCGAGCTCGTCATCGAGGAAATCTCCGTCGCCTCGGCCACCTTCATCGAGAGCCTCGTCAAACAGTTCTTCAAAACCGACCCCAAGGCCGCCCTCGAAAACGAGGTCGACATCTCCGACGTCGCCGAGGTCATCAGCACCGCCTACAGCTCCGACGGTTCGGAAGTGAAGGCCGAGGATCTGGAAAACGAGGACTCCGCGCCCGTCATCCAGCTCGTCAATCGCATCATCGAGGACGCCTACATCTCCGGGGCGTCGGACATCCACATCGAGCCGCAGGAAAAGGAGCTCATGGTCCGCTACCGCATCGACGGCCTTTGCCAGGAAAAGCTCCGCCTGCCCAAGCAGGTCAGCAACGCCCTGGTCACCCGCCTGAAGATCATGTGCAACCTCGACATCGCCGAGCGCCGTCTGCCGCAGGACGGTCGCATCGTCTTCAAAAAATACACCAAGAAGAACATCGACATCGACCTGCGCGTGGCCACCGGCCCCATGAACTTCGGCGAGAAGGTCGTCATGCGCATCCTCGACAAGCAGAAGTCCACCCTGCCCCTGCCCGCCCTCGGTTTCTCCGACGAGAACCTGGAGCGCTACCGCGCCTGCATCCGCCAGCCCTACGGCATGATCCTGCACTGCGGCCCCACCGGCTCCGGCAAGTCC
>JBDRJH010000071.1:0-11171 GCA_043815125.1 Verrucomicrobiota bacterium
CCGCCCGCTTCGCCCGCGAGAACAAGACCCCCTATTACGGTCTCTGCCTCGGCCTGCAGATCGCGGTCATCGAATACTGCCGTAACGTCCTCAAGCTCAAGGACGCCAACTCCATGGAGTTCGACCCCGCCACGCCCAACCCCGTCATCAACATGATGGAGGAGCAGAAGACCATCATCGACAAGGGCGCCACCATGCGCCTTGGCAGCTACGAGTGCGCGCTCACCCCCGGCTCGCTTGCCCGCAAGGCCTACGGCGCCGAGAGCATCCGCGAGCGCCACCGCCATCGCTTCGAGGTCAACAACGCCTACGTCGGACAGCTCCAGCGCGGCGGCATGATGATCAGCGGCATCAACCCCCGCCGCAACCTCGTCGAAATCGTCGAGATCAAAGACCACCCCTGGTTCCTCGCCGTGCAGTTCCACCCCGAGTTCCAGTCCAAGCCCAACAAGGCCCACCCGCTCTTCGCCGCCTTCATCGGCGCCGCCCTCAAGCTCAAAAAAGCCGCCGCCAAACCCGCCCAGGCCAAGGCCCGCGCCGCCAAGCCGGCCCGAAAGTCCAAGGTCAAAAAGTCGAAGGGCTAAAGTCGTTCCGCAACCGCCAGAGCCCGCGACACGGGCTCGCTTCCGACCTTAGACATTCGACCTTCCGACCTTAGACTTAATCTTCCATGCCACTCTTCGATCCGAAAAAACTCCTCGTCCTCGCCGGCCCCTGCTCGCTTGAAAACGAGACCGTCGTCCGCGCCGTCGCCGAGAAACTCGTCGCCCTGCGCGCCGCGTATCCGGAAATCAACTTCGTCTTCAAGGGTTCCTTCGACAAGGCCAACCGCACCTCCATCGCCGGCGGCCGCGGCACCGGCATGGACGAGGGCCTCAAGCTCCACGCCCTCGTCAAAAAGGACTACGGCCTGCCCTGCGTCACCGACATCCACGACGCCTCCCAGTGCGCGCCCGTCGCCGAGGTCTGCGACGTCCTGCAAATCCCCGCCTACCTCTGCCGCCAGACCGATCTGCTCCTCGCCGCCGCCGCCACCGGCCGCGTCG
Organism: Verrucomicrobiota bacterium; assembly: GCA_043815125.1. Lineage (GTDB taxonomy): Bacteria > Verrucomicrobiota > Verrucomicrobiia > Opitutales > Opitutaceae > JAUWBF01. The sequence continues at coordinate 1,047 of JBDRJH010000071.1, forward strand.
TCAACGTCAAGAAAGGCCAGTTCCTCTCGCCCAACGACATGGTCCACGTCGTCGGCAAGCTGAAGGCCGGCCACGCCGCCGAGATCTGGCAATGCGAGCGCGGCGCCACCTTCGGTTACAACAACCTCGTCGTCGACATGCGCACCTTCCCCATCATGGCGCAAAACGGTTACCCGACCATCCTCGACGCCACCCACAGCGTGCAGCTGCCCGGCGCGGCCGGCGGCAAGAGCGGCGGCCAGCGCGAGTTCGTGCCCACGCTCGCCTTCGCCGCCCTCGCGGCCGGCGCCGACGGCCTCTTCCTGGAAACCCACCCCGACCCCGACAACGCCCTCTCCGACGGTCCCAACATGGTCCCCCTCGACCAGCTCGAGGCCCTGCTCGCCAAGTGCCTCGCCTTCTGGCAACTCGCCCGCGCCTGACCGCGCCCCTCGCAAGCAATCCAGCTGTTTGCTTGTTAAAACGGACCTAATGGAAACGCTGATGGCGGCCTCCTGTCATTGACCAGACGCCGCCCTCCGTTCCAACATGCGCCCACTTGTCCCATAAATCCCTGATGGAAACCTTTCTCATCGACGTCCCGATGCCCTCCATGGGGGCCACCGTCAGCGAACTCACGGTGATCGACATCCTCGTGCAACCCGGCGCCAAGCTCACCAAGGGTGCCAAGGCCGCCGAACTCGAAAGCGACAAGTCCGTCTTCGAATGGGAAGCCCCCTGCGACGGCACCGTGCGCGAGGTCTTCTGCCGCGCCGGCGACATCGTCTCCTCCGGCTCGCCCTTCCTGCGCATCGAGACCGCCGACATTTCCCTGAAACACCTCTCCGTCGGTGCCGGGGTCGTGCCGCCGCCCGCGGCCAAGCCCGCCGCGCCGACCCAGGCCGCGCCAACCCCAGTCCCCGTGGCCGCGCCCGCTCCGGCCGCCGCGCCTTCCGCTCCTGCCGTCGCCTCCGGTCCGCAATGGACTCCGCGCGCGGTGAAGATCGCCCGCGACGCCGGCCTCGATCCTGCCACGCTCACCGGCGTGCCCGCCACCGGCCCCGGCGGCCGCGTCTCCGGCGACGACATCACCAACTTTATCGCCTCCGGTGCCGCTGCCGCCGCCGGTTCCGTCTCGTCCCCGGCAGCTCCGACCGCCTCCGCCGACCAGACCGTCTGCATCGCCGGCGTCGGCTACGCCGTGCCGAAAAACGTGCGTCCGACCAGCGAAATTTTGAAGGCCTTCCCCGGCCGCACCGAGGCCGAGATGGTCAAGCTCACCGGCATCAAAGAACGCCGCTACGCCGACCCCGGCGAGTCCGCCACCAGCCTCGCCGCCACCGCCGTCAACCACGCGCTCCGTCAGGCCGGCATCGCCGCCGACGAGATCGACGGCATCGTGCTCGCCACCATCATCCCCGACCAACCGGTGCCCTCCATGGCCAGCGCCCTGGCCAAGCTCCTCGGCTGCCCCAAGGCCCTTGCCTTCGACCTCAACGCCGCCTGCTCCGGCTGGCTCTACGCCCTGGAGGTCGGCCGCGCCTTCATCCGCGGCGGCACCGCCAAAAAAGTCATCGTCGTCACCGCCGAGCTGCTCTCGCGCATCACCAACCCCAACGACCACGAGACCGCCTTCCTCTTCGGTGACGGCGCCGGCGCGGCCATCCTCACCGACGCCCCCGGCGGGCATCGCCTGCACCGCATGGCGCTCTCCGGCGACGCCTCCGTGTTCGAGGCCATCCAGCGCCCCGGCGGCGGCGCCAACCGCCTGCTCCCCTGCGCCGACGGCAGCGACCTCAAGGACTTTTATCTCCAGATGGACGGCGGCGCCGTCTTCAAGAGCGCCGTGATCGCCTTCGCCAACGAGATCGAAAACGCCATGCGGCGCCACGGCCTCACGCCTGACGACATCTCGTGGATCGTGCCGCACCAGGCCAACGAGCGCATCCTCAAGGCCGTCGGCAAACGCGTCGGCATCCCCTTCGAAAAGTTTGTCGTCACCATCGCCAAATACGGCAACACCTCCGGCGCGTCCGTCTCGATGGCGCTCGGCTGGGCCGCCGAGGAGGGCATCTTCAAGCCCGGCGACAAGATCATCTTCTGCTCGGTCGGCGCCGGCCTCACCTTCGCGGGCGGCCTGCTGGTCTGGTAACGGCGCACCCGTAGGGGCCTCGCTTGCGAGGCCCTTGCTTTTTTACCACCATGCGCCCCAACATCCTCGTCCTCGACGACTCCAAAACCGTCCGGCAGCTGGTGAAAAAATTCCTGGCCGGCTACGACTGCCAGGTGGACGAGTCCAACAACGGCTTCAACGGCATCTTCGCCATGGAGCGCCGCCTGCCCGACCTGCTCTTGATCGACGTCGTCATGCCGATCATGGACGGCGTGCAACTGCTCACCATGCTCAAGTCCAAGGACGAGCTGAAGACCATCCCGGTCATCATGCTCACCGCCACCACCGACAAGGTGGACCTGCCGATCATCGCGCAGCTCGGCGTGCAGGGCATCATTCAAAAACCCTTCACCGAGGCCAAGCTGGTGGAGACGGTTTTGTCCGTGCTGCCGCTAAAGAAGGCGTAGGGCGCCGGGCCGTAGGGGCCGCGCTCGCGCGGCCCCTACAGCCTCACAGCGCCCGCGCCGCGTGCAGCGCCGCGCCCACGATGCCGGCCTCGTTGAGGAACTCCGCCGGCACGATCCGCGAGCGCAGCTTCAGGTGTGGGAACCATTTTGTGTGGTCCGCGCTGATGCCGCCGCCGGCGATGATCAACTCCGGCCAAAGCAGGGCCTCCAATGCCTGCAAATACTCGTTCACCAGCGCCGCCCACTCGGGGTAGTCGAGCCCGAGCCGGTCCTTGGCCGCGCCGGAGACAAACCGCTCCCACGACTCGCCGCCGCGCTTGAGGTGGCCGAATTCAGAATTTGGATACAGCAGGCCGTCGACAAACAGGGCCGAGCCCACGCCGGTGCCAAACGTGAGCATCAGCACCGCGCCCTTCACGTCGCGCCCCGCGCCGTAGGCCGCCTCGGCCAGGCCCGCCGCGTCGGCGTCGTTGACCAGGCTCACCTCGGCGCCCGCGGCGGCCTCGAAGACCGCGGCCGCGTCGAGATCGACGAAGTCCGGATGCAGGTTGGCCGAGGTGCGGATGAAGTTGCCCTGCACCACGCCGGGGAAACCGACCCCGATGGGGCCCTTCCAGTCGAAGTGCGCGGCCAGACCGGCGATGGCCTTGCCCATGTCGGCGGGGGTGAGCGCCTGCGGGGTGAGGATGCGATGGCGCTCCGCCAGCAACTCGCCGGTTTTGGTGTCCACGGGCGCGCCCTTGAGCGCGGAGCCGCCGATATCGATGCCGAGAACTTTCATGTGAAATAAAAAAGAGGACCGATTGCGGGGAAGGATGGCGTGGCAGACCAGCGAAATCTCCACACCGGCATGAGCTGGCCCCGTTTTTTTCGCCGCGGAAGGTTTTGCAGGGGGTCGCAGGGACCTCGCTGGCAAGGCGCGTTGAACGGGCGACCTCGAAACAGGCGTTATCCCCGGCGTGCGCGCGAACGGACTCCATCCAGAGAGACGCAAAGTCGCTGGCGGATGACTTTTTCCGCGACCTTTGCGCTTCCGCGTCTCTGAGTTACCCCCCTAAAATCCTGTGCGTCATGCCGACCATCCCCGTAGCGCCCGGTTTGCGACTCGTCGACCTCCAGCCGGAGGACGCGGACGAACTCTTCGCGTTGACCGATGCGAACCGTGCCTATCTGCGTCGCTGGCTGCCGTGGCTGGACCTGACGCGCGGGGTGGCCGCGACGGAGACGTTCATCGACTTTGCGCGTCGCGAGGCGCGGGCCGGCACCGCGCTGCAATGCGCGATCTGGGAGCAGCAGGTGATCGTGGGCATGTGCGGGTTCAACCAAATCGACCGGGTCAATCGGTCCGCGACCATCGGCTATTGGCTGGCGGCGGACACCCAGGGCCGGGGCGTGATGACGCGCTGCGTGACGGCGCTGACCTTGCACGGGTTCACCGGCCTCGGGTTGCATCGGGCGGTGGTCGCCATCGCCGAGGGCAATGCGCGCAGCGAGGCGGTGGCGTTGCGTTGCGGCTTTGCGTTTGAGGGTGTGGCCCGCGACGCGGAGTGGCTCTACGACCGTTATGTGAACCACCGCGTCTTCGCGCGTTTGCGGACCGACGCGTGAGCATCCTTGGCGGGCGGCCTGCGAGAGTCCGTCAGACAGGGCGTGTGCGTTCGGGGTGGTCGAGCAGGCGGGCGATGTTGTTGACGAGGGTCAGTTCGTCGTAGGGTTTGGCGAGCAGGGCGGTGTCGGGCAGGCGGAGTTGTTCGTGCAGGATTTTCTCGGCGGCGGCGTCGCCGATCATGCCGGTCGAGAACAGAATGGGCAGGCCGGGCGAGGCCTTGCGCAGGCTGACGGCGATGCGGTCGCCGGTCTCGGCGGGCAGCATGATGTCGAGCAGGGCGAGGTGGATCTCGTCGCGGTGTTGTTCGTGCAGCCGGCGGGCCTCCTCGCCGTTGGCGGCGGTGAAGACCTTGAACCCGTGCTTGCCGAGCACGGCGCCGGAGATGAAGCGAATGGGTTCCTCGTCGTCGCACACAAGGATGCCGCGTCCGCGGCCCTCGACGACGGCGGAGCGACCGGCCGGGTCGTCGGCCTTTGGGCGGGCGGCGAGGGCGGGGAGGTGGATGTGGAAACGCGAGCCCCGGCCGATCTCGCTGTGAACCTCGATGAAGCCGCCGTGGCTGCGCACGATGCCGAAGACGGCGGAGAGCCCGAGGCCGGTGCCCTGGCCGACGCCCTTGGTGGTGAAGAAGGGCTCGAAGATTTTTTCCAGGTGGTCGGCGGGTATGCCGATGCCGGTGTCCTCGACGCCGAACCGCACGTAGACGCCGGGTTTTACGTCCTCGGTTTCACGGGCCTTGCGTTTGTCGACCTTCACCACGAGGGCCTCGAGGGTGAGGGTGCCGCCGGCGGGCATGGCGTCGCGGGCGTTGACGGCGAGGTTGAGCAGGATCTGGTGCAGCTGGGTCGGATCGCCGAGCACGGCGGGGAGGTTTTCCTCGAGTTTGCGCACGACGGAGATGGCGCGGGGAAAGGTTTCCTCGGCGATGAAGGTGATCTCGCGCAGGAGGTCCTTGGGCTGGAGCGGCACGCGTTCGCCGTCGATGCCGCGGGCGAAGGTGAGGACCTGGCGCACGACGCCGGCGCCGCGCCGCGCGGAGGTCTCGATGACGTCGAGGCTGGATTTGTTCTCGGGTCCGGGGAAACGCATCCGCAGCAGCTCGACGCTGAGCAGGATGGGCGCGAGCACGTTGTTGAGGTCGTGGGCGATGCCGCCGGCGAGCAGGCCGATGCCTTCCATGCGCTGGGCGCGCAGGAGCTGGTGTTCGAGTTTCTTTTGCTCGGTGATGTCCTGCTTCATCGCCACGAAGTGGGTGATGGTGCCGCGGGAATCGCGCACCGGGGCGACGGTCATGTGCTCGTGGTAGAGACTGCCGTCGCGGCGGCGGTTTTGCAGCTCGCCGCTCCAGATGCGACCCTCGCGGATGGTGGTCCAGAGGTTTTGATAAAAGGAGTCGGCCTGATGGCCGGAGTAGAGCAGGTGGGGGGGTGCGCCCGAGGGCCTCTTCGGAGGGGTAGCCGGTGAGGGCGGTGAAGGCGGGGTTGACCCACTGGATGATGCCCTCGGCGTTGGTGATGACCCAGGCGGAGGGGGTGGCCTCGAGGGCGGCGTGGAGCAGGTGGAGCTCGGCCTGGGCGGCGTTGCGCGCGGTGAGGTCGATGTCGAGGGAGAACACCTCGGGGTCGCCGTGTTCGTTTTTGAAGAGGAAAAAGCCGGAAAAGACGTTGATCTCGGAGCCGTCCTTGCGACGCAGGGTGAACTCGCCGGGGGGCAGGGGAGGACCGCCGGCCAGCCAGGCGTCCACGGTGGCGTTGAGCTCCGCGACCATGTCGGGCGGCACGAAGAGTTCCTCCGGTCGGCGTCCGAGGGCCTCGGTGGCGGTCCAACCGTAGAGCTCGGCGCTGGACTGGTTCCAGAAGATGACGCGGTGTTCGCGGTCGTAGGCCTGCACGGCGATGCCGGGCATGTTTTCGAGGATGGTGCGGAAGCGTTGCTCGCTGGTCTTGAGGGCTTCCTCGGCCTGGCGGCGCAGGGTTTCCTGTTCGGCGAGTTCGAGGGCGAGGGCGAGGTTGCGGGCCATGTCGTTGAGCAGGTCAACCTCGTCGTCGGCGAAAAACCCGGTCTCGTCGGCGTAGAGGGCGACCATGCCGCGCGGCTCGCCGGAGATGATGAGCGGGAAGCTGGCGCAGGAGCGGTAGCCGAGTCGCAGGGCGCGGTCGGCCCAGGGGAGGCCGGTGTGTCGGCGGATGTCGTTGCGCACGGAGGGGGCGCGGGTGCGGACCGAGACGGAGGCGGGGCCGGCCTTTTCCATCGGGGTGGCGAGGCTGATGTTGATGCCGGCGAGGTAGTCGCCGAGTTCGCCGGCGTGCACGGCGGGCTCGATGCGGGTGCCGTCGGCGGAGAGCAGGCCGATCCAGACCATGCGGAAGCCGCCCCGGTCGACGGCGATCTGGCAGGCGCGGGCGAGCAGGGTGCGGCGGTCGCGTTCGCGGACGATGGTCTGGTTGATGCCGTTGCTGACGGCGAGGGCGCGGTTCAGGCGGGCGAGCTGTTGGCGGGCATCGCGCCGCTCGGAGATGTCGCGGGAGATGGCGAGCCAGAGGCTCCGGTTTTCAAGTTCGAAGGCGCGGGCGTTGATCTCGACGGGGATGACGCGACCGTCCTTGGCGACGTGTTCGCCTTCCCAGGTGGCGGCGCCGTCGGCGAGCAGCCGGGCGACGTGCCGGGGGACCTGTTCGCGCGCGGCGGGGGAGTCGATGTCGAGCGGCGTCAGCCGGCTGAATTCGTCACGGGTGTAACCGAGGCGCTGACAGGCGACGTCGTTGACCTCGACGAAGCGACCGGGGTTGCCGCCCGGGCCGGGTGCCTCCGCGAGCATGACGGCGTCGGGCACGCCGTGGAAGAGCAGGCGGAACCGTTTCTCCGTCTCGCGCAGGGTTTCGGCGTGGCGGAGCCGTTCGCGCAGGAATTGGGCGTTTTGTCCGCGCCAGAGAAAGGCGATGGCGGCGCCGGCGGCGGCCAGCAGCGCGAGGCTGGTGACGAGCAGTTCGCGCAGGCGTCGGTGTAGCGATTGTTCGATTTCCTGTCGCTCCATGCCGACCAGCAGCGTCCAGGGCGTGTCTTTCACGGGACTGGCCACGGCGGTGATTTCGCGGCCTGCAAGGTTCTTGCCGACGATGGGCGCGGGAGTGCCGAGCACCGCCTGGACCGCGGCGAGATCGGTCCGAGTCAGCGGCATCGCGGACGGGTGGTCGCCGTCGGCCGGCGAGAGAAAAACCGCCTGGTCCGCGTCGCGCCGAATCAGCATCGAGGAGGCGGTGGCACTGCGAAACGGCCAGCGTGTGAGCAGAGGGTAGAGGTAGTCTTCCGGATCGAGGACCCAGAGCATGGTGGCGACCACCCGGTCCGCCGAGCCCGGGGCGAGAAAGGGCACGACCACGGCCAGGCGCGGGGCGCCTTGGTCGACCGGTCGGTAGAAGTCGAGCAGGTGAACATCGGTTCTGGCCATGGTCTCGTCGAGCAACGGCCGGGGCGGCAGTTTGCCGGGATCGGTGGCGTGACGGACGACGCCGTCGGCATCGAGCAGCGCGATGGAGTAGTGGTGGCTGCTTTGGGTTTCCCGTATCCACGCTTCCAGTTCACCGGCCGGAGCGACGCCGTCGGTCCGGTTCACGGTGCTCTGCACCAAACGCGCGAACTCCGCGTTGCGTTGGTAAAACCGGGCGTCGCCCAGTCGTTCGCGCCGCCATTGGCTCAGTTCGCCGACCTTCAGCCCCGCGACCGAGGACAGGTTGGTGATTGCCGCCTGTCGGATTTGGCCGGCCTGATGCTTGTAGTAGGCATGGACCGTCGCGAGCAGGCCGGCGGACACCAGGAGAAACACGGTCAGCAGCAGCGACCAGCGGACGGGGGACTCGGCGGTTCGATGCGGGGTATTCACTGGGGGTAGATGGGTAACGGTTCCTATTGCAGGCGTCCGCCCGAGTAAACGCAAAGCTTTGGAGGGGCCGATTCAAGCTCGCCTCTAACGCGCCGGATGAGTCCCTTTTATGGCAACGTGAACCTCTTTTCCTCCCCGAAAACCAAGATCAAGTGCGGTGTCATCGGCGTCGGCTCGCTGGGCCAGCACCACGCCCGCATCTACTCGACGCTGCCCAACGTCGAGTTTGTCGGCATCTACGAAACCAGCGACGAGCGCGCGGCGGAGATTTGCGGCAAGTTCAACTGCGCCCGTTTCGACAGCATCGAGGCGCTCGGCGCGGCCTGCGACGCGTTGTCCGTGGTGGTGCCGACCGATCGGCACGCCGAGGTCGCCCTGCCGCTGCTCGCGCAGAAATGCCATTTGCTGATCGAGAAACCCATCTGCGCCACGCTGGCTGAGGCCGAGCAGGTGCTCGCCGCCGCGCAGGCCAACGACTGCCTCGTGCAGGTCGGCCACATCGAGCATTTCAACCCGGTGATGAGCTTCATGGAAAAGCACATCGACCGGCCCGGCTACATGACCGCCGAGCGCCTCGCGCCCTACACCCCCCGCGGCACCGAGGTCGGCGTCGTGCTCGACCTGATGATTCACGACATTGGCATCGTGCTCGCCCTGGCCAAGTCGCCCATCCGCAAGATCGACAGCGTCGGCATCAGCGTGCTCTCCAAGACCGAGGACATCGCCAACGCGCGCATCGAGTTCGAGAGCGGCTGCGTGGCCAACCTCAGCGCCTCGCGCATGAGCATCAAAAAGAACCGCGAGATCCGCATCTTTCAGGACAACGCCTACCTGTCGCTCGACTTCATGAACCAGAAGGGGCACCTCGTGAAAAAGAGCGACCTGATCGCCTACGGGGTGAAGCTCAAGGTCGGCCTCGCCAAGGCGGGCGACTCCAGCTCGATCCCGGTGCAGGACATCCCGATCGAGAAGGATGAGCCGCTCAAGCTGGAGTTGCAGCACTTCGTCGAGAGCGTGGCCGAGCGCAAGCAGCCCAAGGTCGGCGCCTCGCTGGGCCGCACCGCGCTGGAGGTGGCCATCCAGATCACCGAGCAGATCAAGGCGGCGGCCCGTAAGTAAACGCACCATGAGCAACTCCGGGCAACCGCTCCTTCCTTTTCGTCTCGCCCCGCCCGCCGCCGGGCGCGTCGACTTGCTGATCCTGGCCGGCGAGCACTCGGGCGACCAGCACGCGGCCGAGCTGGTGGGCGAGCTGCGCGGCAAACAACCGGACCTCGCCGTGTGCGCGCTGGGCGGACCCGCGCTGCACGCGGCCGGCGCGCAGCTGTTGCATGACATGACCGCGTCGTCGGTGGTGGGCTTTGTCGAGGTGCTCAAAAACTACGGTTTCTTCAAGGCGCTCTTCGAGGAGGTCCTGCGTTGGATCGCCGAGCACAAGCCGCGCGCGGTGTTGTTCGTCGACTACCCGGGGTTGAACCTGCGCATCGCCAGGGCGCTGCGCGAGCGCGGCATCTCGGTGAAGGGCGGCGGTGCGGTGAAGACGCTGTTCTACATCTCGCCGCAGATCTGGGCGTGGAAGGCCGGGCGGCGCTTCACCATGGCGCGCGATCTCGACGCGCTGGCGGTGATCTTTCCGTTCGAGGTCGCCTGCTACGCCGACACCGATCTGCCGGTGGAGTTTGTGGGGCATCCGTTTTTGTCGGCGCATCACGTGCCGCCGGTGCGGTTCGACGCGGCCGCGCCGGTCCTGCTGCTGCCGGGCAGTCGCAAGCAGGCGGTCGCGCGCATTTTCCCGGCGCTGCTCGCGGGCTGCGCGGCCTACGGCAAGCGCGCGGCGAACGTCATCTATCCGAGCGAGGCGATCCGCGACGTGCTGCTGGCCTGCAATCCGCCGGCCAACGTCGCGCTCGTGCCCGGCGGCACCGAGGCCATCGCGGCCTCGGCGGTGCTCATGAGCAGCGGGACCATGTCGTTGCACGTCGCCTTGGCGGGCATCCCCGGCGCGGTCGCCTACCGGGCGAATCCGTTGACCTATCTGATCGGGAAAATGCTCGTGAAGATTCCCTACCTCGGCATC
>JBDRJH010000072.1:0-3496 GCA_043815125.1 Verrucomicrobiota bacterium
CGTGCCGATCCCGGGTCGCTGGCGCTCCCCGCTACAGCCGGCGTTGGTCTCAAGTTGAGTGCGAATCGGAATCAGTCGCCGCGACGCAGCTTTTCGAGCTTCGGTCGGATCACCGCCTGACAGTAACCCGCGTGCGGATTGCGGGCAAAATAGTCCTGGTGGTAATCCTCCGCCGGGTAAAATACGCCCAGCGGCTCGATGCTGGTCACGATGCGCCCGCCCCACCCCGGATTCGCCCGCTCACGCGAGGCCTCGGCCGCCATCCGCTGCACCTCGTCGGCGTAGAGAATGATCGAACGATACTGCGTGCCCGCATCCGCCCCCTGCCGGTTCAGCGTGGTCGGATCGTGAATCTTCCAGAAAAAATCCAGCAACGTATCCAGCGACACCACCGCCGGATCAAAGCCGATGCGGATCACCTCGGCATGCCCCGTCGTGCCGGAGCAAATCTCGCGGTAGGTCGGATGCTCGGTTTCGCCGGCCGCATAACCGCTGACCACCGACACCACGCCGGGCAGCAAACGGTAGGCCGCCTCCGTGCACCAAAAACAACCGCCGCCCAGCACCAGGCAGTCGGATTCAACAGGATGGGGTTTTGTGTTCATAAGCGTTCGACATAGTGAAGGGTGAATCGGGATCCGGGCTTCGGTTTTGACAATTTATTGACATCAGTAAGAGCAAATCGGTTGCTTTCACGCCTCCCCCGCCGCTCCGGTCATCCCAACAGTCATGTCAGCCAAACAGACACTATCCCTGTCAAAGCGCTTCGTTTTCGCGGTGCTGGCGTTGGCGTTCATACTGGTGGTGCTCTCCAGCCTGCTCACGTTTTCGGCGTCGCGCAAACTCGCCATCGCCTTGGAGCAGCAATCGGAGACCCAGTTGCTGGGCTCCGAACTCGAGGCGCTGCCCCTGCGTATGGAGGGCCTGCTCAACCCCGCCCGCCTCTACGCCCGCAGCGGTGCGCCCGAGGATCTGGCCCGGTTGCAAACCGCCCTGGACGAGTGGCGCCTCTGGGAGCAGGCCCCGCGCACCGCGCCGCCCGCCGGCCACCACCACGCGTTGATCGACGAAATCGAGCAACTCGCGCTCTCGGTCAACAGCCGGCTGGGCGCCATCGCGGTCATCGGCGAAAATGGACAACCCCGCCGCGCCGCCCGCGTCTGGGTGGAGCTGGAGAACGAGATGCCCGGCCAACGGCTCCAAACCCTTACCGTCAAACTCATGGGACTCGTGCGCGAAGACCTCAAACGGCAGGCCCGCGAGGGCGCCGAGATCGCCGCCGTGCACCAGCAGACCGGTCTGGGCCTGATCGCGCTGGCGATTGCGCTCGGTCTGATCGCCGTCTGGCAGCTCGGACGGCGCATGAACGAGCTGGAAACCTTCATCACCGTCTGCGCCTGGACCAAGCGCGTGAAATACGAGGGCCGCTGGGTCCCGTTCGAGGAGTTTTTGGAAAAGCGCTTCCAGCTCAAACTTTCCCACGGCATCTCCGACGAGGCCGCGCTGCTGGAGATCGACAATCTGCAAAAGCCCGGCGACGGGAAATGACGCCCGCGACGCACCGCCTCGATGCGCCGCCCATTGCGACTGCCTGGATACGGCTCAGAGCAGCGGCGGGATGGTGGTTGCGGTGAGGTTGAGCTTGCCGGTCTTCACGCCGCGGCAGGTGGCCAGTTCGTCGCAGAGCTTTTGCAGATCGGAGGCCTTCCCCTGCACCAGCAGCACCTCCATGTAGTTGTGGTCCTCCAGGTGCACGTGCATCGACGAGACGATCATCAAGAAGTAGGCGTGCTGGATGGCCGCGAGCTTGGCCTGCAGACCCTTGGTCGTGTGATCGTAGACCAGGCTGATGGTGCCGGCGACCGACTCGGTGCCGAGCTGCGCCGCGTAGTCGACCAGGCCGTCGCGGGTGAGCGCGGCGACCGCGTGCGACCGGCTGGGATAACCGCGCCGCTGCACCATGTCGTCGAGCTGGGTGAGCAGGCTCTCCGGCAGGGAAACGCTGAAACGGGCGATCTTGTCGCGTTTGGGCATGGACGTGAGTCGTTGCCGAATCGGGCCGGCGGCGCAAGCCGTGGGTTGCGGGAGGGGCTTTACGCACCGACCCGGCGATGTAGGGGCCTCGCTCGCGAGGCCCGTTGCGCGCGGCACGTCGATGGACACACCACACGCGGCGGGCCGAGCAAGCTCGGCCCCTACAAGCAGCCGACCGGCACACGCTCAGAACATGCGGGCGTAGCGGTCGATCTCCCACTGGCTGACTTGCTGGTGATACTGACGCCACTCCTCGCGTTTGTAGGTCACGAATTCGTCGCGTAGGGTTTTTCCCAATACACGTTCGACAAAGGGGTCGGCGGCGAAGGCGTCGACGGCCTCGCCCAGCGTGCGGGGCAACTCGGAGATGCCGCGCGCGACGAGTTGCTCGGGGGTGAGCTCGTAGAGGTTGTCCTCCTGCGGCGCGCCGGGGTCGAGTTTTTCGCGGATGCCTTCCAAGCCTGCAGCCAGGGCGAGCGTCGCAGCGAGGTAGGGGTTGCACGACGAGTCGGCGTTGCGGCTCTCGCAACGGCCCCCGCCCATGGGCACGCGGATGGAGTTGGTGCGGTTGTTGGTGCCGAAGCTATTGAAGACGGGTGCCCACGAAAAGTAGCTCATGAGGCCGCGGCGCACGAGGCGCTTGTAGCTGTTGACGGTCGGAGCCATGGCCGCGCAGATGGCCGGACCGTGACGCAGGATGCCGGCGATGAAGTGGTAGGCGACGGGCGTCAGGCCGAGCCCGCGCGGGTCGTCGGCGGGCGCACACTTGAAGGCGTTGGCCCCGGTAGCGAGGTCGCTGAGCGACATGTTGAAGTGCGCGCCGTTGCCGGTCTTGTTGGCAAAGGGCTTGGGCATGAAGGTGGCCAGCAGGCCTTCCTCGGCGGCGTAGTGCTTGGCCATGGTGCGGAAGAAGACGTAGCGGTCGCACATGGTGAGCGCGTCGGCGTAGTTGAAATCGAACTCGAACTGCGAGTGCGCGTCCTCGTGGTCGAGCGAGTAGAGGTCCCAGCCGAGGTCGTTGATGGTGGTGGAGACTTTGTCGAGCCAGCCGAAGCGTTTCATGAAGCGGCGCACGTCATAACAGCTCTTGTCGAGCTGGTCGTCGGCGTCGGGCAGCGTGAGGCGTCCGTCGGCGCCCATCTTCGCGAGGTAGACTTCGCACTCGATGCCGAGGTTAAAACCGTAGCCCAGCGAGCCGGCATCGGAGAGCACGTTTTTAAGCGCGACGCGCGTATTCACTTCGTAAGGACGACCGTGAAAGGTGTTGTCGGCCGGATACCACATGACCTCGGGTTGCCAGGGCAGGCGGATGCCGCGGTCGAGGTCGGGCAGCGAGGCGATTTCGTCGTCGTTGGGCGACTGGCCGAGTCCGTCGAGCGCGTAGCCGGTGTAGAGTTCGGAGCCGTGCGCGAAATGCACAAAGTGGTCGATGGGCACGAACTTGCCCTTGGGCACGCCGTGG
>JBDRJH010000073.1:0-4347 GCA_043815125.1 Verrucomicrobiota bacterium
ACCCATCTCGCCCTCGGCCGGACCGCCCTCGCCAAAGCCGACGCGGCCGTGGCCCGCGATCACTTCACGCAGGCTTTCGCCCCGACCCGCAACCTCGGCGAGGTCCGTCATCTCCTCGCGAACCAAAGCGACATTCACTACTGGCTCGGCTTGGCCTTGGAAAAACTCGGCGACGCGGCCGGGGCCAAACGCCACTGGAAACACGCCGCCGACTTCCGCGGAGATTTTCAGGAGATGAGCGTCCGCGCGTATTCGGACATGACCTACTACTCCGCCCTATCGCTCGAAAAGCTCGAGCGCAAACCCGCCGCGCGGAAGCTGCTGAACGGCCTGCTGGCCTATGCCCGCCGACTCGCCAAGACTCCGGCGCAGATCGACTACTTCGCCACCTCGCTGCCGACCATGCTGCTTTTCGACGACGATCTTGCCCTTCGCAACGAGATCAACGCCCGCTTCCTTGAAGCCCAGGCTCGGCTTGGGCTTGGCCAACGCGACCGCGCGCGCAGTCTGCTCGTTTCCATTCTGCAGCGCGATCCGGCCCACGCCCTCGCCGCCGATCTGCTCGACCAAAGTTAACCACCACGCCACGACCCCACCCCCGTCCGCTTCCGCGGTTCCCCTCCATGCCCCCCTCCCAAAACCTCGCCGGCACCTGGCGTTTCGCCCTCGATCCCGACAACGTCGGCGTCGCGGAAAACTGGTTCGCGCGTCCACTCGCCGGCAGCGTGCGGCTTCCCGGCGATCTTGCCGGCCAAGGCATCGGCAATCCCGTCACCTTCGACACCCCGTGGACCGGCAAGATCAAAGACCGGTCCTATTTTACCGCGCCCGAATACGCGCCCTACCGCGAGCCGGACAACATCAAGGTGCCGTTCTGGCTCCAGCCGGATCTCTATTACGCCGGTGCCGCCTGGTATCAACGCGACATCGACATCCCCGCCGCGTGGGAAAACCACGCCGTGCAATTGTCGCTCGAACGTCCGCATATCGTCACGCGCGTCTGGCTCGATGATCGTGAAATCGGTTCTGCCGACAGCTTGGCCACGCCGCACGTTTACGACTTCGGCTCCTCCGTTTCCGCCGGTCGCCATCGTCTCACCATCCGCGTGGACAATCTGTGTTATGTGGACGTCGGGGTAAACTCCCACAGCGTCAGCGATCACACGCAGGGCAACTGGAACGGCATCGTCGGTCACCTCGAATTGCGTTCGCTCGGCTTCGCCTGGATCGACGACTTGCAACTCCACGCCGACGCCGCGACCAGGTCGGTGCGCTTGACCGGCCGCGTTGCCGGCACTCCCGCCACACCCGTGCGACTCGAAATCGCCGCCGCCGCCGCGTCGCCCGCGATCTCTATCCTCGCGCAACCAAACGCCGACGGCGTCTTCCATGCGGAGCTCGCGCTCGGCGACAGCGTGCAACTTTGGGACGAATTTAACCCCGCCCTTTACACGCTCGTCGCCACGCCGCTCAACGGCACACCGCGACGCTCGACCTTCGGCTTTCGTGAGCTGGGTCGCTCCGGCGCACAACTCACCATCAACGGCCGAAAGTTGTTCCTGCGCGGCGCGCTCGACTGCGCGATTTTCCCGAAGACCGGTCATCCGCCCACCGACCTCGATTCTTGGAAACGTCTGCTCGGCATCGCCCGCGAATGGGGGCTCAACCACATCCGTTATCACTCGTGGTGTCCGCCCGAAGCAGCGTTTGTCGCCGCCGACGAGTTGGGCATTTACCTCCAGATCGAATGCTCCTCCTGGGCGAACGCAAGCGTCACGCTTGGCGACGGCCTGCCCGTGGACGACTGGATTTACGCCGAAGCCGACCGCATCTTAAAAACCTACGGCAATCACCCGAGCTTTGTGCTCATGACTTACGGCAACGAGCCCGGAGGTCCCAATCATCCGGCTTATCTCTCCAAGTGGGTTGCGCATCATCAGGCCCGCGACCCGCGCCGTCTCTACGCCTCCGCCGCCGGCTGGCCGACCGTTCCGGAAAACGATTTCCACAACGACCCCGAACCGCGCATCTACATCTGGGGTTCCGGTCTCGGCTCGCGCATCAACGCGTTCCCGCCCGCCACCACCGCCGACTACACCGCGTTCACCGAAAAGCGGTATCAGGGAACTCCCGTCGTCACCCACGAAATCGGCCAATGGTGCGCCTATCCCAATCTCGACGAGATCCCCAAATACACCGGCGTCCTCAAAGCGAAGAACTTCGAGATTTTCCGCGAGACGCTCGCCGCGCATCATATTGCCGATCAGGCGCGCGACTTCCTGATCGCCTCCGGCAAACACCAGACGCTCGTGTATAAGGAGGAGATCGAGTCCACGTTGCGCACGACCAACATCTCCGGTTTCCAGCTTCTCGGCCTTCAGGACTTCCCCGGGCAGGGCACCGCGCCCGTCGGCGTGCTCGACGCCTTTTGGGAACCCAAGGGCTACGTCACCGCCAGCGAATACCGCCGTTTCTGCGACGTCACCGTGCTGCTGGCGCGGCTGGCAAAACGGGTCTTCACCACCGACGAAACCTTCACTGCCGCCATCGAGGTCGCGCATTTTGGCGCGTCGCCGATCAAATCCGTATCCACATTTTGGCGACTTGTTTCCGATGATGGACATATCCTCGCTTCGGGTGAGTTGCCCGCCGCGACCATCCCGGTGGACAACGGCACGCCGCTCGGCGCGATCGCCCTCGATCTCGCGGACATTCCCGCGCCGCAACGCTGCAAGCTCGTCGTTTCCCTCGCCGACGGACGCACCGAGAACGACTGGGATCTTTGGATTTATCCGCCGAAGGTGAACGGCGCGGCCCCGCCTGGCGTCACGGTTGTTGAGCGGCTCGATGAAACGGCCTGCGCCGCCCTCGCCGCCGGCGAACGCGTGCTCTGGCTGATCCCGCCCGGCGACGTCGCGAACGATCCCAAGCGACCCATCACGCCCGGCTTCTCGCCCATTTTTTGGAACACCTCGTGGACCACCAACCAGCCTCCGACGACGCTCGGTATCCTGTGCGATCCGCAGGCGCCCGCGCTCGCCGAGTTCCCGACCGACGCGCATAGCAATTGGCAGTGGTGGTATGTGGTGACCCGCGCCACGCCGATGATTCTCGATCACCTTCCCGCCTCCCTTCGTCCTGTGGTGCAGGTCATCGACGACTGGTTTGCGAATCGAAAACTCGGACTCGTTTTCGAGGCCCGTGTCGGTCCCGGCCGGCTGTTGGCATGCAGCATCGACTTAACCGACCGCGAAGACGCGTCCGGCAGCGTCAACCCGGTCATCCGTCAATTACGGGCCAGTTTGCTACGCTACGCCGCAAGCGATGATTTCGACCCAAAGACGACACTGGCCATCGATCAGGCGCGTGCGGTCATCAGGAGTCAACCGCACCTAAAAGTTTAGCGCTGAGGCGAAGCGAGGTTCACGAGGCAGGGACGCGTGCGCTCTTCCCGTCCTCGTCAAGCAACTGCACGCCACACACACGGCAAGCTCACCCCACCACGGAGGTCCTCCTGCCGGCCATCATCTCCGATCTCAGCTGTCTCGGTGGTGCCGTCCATCCCGGCGACCGATCAACCGGCAGCCAATTCTAACAACGAGGCGCCCGGACAGATCCCCACGAAGACGGCTCAGGCTATATGGTCGGTCCTGAAAAACGCCACTTTAGGCGGCAGCTGGTAAGCGAGAGGGTGAGTGAGCGCAGCAGGGAGCCGAGAGCAGTCGAAACAAAAAGGCAAAAAAGAAGCCCAGCAGCTTCCGGAAGTTCATGGCGGCGGCGCTTCGCGCACGTCCAATGCCTGCGTGAAGGTCCGACGGTGACCGAGCTGTTCGGACTGCAAAGCTTGGTCGGCGACGACACGATCAAACGCCTGCTCGAGCCCGGGCCGTCACATGGAGGCGGCCGACAGCCGCAGGTAGTTTTTAGTGATCGCAGCCCGGCTGGCGGAAAGCGGCCGCCAAAAGACTCTGCAACTGTCCGTGCAAGGTCGTTGGCGGGAACAGCTCAAGGCGGGCTACACCCGCGTGGCCCAATGGCTCGCCTCAACTGCGCCGCAGTTGAAAGTCCCCCCGTCTTTCCTCGCCCAAATCCCCGCACCCACTGCTTAAAAATCCTCTTTCAACTACTCCTTTTCCACTGAATTCAAGCGGCACGCTTCCGCGACGACTCATTCGGCAGGCACGGTAAGCGAAATGTAAACGTTCGCTACTGGCGTCACTATTCCGCCAAGAAAGCATCCAGAGCCGCCTTGGCAATCACCGCCCCGACGCCAATGGCGACCTTGCGGGCTCCATCCTTGGTGACGCCATTGGTCGAAATGATTTCGAATCCGGTGAACTCACCCAG
>JBDRJH010000074.1:0-11898 GCA_043815125.1 Verrucomicrobiota bacterium
GATCCTTCCGGCGACCAAGGCTCCGCCGCCTCCGACCTCAAGGCCGTCTGGATCGCCAACGACCGCGACCACGTCTTTTTTCGTATCGAAACTTACAATACGCATGATTTCCACGCCGTAGGGAACAACCTCTACCTCGACGCCGACCGTTCGCTCGCGACCGGCTTCGAGCCCTTCGCCGCCGGTCTCGTCGGCAGCGAGCTGCTCATGCAAGGTGACGGGCTCTACTCGCAGAAACTCGGAGGCTGGAACGGCGGCCACACCGCCTCCGTCGCCATCGCGCCCTACGCCACCGCAACCACCAGCTGGGAGTGGCGCATTCCGCGCAACCTCCAACACCCCGCCTCGGCCGGCGGCGGCGCGGTCTTCGATTCCACCGGCTTCCGCTACCTCGTGACCAGCGGCTCGACCATCACCGACGAACTCTCCGCCGTGCTCGGCTACACCTTCGCCGTGCCCTCCGTCGCCGCGACGATCACGGTCGATGGCAACGGCGCCGACTGGCCCGCGCACGCCAAGGTTTACGACGACGCCAGCGGCGACCACGCCAGCGCGCCGAGCGACGTGAAGGCCGTCTGGATGGCCAACGACGCCGACTATGTCTACCTGCGCATCGACACCTGGAACGCCCACGACTACTCGGCCAACTACAACAACACCTACCTCGACACCGATGCCGACGCCGGCACCGGTTTTCACCCGCATGGCCTCGGCTTTGGCTCGGAACTCCTGCTGCAGAACGCCGGCACCTTCAGTCAGAAAAACGGCGGCTGGAACGAGGGCACGCCCACCTCGTCCTCCGCAAAAAACGTCACCATGGCCCCGCTCGGCACCACGGCCGCCACCTGGGAATGGCGCATCCCGCGCGATCTTGTCCACCCCGGCTCGGGCGGTCCCGTCTTCGGCCCCGCCGGTGCCCGCATCCGCCTGCTCGTGACCAGCGACAACCCCGGCCTGGCCGAACTCGCCCCCAACGCGGCCACGCCGTTGGCGATCGAGTATGTTTTTGCCCAGTGACGGCCAAAATCGACCACCGTGGCCGTCACGGCGAATCGATATTTTTACGCAGACACATCTCCCTCACAAATAGTGATTTAAACTCATTACAAACACGCTTTGCGTAACTGGTTACTTTATTCTTGTAACCAGTTACGCTTTTGGCATTCAGTCTGCATTGTAACCCCCAGATTTTCCCATGATTCGTTTAGGCATAATCGGTCTCGGTCAGCGTCTCGCCCACATGGTGGGTTGTTTCCAGGCCAGCGACCCCACCGTGACCATCGTCGGCATCGTCGACCCCAACCCGGCGGAGGCGCTGGAGCGTCTGCCCGCCGACAAGCGCGCCGGCGTGCGTTTCTACGCGACGCTGCCGGAGCTCCTGCGCGAGGCCCGGCCCGACGCGCTCGCGGTCGGCACGCGTTGTAACCTCCACGCCACCTACGCGATCACCGCGGCGGCCACCGGGTTGCCGCTCTTCTTGGAGAAGCCCGTCGCCACCACGCTGGACGATGCCCGCGCCCTCGAACGCGCCTTCGCCGACGCCGCCGGCGAGGTCGTGGTGAGCTTTCCATTGCGCGTCTCCGCCTTGGCCGGCATGGCCCGCGCCCGGATCGAGGCCGGTGCCGTCGGTCGCGTCGAACACATCCTCGGCGTCAACTACGTGCCCTACGGCAACGTCTACTTCGACTCGTGGTATCGCGACCACCGCGTGACCCAGGGCCTGTTCCTGCAAAAGGCCACCCACGATCTCGACTACCTCGCCCAGCTCGCCGGCTCGCCCATCGTGCGCGTCGCGGCCATGGCGCAGCACGGGCGCGTGTTCCGCGACCTCTCGCTCAAACCCGCCGCCGGCGACGACACCCGCGCCTATTACGAGGGCATCGGCACGCCGGAGGACGGCATGAACGAGGACGCCTCCAGCACCCTGCTGGAGTTTGCCAACGGCGTGCAGGGCGTCTACACTCAGGTCTTCTACACGAAGCATCACGGCGCCGCCCGCGGCGCCACCGTCAGCGGCTTCAAAGGCACGCTACGCTTCGACTGGTATCGCAACGAGCTGCAACTGCACGCCCATGACCGCGCCCTCACCGAGATGGAACGTCCGCCCGAGGGCCTCAGCCACTTCGGCGGCGACGGCGTCCTGGCCGACAATTTCGTGGCGGTCATCAAGGGCGAGGCCCGCTCGGCCAGCCCCATCTCCGCCGGCCTGCGCAGCGTCTACGCCTGCCTCGCCGCCAAGGAGAGCGCCGAGACCGGCCGCTTCGTCGACGTGCGCCAGCTCACCGACCTCGCGCCTTCCGCGCCGCCCGTTTCCCCCGATCCGATGTCACCCGAACTCGCCCCCCTCTCCGCCGCGTCCTGAAACGCGTTTACCTCACCCCCACCCCAAAAACCACTCTCCCGTCAGCAACCATCCTCCAACCAACATGAACACCAAGCACACCCTGTTCGCCCTCGCCGCCTTCGCCGCGGCTTCCGTCAGCGCCTCCGCCGGCACCTTCGCATCAATCACTGTTGACGGGAATATCTCGGACTGGGATGCGATCGACCCGATCACGCTCAGCTTCAACAACGTCACCGGAGGCGGTCTGGACATCATCTCTGTGAAGCTCGCCAACGACGACACCCGGCTCTACGCCCTCGTCACCTTCGAAACCGCGGTCAATCCCAACAACCCGGATGGCGGCGGCGAAGGCCCCACCCTCTACTTCGGCATCGACCGAGACCAAAACGTCAACACCGGCTTCAATGTTTTCGGAGTCAATCGCACCGGCATCGAGGCCGCGTGGCGCAACGACGAGGGCATCGACGTCAATGGCGGCAACCTCAGTGCCAACGCCGCCATTGCGCCCTACTACACGGTCACCACCACGCAGGAAATCTCCGTCAGCCTGACCACGCTCCTGGCCGACGGCACCACCTCGGTCTTCGGTGGCGCGGGTAGCTCGTTTGACTTCACGTTCTACACCAGCGGCAACACGCCCTTCGACGAACTTCTGACCGGTTCCTATACGATCGCCGCCGCCACCGTGCCCGAGCCCTCCACCGTCGCCGCGCTCGCCGGTCTCGGCGTGCTCGGTCTTGCCGCCGCCCGCCGCCGCCGCTAAGACTCCGCCCGAGCAAACCGAACCGCCGGACGCCGCCATCACCGCCGCAACCCACAAACGCCACTCCGTCATGCCCATCGCGTTTAACCATCGGCGTCCGGCCGGTTTCACCCTCGTCGAGCTCCTCACGGTCATCGCCATCCTCGGCGTCCTGGCCGCCATCGTCGTGCCCATCGTGGGCGGCGTCCGCAACGCCTCCCGCAAGGCGCAATCAATGAACAACCTCCGCCAGATCGGCACCGCCATGCAGCTCTACGCCGCCGACAACCGCGGCCATGTGCCCGTCTGGCACGACTACAACGCCGTCATCTCCGACGTGCAGACCGGCGGCACCCTCCACGGCGCCTACTGGTGGGAACAACTCCAGGTCTACCTCGGCGCCGACAACGAGATCTTCCACAGCCCCGCGCACGTCGAGTTCGACGCCTCCTCCCGCGACCGCATGCGCGAGACCATTTCCTACGGATGGAACTACGCGGTGGCCGGACGCCACGTCGGCGACTCCTCCCGCACCGGCGACCACCGCCTCAACGTCCGCCAATTCCCCGCCCCGCCCAACACCCTGATCGCCGCCGAGGGCCGCGACATCGGCTCGTGGGGCTACATCGCCGCCGACGCCCCGCCCGACGCCAACCGCTACGGCCCGGACATCCCCTCCCTCTTCGCCGACGGCCACGTCGCCACCCTTCCCCACGCCGAGCTGCTGGTCCGGGATCCCTGGTTCACCCCCGTTCAGGAACTCCCCGGCTACAACTGAAGCGGCCGCGACCTGTCCGGGGCCGCCCGACCTTTCTCTCGTCATCCGCCCGCCCGCCCGGTCGACGCGGGACGCGCCATGCCCGCCGCCTGCCACCGTTAAACGTCCAGCGACCATGAAAAAGCTCCTCCCTCTTCTCCTTGTCCTCGGCTGCGCCCTCTCCGCCGCGCCCTACCGCCAGACCTCGCCGGGCGACACCGTCAACGGCAAGGCCATGCTCGTGCAGGCCGACGCCCGCCTCGTGCAGGACAACCTCGTCATCACCCTCCAGGCCGCCGGCCCCGGCATCACCGAGTGGCTGCACCTCTTCGCCGACACCGGCGACACCCCGGGCTTCTACGAACACGCCTCCCGCCGCCCCGCCGGGCAGGGCCTCAAGATGCTCTTCGAGGGAGCCGTCGTCTACCGCTTCACCGGCAACGCCACCAACCACTGGAGCTGGGCGCCCATCCCCGGCGCCACCGTGAAACGCGAGACCACCGGCGACACCCTCACCCTCACCATGCCCTACGCCCCGCTCGGCTTCTCGCCCGGGCACCCCGTGCACTTCTTCGCGGCGACCTACGCCCCCGACTACGCCGACACCCTCGACACCCTGCCCCGGGCCAACGCCAACTGGAGCTTCACTCCGCCGTTGAAACCCTGATCCTCGGCAACCGATGAAACCCCTCGCCCCCCTGCTGCTCTGCGCGGCCGCCCTGCCCGCCGCAGCCGCCCCCTTCGTCCAGGATTCCCCCGCGCCCGCCGTTCCCGCCGAGGCCCGCCTGCTCGTCGGCGAAGCCACCGTCGAGGACGGCCAACTCGTCGTCACGCTGCGCGGCGACGGCACCGTCCAACCGACGCCGTGGACGCACCTCTTTCTCGACGCCGACCTCCCCGGCCCCGCCTTGCAACACTCCTCCGGCGCGCCCGCCGGCCGCAGCCTCGACTACCTGATCGAAAGCGGCAACGCCTACCGGTTCGCCGCGCCCGACAACCTCACCTGGAACTGGAGCCCCGTGCCCGACGCCGTGCTCCACACCGCGTCGGACGACGGCACGCTCACCTGGCGACTCTCCCTCGACGCCCTCGGCCTCGCTCCCGGCGAGGCGATCCGCGTCTTCGCCGCCAGCTACTCGGCCGACTACGCCGGCACGCTCGACACCCTGCCGCGCGACAACCGCGCGTGGACCGCCACCTCGTCGCCGGCAGCCGCCGCGTCCACCCGGACGACCGACGTGCGCGCCGCCTTCAAAAACATCGCCTCCTACGCCTGCTACTACGGCAAGGGCAACCTCGAGGCCCTGCTCCGGCGCGACGCCAACATCGTGCAACCCGCCACGCTCGACGCGGCCGAACGCGCCACCCTGCGCCGCGCCGGCAAGCTCCTGATCGCCTACATCTCCATCGGCGAAGACGACACGCTGCGCGCCGGCGACGGCCGCGGGCCCGGCGGTTACGACTCCGGGTATTTCGACCGAGACGGCGACGGCCAGCCCGACCGCAACGGCATCTGGAACTCCTACTTCGCCAACGCCGCCGCCCCCGCCTGGCGCGAACACTTTCTGGCCAAGGCCGACGCCATCCTGCGCGACACCGCCGCCGACGGACTCTTCCTCGACACCGTGGAGACCTGCCTGCTCTACACCGAGTCGCGCCCCGCCATGGTCTCGCTCATCAAGGAGCTGCGCGCGCGCCACCCCGAAAAAATCATCGTTATCAACCGCGCGTGGGACCTGCTGCCCGCGCTCGGCGACACCGTCGACGGGCTCATGTTCGAGAGCTTCACGCTCAGCTACGACTTCGGCGAAAAACGCTACGTGCGCCTGCGCGACTCCGGGCTCGATTTCGGCCTCGATGTCTGGAACCGCCTGCTGAAGCCCGCGCAGGCACAACACGGTCTCGTCGTGCTCGCGCTGGACTACAGCGACACGCCCGACTCGCGCGCCGTCGCCGCCGCCCTCGACCGCGCGGCCACCCTCGGCATGATCCCCTGCGTCGCCACCATCAACCTCGACACGCTTCATTCGCCGGCGCACCGGCCCGCGCCCGCCCCCGTCTGGCTGCGCCCGCGCGAGACCGCCGAATCGCGTATCCACGTCATCGATACAGATCGCAACGGCTTCCCCGCCGGCACGCGCGTCTCGCCCGACTCCAACTTCGCCGACTACACCGTCGCCCCGGTGGTCGACGGCCGCGGCCTCGGCGCGGCCCGCGAGGCGATCGGGTGGAACGCCCGCGCCTGGGCCTCCCGCGAGGCGCCCGGCGAACACGCGCTGGAGTTCCTTTTGCCCGCACCGGTCGCCGCGCGCACCCTGCGCGTCCAGTGGGCCTGGGAGCGCGGCGCGTGGTTCCCCGCCCGGTCGTTTCGCGTCGAGCTGTTGTCCGCCGGCGCGGCCGGCGCGTGGCGCACGGTGGCCCGCTTCGAGGGCAACGCCTCGCCGGACAACGTCATTCTCCTGCCCGCGGACGAGTTCACCGGCCTGCGCATTATCCAGACCGACGGCGGCGGCGCGCCCGGCCGGCCCGACCTGATGTGGGTCCAGCAGGTTCTCCTTCAGCCCTGACCCCATGCATACCCTCGACTGGATCATCCTGGCCGCCTTTTTGCTGGCCCTTTGCCTGGCCTGCGCCGGGAGCAGCCGGCTCATGAGCGGCGTGTCCGGCTACCTGGTGGCCAACCGTTGCGCGGGCCGCTACCTGCTGACCCTGTCCGAGGGCACCGCCGGCCTGGGCGCGATCACCATCATCGGCACCTTCGAGATCTTTTTCAGCGCGGGGTTCGTGCCGGTGTGGTGGGGCTATTTTCTGGCGCCGCTGGGGCTGTTCATCGCGCTCAGCGGCTTCGTGATCTACCGCTTCCGGCAAACGCGCGCCATGACGATGGCGGAGTTTATCCAGATGCGTTACTCGCGGCGCTTTCGCATCTTTTTCGGCGCGCTGACGTTTGTCTCCGGCGTGGTCAACTACGGCATTTTCCCGGCCGTCACCGTGCGCGCCTTCATGCAGTTTTGCGGGGTGCCCGACACGCTGGCGCTGGGCGGTTTCGACGTGCCGATGTTCCCCGCGCTCATGCTGCTGGAGCTGGGCATCGCCATCGGGCTGGTGTGGCTCGGCGGGCAGATCACCATCCTCGTGTCGGACTACCTGCAGGCGGTGTTCTGCATGGTGGTGTTCTTCGCGCTGCTGGTGTTCTTCATTTTCTGGATGCCGTGGCCGGACCTCGTGGCCGGCCTCGCGATGGCGCCCGAGGGCAAGTCGATGCTGCATCCGTTTCGCGCGGGCAACGCGGCGGATTTCAACACCGCCTACTACCTCATCGGCGCGTTCATGGTCGTCTACACGACGCGCGCCTGGCAGGGCAACTCGGGCTACAACGCCTGCGCCCGCAGTCCGCACGAGGCGCGCATGGCCGGCATCCTCGCCAACTGGCGGGCGGTCGCGCAGAACCTCGCCCTGCTGCTGATCCCGTTGTGCGTCTTCGCGGTGCTGCACAACCCGAAGTTCGCCGACCAGGCCGCGCAGATCGGCGCGCTCGTCGAGAACATCGCCGATCCATCCGCGCGCGCCCAGATGACGGTGTCCGCCGGGTTGTCGGTGATTCTGCCCGCGGGGTTTCTCGGCCTGTTCGCCACCGTGCTGGTCGCCGCCGCCATCAGCACCGACAACACCTACCTGCACTCGTGGGGCAGCATCTTCATCCAGGACGTGGTGCTCCCGCTGCGCGGGGGCGAGCCGCTGCCGGCCGCGCAACACGTGCGCTGGCTGCGCGGCTCGTCGCTGGGCGTGGCGGTGTTCGCGTTCGGCTTCAGCCTGCTGTTCCCGCTGAAGGACTACGTGTTCATGTTCTTCGACATCACCGGCGCCATCTTCCTCGGCGGCGCGGGCGCGGCCATCATCGGCGGACTCTACTGGCGGCGCGGCAGCACCGCGGCCGCCTGGACGGCCATGGTCGCCGGCGGCGGCCTGTCCGTATCCGGAATAGCGATACAACAGATCTGGCCCACGCGCCTGGCACCGTGGCTGGCCGAGGTCATGCCCGGCAACGCCTGGCTGGCCACGCACGCCGAGCGTTTCCCCTACAACGGCCGCGAGATCATGTTCGCCGCCATGCTCTGCGCGCTGGCCGCCTATGTGCTCGTGTCGCTTTGTGGACGCACCCGCTTCGACCTCGAGGCCATGCTCGGCCACGAGGCCGAGGCCGCGCACGACGGGAAAGCCGCCCCGCGCTTCGGCTGGCGCGAGCGCCTCGGCGAGATGATCGGCAACGGCCGGGAATACTCCCGGGGCGACCGCCTGCTGTGCCGCGCCACGCTGGTCTGGACGCTCTTCTGGTGGCTGGTGTTTGTCATCGGCACGGTGTGGAACCTCGTGATCGACGTGCCCGAGTCGAGCTGGGCCGTCTTCTGGCAATGGAACATCGGCGTCTCCGTCGCCCTCGGCGCGTTCGTCACCGTCTGGTTCCTCGTCGGCGGCGTGCGCGACTTCCGCCAGATGCTCCGCGACCTGCGGGCCCGCGGCTGATCTTCACCCCATGCGTGTTATTCCGCACTTCGCGGTGATCGGGCTGCTGCTCGCGCTCGTCGCCCCAGACGCCCGGGCCGCGCTCTACACGGTCTCGCCCGCGGGAGACGATGCCAACCCCGGCACCGACGCCGCCCCGTGGCGCACCCTCGGCCACGCCGCCTCCGTGGCCGTCGCCGGCGACACCGTCGAGCTGCTCACCGGCACCTACGCCGAACGCGTGCTGCTCACCCGCTCCGGCACCGCCGAGGCCCCGATCACCTTCCGCGCCCGCGCGGACAACCAACCCGTGATCGACGGCTCCACCTTGGCCACGAGCACCGGCTGGACTCCGCTCCTCTGGATAACGGGTGCCGGCCATATCACCATCCAGGGGCTTGAACTCACCGGCCTGAACACCGCCACCCGCCGCCACGTCCCCATCGGCATCCTCGTCACCGGCGGCGCGGCCGAGGTGCGCCTGCTCGACAACCACATTCACCACCTCGGCACCACTTACCCCGGAGCCGACGGCGGCGACGCCCACGGCATCGCGGTCTATGGCGACGACACCACACCCGTCGCCGGCCTCGTTATTCGCGGCAACCACCTGCACGACCTCACCCTCGGCTCCAGCGAGGCGCTGGTGCTCAACGGCAACGTCGACGGCTTCCTCGTGGAGAACAACACCGTGACCGACTGCAACAACATCGGCATCGACGCCATCGGCCACGAGGGCACCGCGCCCTCCCCCGAACTCGACGCCGCGCGCAACGGCGTCATTCGCGGCAACCTCGTCGCGGGCATCAGTTCGTTCGGCAATCCCGCCTACGGCGACGCCTACGCGGCCGGCGGCATCTATGTGGACGGCGGCCGCGACATCCTCGTCGAGCGCAACACCGTTCGCCACTGCGACATCGGCATCGAGCTGGCCAGCGAGCACGCCGGCCGGTCCACCAGCGGCATCCACGTGCGCAACAACCTCATTCACCACAATCGCATCGGCGGCATCTTCATGGGCGGCTACGACCGCAACCGCGGCAGCACCGTCGCCTGCCTGGTGCGGCACAACACCCTGTTCGAAAACGACGCCAACCAATACGGCAACGGCGAGATCCACCTCCAGTTCGACGTCCGCGACACCGACATCCGCGACAACCTCATCGTCACCAACGGGCAAAACCTCGTCCTCGGAAATCCCTACGCGGAAAACACCGGCAACACCCTCGATTACAACCTCGTCCACACCCCCGGCACACCCCGCTGGCAGTGGAAAAAGACCAACCACAACGGCCTCGCCGCCTGGCGCTCCGCCTCCGGGCAGGACGCCGCCACCCTCTTCGCCGACCCGAACCTGCTCGCCCCCGCCGCCGGCGACTTCGGCCTGCGACCCCGGTCCCCCGCCATCGACGCCGGTGACCCCGCCTTCACGCCCGCATCCGGCGAACTCGACCACGCCGGCACCCCTCGCCTGCGCAACGCGCGCTCCGACATCGGCGCGCTTGAATTCGACCTGCTGACCTTCGCCTGCGGCACGGACCGCGAGACTGCCTCACTGTCATTGGTCGACGGCGAGCCGAGGCTCACGTTGCGCCGCCGCACCGATTGGGCCGGACAAGCGCTGGTCTTCACGATCGAACACTCCCCCGACCTTGGTCCCGAAACCTGGACCAACGCCGACAGCGTCACCACCGAAAGCATCGTCATGCCGGCCCCGTCCGACGGAACCGAGCGGGTCACCTTCGCCTTCCCGCCGCCCTCCGGCGCGCGCTGGTTCGCCCGCGTGAGAATTCAAACGGCTCCCTGATCACGTCGAGATCCCGTGCCGCAGCACCGCCGGGAAAACCTCCGTGCGCGGCGTCGGCTCCGCCAGCAACGACACGGCCATGCGGCCCATCGCGCGAAAATCAAACGCCAGCCGGCTGAGCCCGGCCTGCTCGCCGACCGCCGTGCCCATCACCGCGAGCAGCCCCACGTTGTCCGGACAAACGCGCCCCGCCTCCGTCAACATCCCGTGCAGCCGCACCGCCACATGGTCCTCCGGCACCAGCAGCGCCGTGCGGGTTTTCCTGGACAAGCCCTTCACCAACGCCGCCGCCTCCCCGGGAGTGCTCGCACGCGCGCGCGCCGCCAGCCGGTTCGCGCAGGCCATGGTCTCCGCCGCCTTCTCTAGGGCGGCGAAAAACTCCTCCACCGCCGGATCGCCCGCGAAGGGCTCCACCGGCACGATCTTCGTAAAACCACGGCCCAGCAAATGCGCCAGCGCCTGCATCGCGGCCGAGTCAAAGTCCGCGCGCACGTTGCCCAGCGGCAGCCCCGCCGGAGCGCGGCGAAACAACAGCACCGCCGGCGCGATCCGCGTGCCCGCCTGCGCCAGCACCGCGTCCGACCACACATGATCCAGCAGGTAGCCGCCCGCGTCGCCCCCGTGCCGCTCCAGAAAACCGTCCAGCAACAACCGCTGCGCGCCCGCCTTCGCGAACACCGGCGGACGCGCCGGGTCCGCATGGTTCACCAACACGTCGTCGTGCCAGAGCAACATCGCGCGGCGCGCCTCGCCCGACCCCGCGCTGATGCCCTCCAGCATCTCCCGATACAGCGCGCTGCACAGCTCCAGCCGGCGGATCAGGCACGCGACCGGACGCGGCCGGTCCAGGATGGGCCGCGCCGCCGCGCGGTAGAATCGTCCGCTCGTGTGCTGCCAGAAAAGATTCTCGGCCGCCAATGCCTGCAACAGACGAAACGCTGTTGCAGCGGAGACGCCAAACTCCGCCGCCAGATCCCGCGTGGTCGGCAACGGGTTCTCGACCGGCCAGGACTCGCCCCGGGCGCACGCCCGCAGGTGAACCTCCAGTCGTTGGCTGGGCTTGGGAGACGAGGCGGCGGACTTCTTCATATGAAACAGCGCAGAGGCTTGTTACATATTTTGCAACAAAATATTTTGTTGCATACAGTGCGTAACCTGTTTCACTTTTGCCATGTCCCTCACCCTCGTTGTCCTCGCCGCCGGCATGGGTTCCCGCTACGGCGGCCTCAAGCAAGTCGACCCCATGGGTCCGTCCGGCGAAACCGTGCTCGACTACTCGGTGCACGACGCCGTGCGCGCCGGCTTCGACCGCGTCCTGTTCATCATCCGCCGCGATTTTGAGCGGGAGTTTCGCGAGGTGGTGGGCTCGCGTTTCGAGCGACGCGTGCGGGTCGACTACGTTTTCCAGCAGCTCGACGTCCTGCCCGACGGCATGACCGCCCCCGCCGGACGCACCAAGCCCTGGGGCACCGGCCACGCGGTCTGGTGCGCCCGCGCGGCCCTCGACGGGCCCTTCGCGGTCGTCAACGCCGACGACTTCTACGGCGCGGGTTCGTTTCGCCAGCTCGCGACGTTCCTGCGCGAGTCCGTTGCCGCCGGACCGAACCCGCCCTGTTTTGCCATGGTCGGCTTCGAGCTGGCGAAGACGCTGTCCGAGTTTGGCGCGGTTTCGCGCGGCGTATGCACCGTGTCCGCCGACGGCCTGCTCACCGACATCGAGGAGCACACCGGCATCCTTCCCGGCG
>JBDRJH010000075.1:0-4310 GCA_043815125.1 Verrucomicrobiota bacterium
CAGCCGCCTTCGAAACCACCACCGACGCGGGCGGCAACCGCATCCCCCTCGACACCCCCGTCAGCACCGCCCGCGCCTTCCTTCGCTTCCGAGTCAGCGTTCCCGTCCTCGAGCCTGGCGCCGCCGTTTACCTGCGGCTACCCACCGGAGCCACCGGCGACTACCAGCCCGGCGTCAGCGCATTGGAGCACCTCCCTTATCTGCGCCGCCTCGACTACAGCGACGTCGCCCGCCTCCGGCTGGACCACCTGACCGTGCCCAAGGCCGAAACCTGCGAAGTGAACATCCCCATGCGCAACCTCGGGGAAACCAATATCTACCTCGCCAAGCCCGGCACAGGCGGCAATCCGGCCGTCGCGCTCGATGCCACCTCCGACGATTACTACCAGTGGATCGGCCGCGTCGGCGCCGATTCCAAATACGGCACGCCTGGCGGCGACCTGCTGACTCTTCCCGAAGTCAATGTGCAGAGCGGCACCGGCCTCACGCCCGGCCCCCGGCCCCTGCTCGCCGTGGAGACCCTGCACCAACTCGGCATGTTCCTAGACGCCTACAGTCCGCCACCTCTCCCCGTGCGTTGGATCGCCCAGGCCAACCCCCGCGCCTACATGGTCCTCCGCACTTCCCTCGAAGATCACGGCAACCCGGACGACATCTCGATCAACCCCGTCTATTTTTCCTACGTCTCCCACTACGCCAGAATCGTCACCGATTACACCGTCACCGTCGGGGACCGTTACATCAACCTGCGGCAGTTCCCGACCAGCGAAGCCACCGTGGGCAACAGCTATAACAACGGCGGCTACGACGCGGACGACTTCCGCCCCTATCCCCAGCTCTTCGAACTGCCCCACGCTGGCGAGCCCCTGTTCTCCATCGCCAATCTGCAACACGCCGCCGTATCCGCCCACGCCACTTCTCCCGCCCACGCCATCGGCAACAGCCTGGCCAATTTTCGCGTCAAAGACTTCGGCGACACGGTCAGAGGTTCTGTCGCCGACTCCTCTTCCTACGGCCCCCGCGCCTCGGCGATTCACGACCTCTCGTTCCGCCTCAATCAAACCCTCTGGGACCGCTATTTTTTCTCCACCCTCGCCAACTCCGGCGCAACCGGCGATCCGCCCCCGCCCATCCTGCCCAACCCCCGCCACGTTTATGCCGAGAATTCCGCCGGACTCACGCTCGCCGACCTCGCCGACACCGAAGGCCGGCGCGCGGCCGCCCACCTGTTCATCTCCGGCGGCTTTAACGTCAACTCCACCTCGGTCGAAGCGTGGAAGGCGGTCCTCGGCGGCCTGCACAACCTCGCCTACGACCCGCAAAATCCCTCGGCGACCAACCCGACTCCGCTCTCTCATCCCTTTTCCCGTTTCCGCCATCCCAACGCCGGCTCCGAACGCGTCGCGCCCCAGGTTCTCAACACTCGCCAGTATTGGGGCGGTTACCGGCAGTTGACCGAGGACGAGCTTGCCGGACTGGCCGTTCGCGTGGTGGAGGAAGTGCGCGCCCGCGGCCCCTTTCTCTCGCTGGCCGACTTCGTCAACCGCGGCCTCGACACCACCCGTCACACCGGCGCCGCCGTGCGCCGACTGCTGAAAGGCGCGCTTCAGGCCGCCATCGACGACGAAGGCCCGCTCGGCCAGGAAACCGCGCATCGGCAGAAAAACACCCGCATCAATTTCGCCCTGTCGAACTCCACCAGCGTCGAAGGCGGCGGCGTCCATGCGCTCCAGTTGCTGGTGCATCCCACGCCCTTCGGCCTCGGCCTCTTCGGCCACGCGCACCGCGGGGCGATCAACACCGCCGACTACAACCTCCGGGCGCTCTCCGGCTGGAACACCGAAAACTACCGTCTCAGCAACAACCCCTTCACCCTGCACGGCTCCGGCAATGCCTCCTCCCTCACGCAGGCCGACATCCTCTCCACCGTCGGCGCGTCCCTCTCGGCCCGCTCCGACACCTTCCTCGTGCGCACCTACGGCGAGTCCATCAACCCCGTCACCGGCGACGTGGAGGCCCGCGCCTGGTGCGAAGCCGTCGTCCAGCGTATGCCCGACTACGTCAACCCGCACGCGGACGCCGCCTGGGAGGAACCCCGCGATCTCACCGACGCCGACAACCGCCGCTTCGGCCGCCGCTTCGAAGTCGTCTCCTTCCGCTGGCTCTCCCCCGAAGACATCTGACCTCCGCAAAAAGAAGTCGGAAACCCCGTCGCCCACAACCCGTCGCCTTTGGCCTTTCTCCCATGCCTCTACGCCTGCTTCTCCTGTTGTCTCTCTTCCTGCCCGCCCTGGCATCCGCCCAAGGGCGCCCCCCGTCCGGTGAGCCCGCGCAGTTTCGTATCACCACGATCGATACGCGCGTCCGCGGCGCCTACTATCAACCCCGTGGCGACCGCCCCAGGGCGCTCCGGCTTTCTCCCTCCTACATCGCGGGCCCCTATCCCTTCGCTCCCGGCGCCCCCCTGCAAATCTTCCGGCGCGAAGGCGAGGCCCCGGCCCGGCTCATGGCCGAGGCCCGTATCCCGGCGGCCGTGACGCAGCCCCTCCTGCTCCTTCTCCCCGTCCCGGCCCAGGGTCCTGACGAGACCGCGCTCCCCTACGCAGCCGTGGTCATCGACGACTCCCTCCAGGCCGCGCCGCTGAACACCATGCGCTTCATCAACCTCTCGGACCTCCCGGTCGTCGTGGCTCTGGGTGGCATGTCCCCGAAGCGCATCGACGCCCGGGCGCAGCTTGTCCTGCCCTTCGCCCCACCCGCCTCCGGTGGCGGTTACCAATCGCTCAACATCGCCCGCCAGAGCCCCTCCGGCCAGTGGGAACGTCTTACCTCCGCGGAGGAAAACGAAGTCTATCTGGAAGCCGGCACCCGCTTCCTGACGATCATCCGCCCGACCGCCGCCGGTTCGACCGGAGGCGAACGTGTCGCCCCCTTCGCCATCATCCACGACGCCCATCACATCCCCCCGCAGCCCGCGTCGTAGCAATCGGCAGGGCAGGGTGGGGAGCGGGTTCTCCGCAACCGACCCCGGCCCTCTCCAACCCCAACCCCAAGCGTAACCAAAAAATGAATACCCCACAAATCATACGTTCCTTCGCCCGTCTCACCCTTCTGTTGCCCCTGCTGGGCATCACGACCCTTTGCGCCGGCTGGCTCGGGCATGGCGGCAGCTACGACGGCAGCTACTCCCCCAACGCGACCACCCCGCCCTCCGGCCAGAGCATATGGAGCAAGGCCGGCAGCATCACGCCCAATTCCCCCGCGCAGGGCGTCGCTGCGTTCAGCGATCCCGGCACCGGCGTCGCCGCCATCTTCATGCCGATCTCCGGCACACCGGAACAGCAGCCGGCGGAAAACGAATACAGCTTCCACATCAGGCTGCGGATTCCTTCCGCCCCGGCGCTCAACGTGCAGGCCAACAACACGACCGCCGCCTTCACCATCGGCTTCAAAAACGAGGGTGTGGTGGCGGGGGCCTTGACCGGCAAGACCGTGCTTCTCGGCTGGTTTAACGACACCCCAACCGGCCAGCACGTGCTGGCCCTCACCAACAACAGCGGCGGCCTCGGCACCTTTGCGGTGACCGTCTCCACCGCGAATTATTTCGACGACCAATTCCACGACTACCACGTGCGCAAATACCGCGACGCCGAAGGCGTTCTTCGGGTGCAGGTCTATGTGGACGGCGTGCCGACGGGCTCGGCGGCGAGGTATGACGACCTCTCGCCCGCCTCAAATGGCGGCAACGGCTTTGGTGTGTTCACCACCGGCGCGGGCAAGGCCGCGTTTCATCTCGACGAACTCCAGTTCGGAACGGCCACCCCCGAGCGGATCTACGTGCGGGCCTCCCAGGAAGTCAGCACCCGCGGGCGCGACGACCACGGGATCCTGCGCAGCTTCTTCAACTCCGCGTCGATCCAGCAACCGATCAATCAGGATCTCGTCGAGAATGTTTTCACCCCCCTCGGCGCCAACAGCGCCCGCGCCATCAACGTGGACATCGGTTCGGACATCTCCGGGACGACCTTCGTCCCTCGCGGCCAGTTGTCCGGCGTGCTCGCCTCGTTCCGGCGCAACGGCTGGAAACCCCACCTCATCGTGGGCCAGCACGTGCCCGGCCTCTCCGGCCAACCCAGCCTCCCGGCAAACGTCGTGGATTGGACCGAGGCGACCTGGACGACCTACCGCGCCTACGCCCGCGCCTATGTCGCCTACGTCGCCAGCCACAGCTCCGCCCGGCAACTCGTCGCCGACTCCTTCCATGATGGCGAATTCTTGAACAACCCGACGTGGACCCCGCACGCGCAGTC
>JBDRJH010000076.1:0-5336 GCA_043815125.1 Verrucomicrobiota bacterium
TTTCTTGGCAACGGCCTTCTTGGCGGCCGGTTTCTTAACCGTCTTTTTGGCTTTGGCCATATGGTTTCTCCTGTGGGTATTTTTGGTTCTGGTTCTGACACCGCGCGGGAAAATTTTCACCGCGTGGATGCGTGACGCACTGTGCGCCGCGCAGCAGCAGCTTCAATGAGCGCCGATGAATTGCAAGTATGCTTTGCGGGCCGCCGGCGGATTTTGCATGGAATATCGGATACCGGTTTTTCGTATCCAGTATTAGAATACGGGGGTTCGGCGGCCGTGTGTTTCTCCTCTGGGGATTGACCTTGGCCGCCCAGGTCCAAGGGTGGGCGCGCGCTCCATCCGGCACGCCACCGGCTGCATACCCCGAAAAAAAATCCACCCATGAACAAGCCGCACCACCTCACCCGCAACATCATCGTCGGCATGGCGCTCGGCATCGTTGTCGGCACGATTTTCAACCGCGTCGGCGTCGACGGACCCGTCGCGGGGTTCTTCGTCGACGATGTGTTTCCGCTCGTCGGCAGCATCTTCATCCGTTCGCTTCAACTGCTCGTGGTGCCGCTGGTGCTGCTCTCGTTGATCACCGGCACGGCGGCGTTGGAGGACGTGCGCCGGCTGGGCCGCATCGGCGCGAAGACGCTCGCGTTCTACCTGACGACCACGGCCGTCGCCATCAGCATCGCCATCGGCCTGGGCCTGCTCTTCCAGCCGGGCGCGGGGTTTGAACTAGATCACGCGACCGACTTCAGCGTGGCCGACAGTCCGCCGTTCACCGAGGTGTTGCTGAACATCTTCCCGAGCAACCCGTTCGCCGCCATGGCCCAGGGCAACATGCTTCAGGTGATCGTCTTCGCCATCCTCTTCGGCCTGGCGCTCTGCCTCTCGGGCGATCCGGGCAAGCGCGTTCTCGCCCTCGCGTCGGATCTCAACGAGGTCGTGCTCAAGCTCGTCTCGCTGCTGCTCCTGGCCGCGCCGTTCGGCGTGTTCGCGCTGATCGCACGCACCTTCGCGCAGGAGGGCTTCGGCGCGATCCTGGCGCTGGGCCAATACTTCTTCCTGGTGCTGCTGGCGCTGGTGATCCACGGCGTGGTCACCTACGGCGGCCTGTTGGCGGTGTTCGCGCGGGTCAGTCCGCTGCGCTTCTTCAAAAAGATGCGCAAGGTGCAGCTCTTCGCGTTCTCCACCGCGAGCAGCAACGCCACCATCCCCGTCACGCTGGAGACGGTGGAAAAGCGGGTCGGCGTGAACCGCGCCGTGGCCTCGTTCACCGTGCCGCTGGGCGCGACGGTCAACATGGACGGCACCGCCATCATGCAGGGCGTGGCCACGGTCTTCATCGCGCAGGCCCTCGGCATCGACATCGGCCTGCAGGGTTACCTCATGGTGATCCTCACCGCCACGCTGGCCTCGATCGGCACGGCCGGCGTGCCGGGCGTCGGCCTGGTGATGCTGGCGATGGTCTTTCAACAGGTCGGCCTGCCGGTCGCCGCCATCGGTGTGATCTACGGGGTGGACCGTCTGCTCGACATGGTGCGCACCGCGGTGAACGTGACCGGCGACGCGGTGGTCTCAACCATCGTGGCGCGCGGCGAGGGGGAATTCGACGAGGCGGTCTGGGCCGCGGATCAGGAGGACTGACCGCCGGCGTGAACCACGCCCCAAAAAAAGGCGGGCCGCGTGCGGGCCCGCCTTTTTGATTTACCGCGCGACCTGTTCGTTGCGGTAGCTGATGGTGCCGTCGCGCA
Organism: Verrucomicrobiota bacterium; assembly: GCA_043815125.1. GTDB lineage: Bacteria > Verrucomicrobiota > Verrucomicrobiia > Opitutales > Opitutaceae > JAUWBF01. The sequence goes on from JBDRJH010000076.1 coordinate 1,746, forward strand.
CCGCGATGTAGGGATCGAGCGCGGAGCTTTTCATCTCGCGATAAAGGTGCAGGCCGCCGGGCAGGCTGCTGATCGCCTCGGTCACGGTGATGGCGGTGCCGGCCTCCCAGCCCCAGTCGTCGGTCCACCGGCGGCTGTCCCACTCGACGTATTTCCAGCCGAGGGGGGAGACGTAGGCGTCGCCCACCCGGCCGACGAGATCGCGGCTGCTCATGCCGCCGAAGACGGGCAGCACCAGGTAGGGACCGTGGCCGATGCCCCAGGCGCCGAAGGTCTGGCCGAGGTCCTCGGCGGGCACGTTGGCCAACGCGGGCATGCCGTCGGACACGCGGAACAGGCCGCCCATGCCGACGGTGGTGTTGACGATGAACTTGCTGGTCTCCTGCGCGGCGCGGCCGGGCTTGCCCTGCAGCAGCGAGCTGACGAGGCGCACGGGGTAGCGCACGTTGTTGAAGACGTTGTTCACGCCGGTGCGCAGGTCGGCGGGCACGGCGCGCTCGTAGCCGCGGGCGACGGGCCACAGGACGTGCTCGTAGACGACGTCGTTGAAGGTGAAGACGGCGCGGTTGACCGGTTCCAGGGGGTCGTTGACCGCGACGCTGTCGTAGGCGCCGTAGTCGTCGAGCGGATCGGTTTCGTTGGCGGGGGCGGCGACCTGCGCGGAGAGTCGCGGCAGGATGGCGGTTGCGGCGGCGAGGCCGAGTATGGTCAGGCGGGACTTCATGATGTGTAGGGTTTCGTGAAGGTTTGGTCTGGTCAGGAAGCGGGTGCGGGTTCGGCGGCCTTGGTCTCGAGGGTGCGGATGATCTCGTCGGCGCCGCCCTTGTTGTAGAGCGCGCCGAACTGGCCGCGGTAGTTGGCCACCATGCTGACGCCCTCGATGATGACGTCGTAGATGCGCCAGGCGCCGGTGTCCTCGGACAGTCGGTAGACGACGGAGTAGACCTGCCCTTGGTAGGTGATGGTGGTGGGCAGCTCGACCTTGCCCCGACCGAGGTCGGTGCCGGTGAGGTAGACGATCTCGGGCCGGGCGTCGCCGGTCATGCGGCGGGTGTAGGTCTTGAGCACGAGGTCGGCGAACAACTCGGTGGTGCGCTTGCGTTGCTCGGGCGTGAACTGACGCCAGCCGGGACCGACGGCCAGGCGGGTGGTGGTTTCGAGCTGAAAGTGTTTGTCGAGGATCGGTCGCAGGGCGGCGGCCAGTGCTTCGGGCGACTGGACCTTGTAGATGGTGTCGAGCACCTCGTTGACGCCGCCCTTGAGCGTGGCGGTGGCGGCGTCGACGGACGCGGAGGCGCTCAGGGCGGACGTTGAAAACAGGCCGAGCAGGAGGCCGGCGACGAGGGGGAGCAAACGGAGGCGGGTGGTCATGGCGTGGCGGGTTGGTCGTTGGCGGCGGGCGTGTTGGCGGAGTCGACGTTGCCGAAGGCGAAGCGGCTGATGAGCGACTCGAGGTCGACGGCGGACTCGGTCTCCACGATCAGGTCGCCGGGGGCCAGGTCGTCGAGCGCGCCGCCGGGGGCGAGCGCGATGAACTTGTCGCCGATCAGGCCGCTGGTGCGGATGGAGGCGATGGTGTCCTCGGGCAGCTTGACCGCGCCACGCAGCCGCAGGCTGACGATGGCGGCGAAGGCGTCGTCGAGGTCGACGGCCTCGACGCGGCCGACGCTGACGCCGGCGACGGCGACATTGGCGCCGGGCTTGAGACCGCCGGTGTTGGTGAAGCGGGCCTTCACGAGGTAGGTGTCGCGGCCGATGAGCGTGCCGCCGCCGATGCTGAGGGCGAAGAAGGCGATGGCGGCCAGGCCGGCGAGGACCAGGGTGCCCACGGCCAGTTCGAGTGCGGAGTATTTCATGACAGGTCCTCGTTGAGGCAGGGTTCGCCGCGGCGGATGGCGGCGATGCGGTTTTCCAAGTGTTCAGTGCTGTCGCGGAAGGCCGCGACGGCGTCGGTGGCGCAGGCGCGGAAGGTGGCGGCGTCGCCTTCGAAATGGGTGCGTCCGCCGTCGAGCAGCGAGATGCGGTCGCAGGCGGCGAGGGCCTCGGGCAGGTCGTGCGTGACGACCACGGCGGTGAAGCCGAACTCGCGCTGGTAGCGGGCGATCATTTCAAAAACGCCGTTGCGGCGGATCGGATCGAGGCCGGCGGTGGGTTCGTCGAAAAGCACCAGCTCGGGGCGGGTGACGATGGCGCGGGCGAGGGCGAGGCGTTTTTGCATGCCGCCGGACATCTGGCCGGGGTAGCGGTTGGCGTCGCCGCCGAGTTCGAGCCGGTCAAGGGCGTGCTGCACGCGCTCGGCGATCTCCTTCTTGGGCATGAGGGTGGTCTGCTCGAGCGGCAGGGCGACGTTCTCGCGGGCGTTGAGCGAGTCGAGCAGGGCGTTGCTTTGAAAGAGGTAGCTGCAACGGCGGCGAAAGGCGGCGCGGGATTCGTCGTCGCCATCGCCGAGGGGCTGGCCATCAAAGAACATCTCGCCAGCCTCGGGCCGGAGGATGCCGGCGAGGCATTTCAGGAAGACGGATTTGCCGGTGCCGCTCTTGCCGATGATGGCGACGACGGTGCCGCGCGGCACGGTGAGGCTGACGTCCTCAAGCACGACGCGTTCGCCGAATTGTTTGCGCAGTCCGCGCACTTCCAGAAGCGGAGGTTGGGCGGTCATACGAGGAATGAGGTGATGAGGTAGTCGGTCGCGAGCACCGCGATGCTGGAGAGCACGACCGCGCGGGTGGTGGAGGCGCTGACCGCGCGCGCGCCGGTCGAGCCGCTGCGGCGGTGGGCGTTGAAGCCGTTGTGGCAGCACAGCGCGATGGTGATGGCACCGAAGACGAGGGCCTTCACCAGGCACTCGCGCACGTCGACGAGGCCGACCGCGCTGTAGACGGACGACCAATACACGCCGCCCTCGAGAGCGAGCAGCACCGAGGCGGACAGGTAACCGCCGGTCAGGCCGATCAGCGTGAAGAACACCGTCATGATCGGATAAACCAGCACCGCGGCGATCAGGCGCGGCGCGATCAGGTAGCCGTAGGGATCGATGCCCATGGTCTCGAGCGCGTCGATCTGTTCGCTGTTGCGCTGGATGCCGAGTTCGGCGGTGAGGGCCGAGCCGGCCTGGCCGACGATCATCAGCGCGGCGAGCACCGGCGCGAGTTCGCGCGAGAGCGTCAGGGCGACGAGTTGGCCGAGCAGGCTGGTGGAGCCGAACTTGTTGAGCGTGTAATAACCCTGCAATCCGAGCACGAGACCGGTGAACAGGCCGACGATCAAAATGACCGGCAGACAGCGCACACCCTGCTCGTAAACCGCGCGCACCAAGCGTCGGCCCAGACGGCGCGAGCCGACCGCCGCGCCGAATCCGCGCGCGGTGAACCGGGCGAGGTCGCCGAGCTCGGCGATGACGGCGAGAGTGTGTTGGCCGGTGCTTCGAATCATTTTTTGAACGCGTGAGCCAATCACGTTGTCCAATGAGCGCAAGCGCGCTGGCGCGCTTGCTTATCCCCCGTTCGGGGCGGGTGTTGCCGCGGGTAGATTGGCGCTGGCCTTGGCGAGGTCGGCCGGTATTGGCTGGCCGGATGCGAATCAGCGGAGGAC
>JBDRJH010000077.1:0-2374 GCA_043815125.1 Verrucomicrobiota bacterium
CCCCGCAGCGCGACTCCGGCTCCGCCTGGGCCACCATCGACATCGACGGTGCCTTCGCCGACTGGCCTGCCGAGGCCCTCGTCTGGACCGACCCCGAAAACGACCACGGCGCCGCCCCCTCCGACATCAAGGCCATCTGGGTCGCCAACGACGCCGATTTCATCTACTTCCGCGTCGATACCTGGAACTCCCACGACTTCCCGCAGGCGCTGAACAACCTCTACTTCGACACCGACCTCGCCGGCGGCGACACCGCCTTCCAGCCCAGCGGCGCGCCGACCATCGCCAGCGAACTCCTCCTCCAGGGCGGCATCTTCTACAGCCAGAAGGCCGGCAACTTCAACGACGGCACCATCACCTCCGTCGGCATCGCGCCCTTCGCCGTCTCTGCCACCAGCTGGGAATGGAAGGTCGCCCGCAATATCCAGCACCCCGCCGGCGTCGGTGGCGGCGACGTCTTCGTCGCCGACGGCTTCAAGGTCCTCGCCACCAGCGGCTCCACCGAGTTCGCCGGCGTCGCCACCTACACCTTCGCCGAGCCCTCCGTTTACACCACCATCGCGGTGGACGGCAGCTTCGCCGACTGGCCCGCGCAGGCCAAACTCCTCGACGACCCGCAGTCCGACAACGCCGGCGCCGTCACCGACTACAAGTCCGTCTGGGTCGCCAACGACAACGATTACCTCTATCTCCGTATCCAAACTTGGAATACGCACGACATGCCCCTCTCGGGCAACAACCTCTACTTCGATCCCGAGGTCGGCGTCGCTCCCGGCTTCGATCCGCACTCGCTCGGCAAGATCAGTTCCAAGCTGCTCAACCAGTCCGACCAGCTCTACTCCCAAGGCGGCGGCGGCTTCAACGACGGCTGGCTCGCCACCCTCGGCATCTCGCCCTACGCCGTCGCCGCTGACGATTGGGAATACCGCATCCCGCTCAACCTCGTGCATCCCTCCGGCGCGGGCGTCCGCGCCAGCCAGCCCGTCTTCGGCCTCGGCGGCACGCCCGTCAACATCCTGCTGACCAGCGACAACGCCGGCCCCGCCGAGTTCGCCCCCGACGCCGGCTCGCTTCGCTACGTCCTCGCCGCCCCGCCCGTCGTGTCGCACTCCACCCGCGCCACCATCACCGTGGACGGCAACGGCGCCGACTGGCCCTCCGCCGCCAAGGTTTACGACGACGCCACCGGCGACCACGCCGGCGCCCCCGCCGACGTGAAGGCCGTCTGGCTGGCCAACGACGACGACTACATCTATCTCCGCATCGACACCTGGTCGGCCGTGGACTACGCCGCCGCGTTCAACAACACCTACCTCGACACCGACCTCACCGCCGCCACCGGCTTCACGCCCCACGGCCTGCCCTTTGGTTCCGAGATGCTGCTCCAAAACACCGGCGCCTACAGCCAGAAGAGCGGCGCCTGGAACGACGGCGCGCTCACCCCGCTCCCCGGCCGCACCGTGACGATGGCCCCGACCACCGGCACCGCCACCACCTTCGAGTGGCGCATCCCTCGCGACCTCTACCACCCGAGCGCCGGCGGCGCGCTCTTCGCCGAGGCGGACGGAGCCTTCCTCCTCCTCGTGACGAGCGACAACGCCGGTCTCGCCGAACTCGCGCCCGACACGCCCGCCACCCAGGCCATCTGGTATATCCCCGCTCCCTGAGTGTTTCCCCCAAGCCCGTCGTTCCCGTGAGCGACGGGCTTTTTTTCGTCCGCCCTCTCCACTCCTGCTTTCGCCCCGTCATGTATCCAAAATTCAACGTCACCGCCCTCGTCGCCCTCGCGCTTGCATCCGCCTCCGCCGCCCAAGCCGCCGCCCCGCTCCAGCGTTTCTCCAGCCGCGATCCCTACTACATCTACTACGGCGTGTGGAACGCCGCCCTGCTCTCCACCGTCCAGGCCAACGGCTACAAACTCGTCATCGTCGAGCCGCGCGTCATGACCCGCGCCCAGGTCGCCGACCTGCAAAACGGCGCGGACAACATCCCCGGCACCGCCGACGACATCCGCGTCGTCGGCTACATCTCCCTCGGCGAGGACAACCGCCCCGGCATCTACGCCGCCGACGGCTCCATCGCACCCGTGCCCGGCGGCACCGGTCCGCGCGTCGATCCGCGCGGTGTATCGCCCGCCGCCGGCACGCTCGCCACCACGCTCAACCCCGACGGCTCCGCCTCGCTCGGCCTGCCCTCGCCCGCCGGCACCGGCCATGCCTCCTTCTACCTCGACAATCCGCCCTACGACGGAAAACCCGACGTCAACGCCGAGTTCGCCGGCGCCTTCGTCAATGCCGGCGATCCCGCGTGGTTCGCCGTCGTCAAGGCCATGACCTACGCCGCCGACGGCAACAGCGGCCTCGACGAGATCCTC
>JBDRJH010000078.1:0-17435 GCA_043815125.1 Verrucomicrobiota bacterium
AGGTCTTCGCCGAGGGTGACCACGAGTTGCAGGCCGCGTTGCCGGGCGGTGCCGCGAAAGAGGTCGCCGACGGAGGTGAGGATCTCGCCGGGCACGACGGGCGAGGGATGAACCTCAAGGCGACCGGCGGCGATTTTCTCCTGTTCGAGGGCGTTGCTGATGAGGCTCACGAGATTGGCGGCCGAGCGTTCCATGAGCGCGAGGTTGTCGGTTTGGTCGGCGGTGAGCGGAGCTTCGCGCAGCAGGTCGATGAGACCCACAAAGCCGCCGAGCGGGGTGCGCACCTCGTGGGTGATGAAGGCGATGAAGCGGCTTTTCTCGGCGCTGGTGCGCTCGGCTTCGTCACGCGCGAGGCGGAGGGCGTTCTCGGTGCGGGCGTGTTCGGCGATCTCGCGGCGCAGGCGGACGTTGAGCCGGCGCAGGGGGAGGATCCAGCCCCAGGCGGCGGCGGAGGCGACACCGAGCACGCCGAGCGTCCAATACACCCAACGCAGATCGGCCTTGGGATCGGGATCGTAGAGAAAGCCATCCAGGGGAAAGTCGCGCGGCAACAGTCCAAACTCCGCGTAGGTGTCGGCCATGTGGCGCCAGCGTCCGGGGTTGTTGTGACCCACCTCAATGAGTCCGGGGTGCATGAGTTCGGCGGTTTTGGCGGCCTCGAAGAGCAGGTGTTCGCGGCTGTGGCGCCGGCTGTATTTGGCGAGGATGAGATCAACGACCTCTTCGGGGTGGGCCAAGGCGTGGTCCCAGCCGCGCAGGCTGGCGCGGAGGAAGGCCCGGACCTGCGCGGGGTGACGCCGCAGCTGGTCCTCGCTGGTGAACAGGGTGTCGCCGTAAAAATCGATGCCGCCGGCGCGCGGCATAAAGCTGAGATGGGGCACGCCGGCCTCGCGCAGAAAAAAGGGCTGGTCGGTGACGTAGGCGGACATGGCGTCGACCTTCCCCTCGATGAAGTCCTCGATGCGGTGCGTGTGGGGCCGGATGTCGAGCGGGAGAATGTCGACGCCCTCGTGTTTAAAGTAGGCGAGGATCTCGGCCTTCTCCGACTCGATCATCATCATGGGGCGGTCGTGCAGATCCTGCATGGATTGCACGACGGGAGTTTGCCGGGCGATGAGTGCGAGCGGCGAATGCTGCATGATCGGCGCGAGCACCACGACGGGTTTGCCCTCGGCCCGGGACAGGAGCAGATCGGAGTTGCCCACGCCGTATTGGGCTTCGCCGGAAAACACCGCGTCGACGTGATCGCGTCCCGGCACGGCCTCGCGCAGCTCGACCTCCAGGCCCTCCTCGCGGTAGTAGCCCTGCTCGATGGCGGCGTAGTAGCCGGCAAACTGAAACTGGTGCCGCCACTTCAACTGCAACACCACCGGCTCCAACGGCCGGGCGGTCAACACGCCCACGAGTCCGACGATGCCAACAAGACACTGGGCGATTAATCGCATTAATGGGGATGGTGATTTTAAGCCTCCCGCTGACAACGCCATTTTGAACCACGGACCGTGTCGGACCGCCGCGCGGACTGCCCGGACCCCATGCGCGGGATTGCGCTGGACGCGACCTTCCGCATGTTGGCCGCATCATGACGCCGACCGCCGCCGAACTCGCCGCCTCGCTGGACTCCACCAATCTCCGGCTCGACGCCACCGAGGGCGACATCCTCGACTTGTGCGCCGAGGCCGCCCGCCACCGTTTCGCCTGCGTGATGATTTATCCGGCCAGCGTGCCGCTCGCCGCCGCCGCGCTGGAGGGCACGGGCACGCGCATCGGCACGGTGATCGGGTTCCCCAGCGGGCGCTTCTGCATCGAGTCCAAGGCCGAGGAAATCAAGATCGCCCACCACGCCGGGGCGCATGAGGTCGACATCGTGATGAACTACCCGGCGCTCCAGGCGGGTCGTTTCGGCGACGTCACCGCCGAGGTCACCCGCCTGACCGAGCTCGCGCACGACCAGGGCCAGCTCATCAAGGTCATCGTGGAGACGTGTTTCCTCACCACGGATCAGAAACGCATCGCGCTGGAGATTTGCGAGGCCGCCGGGGCGGATTTCATCAAGACCTCGACCGGTTTCGGCACGGGCGGCGCCAAGGTCGCCGACATCGCCGCGTGGGCCGCCGCGCGCACCGGCAGGATCGGCCTGAAGGCCTCCGGCGGCGTCAAGACGCTGGCCGACGCGCACGCCCTGCTCGCCGCCGGCGCAACGCGCCTGGGCACGTCGAGCGCCGCGGCCATCCTGGCCGAGTTCCACGGCGCGGGGCCGGCCGCCGCCTCCGGCGGCGCCTACTGAGGACCGTATCCAAAATTCAACGACAAATCCCCTCCCCTCCGGCGGCGTCAATCCCGGCCCGGCTCCGGGCGCAGGCTGAGCGGCAGGAGGATCAGCAGGCCGACCAGAAAATAGCCGGCGTTGGCGAAGATGGCGGCGCGGTAACCGAATTGGCTGATCATCCAGCCAAAGCTCAGCGGACCGACCATCGCGGCGAGCTTGGCGAAGAAGCCCCAGTAGCCGAAAAACTCCCCCTGCCGACCCGCCGGAGTGAGCGTCGAGACCACGGCGCGCGCGGCTGATTGCAGCGCGCCCATCGCGATGCCGGCCAGCACCCCGATCACGTAGAACTCGGTGACCGTGCGGCAAAACCCCGCCCACGCGCAGACCACGATCCACAGCACCAGCGCCCCGGCGAGCGCGGGCTTGGGCCCGGCGCGGTCCTGCCACAGGCCGAAGCCCCAGGCGCCGGCCACGCCGGCCAGTTGCAGCACGATGAACAGGCCGATGACCTGCTCTTGGGTCATGCCGATGACGTTGATCGCGAAGAGCGCGGCAAAGGCGATGATCGCGGTCAGCCCCGAGAGGAACACCGTCATCGCCACAAAAAACACCGCCAGCCGCCGATGCCGCGGCAAGTCGCGCCGCATGGTGGCGAGCTGGCTGAAGGCGCGGTGCAGGTAGCTCTCGCCCTTGGCCAAAGCCGCCGGCCGGGCGCGTTCGCGCATGAGCAAAAACGTCGGCAGGCTGGCCAGCAGGAAAAACGCGCCGGTGATCACAAACGTCCACGGCACGCGCGCCGCGCCGCCCTCGCCGCCGATCACGACCAGCGCCAGCACCAGGCTGAGCAGGCCGCCGAAGTAACCGACGCTCCACCCGTAACCCGAGATGCGGCCGGCCGTCTCCGGCGTGCTCAACTCCGGGAGAAACGCGCCGCAGAGGTTTTCACCGGTGGAAAAGGCCACGTTGGCCACCACGATCAGCCCGAGCGCCAGCCAGACCTCGCCCTCGCCGACCAAGGCCAGCGCCATGGTGCCGAGCGAGCAAACCAGCACCGTGACGAGCAACAGGGCCTTTTTGCGCGCGGTCACGTCGGCGATGGCCCCGACCAGCGGCGCGGCGAAGATCACCAGCAGTTGCGAAAGCGCCAGCGCCGTGCCCCACCAGCCCTCGGCACGCGCATCCCCCGAGGCCACAACCTTTTGAAAATAGGCGGCGTAGACCACCGTGATGATGACCGTGGTGAAGGCCGAGTTGGCGAAATCGAAGCAACACCAACCAAATATCTCCCGTTTCTTAACCGGAGGGAACTCCGTGCCGATGGGTGCGGTCCTCTGATTGTCTCCGGTTTCCATTCGGCCCGGAGCCAATCCGCCCACCGCCCCCGTGGCAAGACGCCGCGGCGGGCGTTTTTTTACAACCTGGATCCCTCCCAAACGCGTCTTGCGCCACGCCGTGGGCCGCGGCTAAGGTCGGCCCCCTTTAGCACCATTTTTTTCATGTCCGAGTCAGCCTCCTCCACCACCCGTCCTTCCCTGTTTCGCCGCGCCTGCACCGCGATGGTCCAGTGGATCGACTCCGATTATTGCCCCGACGGGGCCGAAAAGATGCGCAACGAGCCCGACAAGGTCGACTGGGTGCGCGTCATGCCGTTTGTGGTTCTCCACCTCGGCTGCTTCGGCGTCCTCTGGGTCGGCGTGAGCGCCTTCGCCGCGTGGGCGGCCGTCGCGCTCTATTTCCCGCGCATGTTTGCCGTGACCGGCATCCACCATCGCTACTTCTCGCACAAGACCTACAGCACCTCGCGCGCGGGCCAGTTTTTCCTCGCCCTGTGGGCCGGCACCACCGTGCAGCGCGGCTCCCTCTGGTGGGCCTACCACCACCGCCACCACCACCAGCACTCCGACGAGGAGGAAGACGCCCACTCGCCGCACGTGCACGGCTTCCTCTGGTCGCACATCGGCTGGATCACCTCGCGCCGCAACTTCCCCACCGACTACTCCAAGGTGAAGGACCTCGCGAAGTTCCCCGAACTGGTCTGGCTCAACCGCTTCGACCTCGTGGTGCCCATCCTCTACGCGTTCTCGATGTTCGGTCTCGGCGCGCTGCTCGAGCGCTTCGCGCCCGGCCTCGGCACCAACGGCTGGCAGATGCTTGTGTGGGGCTTCTTCGTCTCCACCACCGCCCTCTTCCACGGCACCGCCTGCATCAACTCCATGGCCCACCTGATGGGCAAGCGCCGCTTCAAGACCACCGACGACTCGCGCAACTCCTTCATCCTTGCGATTATCTGTCTCGGCGAGGGTTGGCACAACAACCACCACCGCTACCAAAGCTCCACCCGCAACGGCTTCTACTGGTGGGAGATCGACCCGACCTACTACGGCCTGAAGCTGCTTTCCTGGACCGGCCTGATCTGGGGCCTGAAGGCCGTGCCGAAGTCCGTCCTCGAGGAGGGCATGCACGCCGAGCACCACAAGTCCGTCGCCGCCGCCGAGCGCGCCGTCACGCTGCACCCCGAGTATTCCTCGCTCAAGAAGGTGGTGCCCGCCGCCGCCGCGTTCGCCGTGGCCACGGCCGCCGCCGCCCAGACCGAAATGCCCAAGCAGGCCGAGCCCGCCGCCCAGCACAAGGACCTCTCCTCGCTGGCCCACGAGCTCCAGAAAAACCAGGACACCCCGGGCCACACCGCGCCCGAGGCTGTCGCCAAGCCCGGGCAAAAATAAACCCGCGCCGCGTTTTTTTAGCCCCGGCCCGCATCGACACCCCGATGCGGGCCGTTTTGTTTGCAGACCCCTCGCCGCACGACTCCGACCATCCACCTTCTTCCTTCGTCCATCTTCCATGTCCCGCATCGCCATCATCGGCACCGGCATCGCCGGCGTCGGCACCGCCCGCTTCCTGCACCGCGCCGGCCACGATCTCACCCTTTTTGAGCAAAACGACCACGTCGGCGGCCACACCAACACCGTCGAGGCCGAGGAGGCGCCCGCCTCTCCCGGCTCCCCCGTGCGCCGCGTGCCCATCGACACCGGCTTCATGGTGTTCAACAAGGTCACCTATCCCCTGCTCTGCCGCCTGTTCGACGAGCTGCAGGTGCCGGTCAAAAAGACCGACATGTCGTTCTCCGTGCGCGACGACGCCACCGGACTCGAATGGTGCGGCAGTTCGCTCAACCACCTGTTCGCCCAGCGCAGGAATCTGTTCAACATTCGCTTCTGGAAAATGTTGTCGCAGATCAACCGCTTCAACAAGGAGGCCGTCGCCGCGCTCGACGACCCGGCCGTCGAGCGCGAAACCCTGGGCGACTACGTGCGCCGGCGCGGCTACGGGCAGGACTTTTTCGACCTCTACCTCGTGCCCATGAGCAGCGCCGTCTGGAGCACCCCGCCCGAGCTGATGCTGTCGTTTCCCGCGGCCAGCCTGCTGCGGTTTTTTCACAACCACGGCTTCCTCGGTCTGCACACCCAGCATCAGTGGTGGACGGTCGACGGCGGCTCGCGCGAATACCTGAAGCGTCTGATCGCCCCCTTCCGCGAGCGCATCCTCATCGCCTGCCCCGCCACCCGCATCGTCCGCCGCGGCCACGGGCAGGGCGTCAGCGTGCTCTCCGGCGACGGCGCCTCCCGGGACTTCGACCAGGTCGTGGTCGCCACCCACGCCGACCAAGCCCTGCGCCTGCTGGTCAACCCCACCCCCGCCGAGATCGACCTGCTCGGCGCCTTCAACTACCAGGCCAACACCGCCACCCTGCACACCGACGCGAGCGTCATGCCCCGCACCCTGCTCGCCTGGTCGGCCTGGAACTACCAGCTCGCCCGCGACGAACTCGGCCACGTCGTGCCCGCCACCCACTACCACATGAACGCGCTGCAGGGCGTCAGCGACCACGAGCAATACTTCGTCTCCATCAACGGCGCCGAGGCCATCGACCCGGCCAAGGTCATCCAGACCATCGCCTACGAACACCCGCTCTTCGACCTCGCCGCCGTGCAGGCGCAAAAAGCGTTGCCCGGACTCAACGTCGCCGCCCGCGGCACCACCGAGACCTACTTCGCCGGCAGCTACTTCCGGTATGGATTTCATGAGGACGCATTCATGAGCGCCGTTCATTTGGCCGAACTCCTGCTAGGTCGCGACCCGTGGGGCGCGTGAGCCCGGTCCGTGGTTTGCCCGGACTTTTCCCGCCCCGCCCCCCAACCGAACCGATTCAACGCCTCCGCCCCGCACCACCCCAGAGCAAAAAATCCGCCCGGTCCGCCGACACCCGTCCCGACTCGCCGCTGGCCATCCGCCAGCGCCATTTGATGTGGGAAAAGTGCATCCGCTCGATCGGCATTCTCTTTTATCTGCCGGCCATCCTGTTGATCCATCGCGCGGCGATGATCCTCAGCGGACGCGCCCCCGAGACGCCCACGCCGGTCGGCCTGTTCCTGGCCGCGTTTGGCGTGATTTTCGTGATCGCCGGCTACGGTTTTCGTCGGCTCGACCCCGCGTTTCGCTACCGCGGCGGGGTGCTGGCCGGCCTGAGCCTGATTTTGTTCGCGGTGCCCGGGTTCGGCCTTTTCCACGTCATCGGCCCCGCCGGCATCGCCATCTGCGCCTACGTGCTGTTCCTGATATTCGGTCCCCCCGGCCGCGTGGTTTACTCGGCCGATTACCAGAAGGCCATCGCGGCGACCCCGCACATCAAGGCCAGCCCGCCCGTCATCGTGTGGGTCGCGTTCGCCGCGCTGCTGTTGTTCAGCGCCATGACGATGGCCGGCCTGCGGGGCGGCGCCTGAGCACCGTCGGTCGGCGGCGCGCAATCTCCGCGCATCCATCACGACCGCTCGGGCGTAACATGGGGAGTTGACCACCCCGTCGGTGTGCCCGGGAGGACTTGTTTCGCAAGTCGCCCGCCCGCCGGCGGCTTTGAAACCACGCGCCATGCGATCCCGACTCTACGAATGCCAGGTGATGCACGCCCGCCTCCTCCCGCGGGCGCATCGTTTCGCCTACCGGATCTTCATGGTCGGGCTCGATCTCGACGAATTGGAGCTGTTGCAACGCCGCCTGCGGCTCTTCTCGGTCAACCGCGGCAACCTCTTCAGCTTCCGCGAACGCGACCACCTCCCCCTCGCCGAGCCGCTGCACAACCCGTCCGGCAAACCGGTTTGTCACTTAATAGGTGACAAACCCGCTTCCCTGAAGGCCCGCGTGCTGGCGCGGCTGGCGGCGGAGGGCATCGACCCGGGGCACGGCGCGCGGGTCGAGTTGGTCACGTTGCCGCGCATGTTCGGTTACCTGTTCAATCCGGTGTCGTTCTACTTCGTCCACGACGCCGCCGGCGCTCCCGTGGCGGCCATCGCCGAGGTCACCAACACCTTTCGCGAGATGAAAAGCTACGTGCTCGGCCCCGACACGCTGCACCCGGCGCGCGCCGCCATGGAGACTCCGGCGTCCGATGTTCGTAATACGAACATTGAGGAAGACCCCGCCGGTCGCCGACCGGTGTTCCGGCTGCGCACGCCAAAGTTTTTCTACGTGTCGCCGTTCTCCGACGTCGATGTGGCCTTCGACTTCAAACTCCGCACACCCGACGAACGCCTGGCCGTGCAGATCGATGACTACATCGGCGAGGACCGCACCCTCACCAGCACCCTCGCGGGGCCGGCCCGTCCGCTGACCGACGGCGCGCTCGCGTCGTATGTTTTCAAATACCCGCTGCTCACCCTGCGCGTCATCACCCTGATTCACTGGCACGCGCTGCGCCTCTTCCTGAAAAAAGTCCCCTGGTTCGCCAAGGCCGCCCGGCCCGCCGACCAGCGCGACCTGCACCATCCGCACAAATCCATCTCCGGCCACCACGGCGCCCCCGACCGCGGGCACGCCGCGGAGCCCGGGCCCCGACTCGCCACCGATCCGACTCCCCGCGCCACGTCATGAGCCAAGACACCGCCAGCCCAACCGCCACATCGACCACCTTCGCGAACGCCGTCGCCAACGGGGGCTTTTACCGCGGCGCACTGCTCAAGGCCTTCGCAGGCATGACCCGCGGACACCTCCACCTCGAGTTCCCCGAAAGCGGCGCCGTGGACTTCGGCGATCACGCCACCGCGCAAGCCGTGCAACTCCCGCTCGGCATCCCCGCCGCCGCCGCCATCCGCGTGCGCCGCGAATCCTTTTTCAAAAAATGCGTGCTCGCCGGCGACATCGGCTTCGCGGAGGCCTACCTCGACGGCGACTGGGACACACCCGACCTCACCGCCGTCATCGCCTGGTTCATCCTCAACCTCGACGACGCCCCCACCCTCTCCGGCTCCTCAGCCAAGGCCGCCCAAGGCTGGGCGCTCAACCTCCTGCGCTTCTCCAACCGCGTCGGCCACCTGCTGCGTCCCAACTCCCGCGCGCAGGCCCGTCGCAACATCAGCGCGCACTACGATCTCTCCAACGACTTCTTCGCGCTCTTCCTCGACCCCACGATGATGTATTCCAGCGCGCGCTGGCCGGCCGACGCACCGCAACTCTCCCTCGAAAACGCCCAGCGCGCCAAGAACGACGCCCTCTGCCAACACCTGCGCCTCTCCGCCGACGACCACGTGCTCGAAATTGGCACCGGCTGGGGCGGCTGGGCCCTGCACGCCGCCGGCAAATACGGCTGCCGCGTGACCACCCTCACCTTGTCCAAGGAACAACACGACCTCGCCACCCGCCGCATCGCCGCGGCCGGCCTCTCCGACCGCGTCGACGTGCGCCTGCAGGACTTCCGCGACGTCACCGGCCGCTTCGACAAGGTCGTCTCCATCGAAATGATGGAAGCCCTCGGCCACCGTTACCTGCCGTCATTTTGCCAGACGCTCGACCGCGTGCTCAAACCCGCCGGCATCGCCGCGCTCCAATTCATCACCTGCCCCGACGGCCGCTACGAAGAGCTCCGCAAGGGCGTCGACTTCATCCAAAAACACATCTTCCCCGGCTCGCTCCTGCTCTCGCTCAACCGCGTCAACCAGCTCATGACCCGCGCCGGCGGCTTCGGCCTGCACCACATCGACGACTTCGGCCAGGACTACGCCCGCACCCTGCGCGAGTGGCACGTCACCTTCCGCCAGAAACTCGACGCGGTGCGCGCCCTCGGTTTCGACGACCGCTTCATCCGCAAGTGGAGCTACTACCTCAACTACTGCGAAGCCGCCTTCGCCCTGCGCAACATCTCCGTCGTCCACGCCGTCTACACCCGCCCCAACAACCTCGCGCTCTGAGCGCCCATCGACGCGCCCCCATGATCCACCTCCTCCGCACCCTCTTCATCGGTATCCTGATTGTCATGACATGGGGCACCGTGCAGGCCTCGCTGGTGCAGGCCATGTTCGACATCCCGGGCGAGGTCACCGGCAATCCGTGGTTCCAGGTCACGCTGCTCGACGCCTACTTCGGCTTCATCACCTTCTACGTGCTCATCGCCTGGAAAGAACAACGCCTCGCCGCCCGCATCCTCTGGTTCCCGGTCGTCATTCTCTGGGGCAACTTCGCCCTCGCCGCCTACATGCTGCGCGAACTCTTCGCCGTGCGCGCCGACGATCCGCAGGCGTTGACCCAGGTCTTCACCAAGCGCTGCCCCGGTCACCTCACGATGCCCGTGTCGTTTCTAATCGCCGGCATTATCGTCTATCTGCTGGCCGCCAAAAACCTTCTGGCGTGAGCCGACCCGACGCCACCGCCGACCAGCCCCCCGCACCGCACCGGAGCTTCTGGCGCCGGCGCCTGCTGGACCCCATCGCCGCGCTGCTCACCCAAGGCGTCACCCCCGACAAGATCGCCGCCACCCTCGCCACCGCGCTCACGTTTGGGCTGTTCCCCTTTCTCGGCACCACCACCACGATCTGCCTGCTCGTGGGCCTGTGGTTCCGCATGAACCAGCCCATCCTGCAAACCATCAACCAACTGCTCACCCCGCTGCACCTCGTCATGATCCTGGTCTACGTGCGCCTCGGCGAACGCATCTGGGGCGCCTCCACCGAGGACAAATTCTCCGTCATCGACATGCTCCGCGCGTTTGACGAACTCACCTTCCGCGAGTTCTTCCATCGCTTCGGGCAAGCCGGCCTCCACGCCCTCACCGCCTGGACGCTCACCGCCCCGCTCCTCTTCTGCGCCGTCTACTACGGCACCCGCCCGCTTTTGCGCCGCTTTGTGCGGCGGCAAACCGCCTGAACGCCACCCATGCACCCGCTCCTGCTCGCCGCCCTCGCTCTCGCCGCCTGCGTCGCCCTCTTCGCCGGCTGCTTCCTCATCGCCCGGCGCATGGACAACTACGGCATCGTCGACATCGTCTGGAGCTACGCCTTCGCACCGGTCGCCCTGATCTACGCCGCGCTGGCTGACGGCTGGGGACCGCGCCGCGTCCTCGTCGCCGCCTGCGTCACGCTCTGGGCCGTCCGCCTCGGCACCCACCTCTACCGGCGCGTGATGAGCCACCACCCCGAGGAAGACGGCCGCTATAAAGAAATGCGCACCCGCTGGGCCAAAAACTTCAGCTGGGAAATGTTCAAGTTCTACCAACTCCAAGCCCTCTCCGTCGTCATCCTCGCCACCCCCTTCCTGCTCGCCACCGGCCGCGACACACCCCGCCTCACCCCGCTCGACTACGCCGCGCTCGCCCTCTTCCTCATCGCCATCGCCGGCGAGACCCTCGCCGACCGCCAACTCGCGGCCTTCAAGAAAGACCCCGCCAACCGCGGCCAGGTCTGCGAAGCCGGTCTCTGGAGCTGGAGCCGTCATCCCAACTACTTCTTTGTCTGGCTCACCTGGGTCGCCTTCGCGCTCTTCGCCCTGCCCGCCACCTGGGGCTGGCTCGGCCTGATCGCCCCCGCCGCCATCCTCTACCTGCTGCTCTTCGTCACCGGCATCCCCATGACCGAAGAGCAATCCATCCGCTCCCGCGGCGACGCCTACCGCGACTACCAAAAACGCGTCTCCGTCTTCGTCCCCCTCCCGCCCAAACGCTGACCGGCCTTCCTACTTCTTACTTCATCCTTCCCACTTCTTACTTCGAAATGATCGACACCCTCCTCGAAAAAAATCTTTTGCCCGACTCGCTCGTCCGCATCGGCATCCGCCGGCTGCTCAAGCAGCGTATCCGCGAGGAGACTACGCGCTACGACCGTGCCGCCTACGTCGCCGACCTCAAGACCCGCGCGCTCGCCGAACAGACCGCCGCCGCCAACGAGCAACACTACGAGGTCCCCACCCCCTTCTACCATCACTGCCTCGGCCGACGGCTCAAATACTCCGGCTGCCTCTACCCCGCCGGCACCGAGACCCTCGATCAGGCCGAGGAACACATGCTCGCGCTCTACGCCGAGCGCGCCGAGCTGGCCGACGGACAACACATCCTCGAACTCGGCTGCGGCTGGGGCTCCCTCTGCCTCTACAACGCCGAAAAATTCCCCAACGCCAGGATCACCGCCATCTCCAACTCGCGCACGCAGAAGGAATACATCGACGGCGAGGCGCGCAAACGCGGCCTCGCCAACCTCCGCATCATCACCTGCGACATCAACGCCTTCGACATCACCGCCGGATCCTTCGACCGCGTCGTCTCCGTCGAGATGTTTGAGCACCTCAAAAACTACCAACTCCTGTTCGCCAACATCGCCCGCTGGCTCAAGCCCGGCGGCCTGCTCTTCACCCACATCTTCACCCACCACGCGCTCAGCTACCACTTCGTCGCCCGCGACGCCTCCGACTGGATGAGCCGTTATTTTTTCACCGGCGGCCAGATGCCCGCCCACGACCTGCTCATGCAATTTCAGGACGACCTCCAACTCGTCTCCGACTGGAAGGTCAACGGCCGCCACTACCAACAGACCGCCGAGCACTGGCTGCAAAACATGGACGCACATCGCCAGGAAATCCTGCCGCTCTTCCGCGACGCCTACGGACCCGACCAGGCGGTCAAGTGGTGGGCCTATTGGCGCACCTTCTACATGGCCTGCGCCGAGCTCTGGGGCTACCGCGACGGCGAGGAATGGCTCGTCAGCCACTACCTCTTCCGCAAACCCTGAAAGCGCGGCGGCAATTCTGCCGCCGATGAATCGTCCCCGCCCGGCCGCCGACGATTTTTTTCATTCGTCATTCGCCGCCGATCATTCGTCATTGGGCATTGGTCCTTGGTCATTAACCCACCCCCATGTCCTACTCAGACGAACCCGTGCTCGTGCGTCCCGCCCGCCGTCCCCTCGGCCTCTGGATCGCCATCGCCGGCACCCTCGTGGTGCTCGCCGCCATGGTCTACGTCCCCTGGCAAAACCACCGCCTGCATGAACTCGCCCACGACGCCGAGCGCGGCGAACGCGGCGGCACGGTCCACACCGTGAACATCGCCGGCGTCGAACACCGCCTGTCCCTCGGCTGGGTGCGCGGCCCCGTCTTCGCCATCGGCTGCACCCCGCCCCCCCCGACCGGCTCCACCCTCGTAATCAAGGGCCGCTTCGGCACCGACACCCTAGCCTGGAACGCCGAACAAAACGCCTTCGGCCCCGGCCAATCACCCGTCGACCCCGCCGACCACTACAAACTCAAACTCACCCTGCTCGACGCCACCGGCACCCACCTCTGGACCGACACCCTCTGGGCCTACGGCGTCGTCTCCGGCCACCAACACTGAGCCAAGTAAGAAGTGGGAAGTTTGACGTAAGACGCTTGAGCGGACCCGACCTCCGCACACTTCCGCCCTACGTTCGTTCTTCCACCTTACTTCTTACTTCAAACTTCCAACTTCTCATTTTTTCCCATGCCCTACACCGCCGCACCCACCCGCTACGCCACTCCCGCCAACTTCCGCCGCTGCGGACGCTCCGGAATCAAACTCCCGCTGCTCTCGCTCGGCCTCTGGCACAACTTCGGCGGAGTCGACACCTACGAGACCGGCCGCGCCATCGTGCGTCGCGCCTTCGACCTCGGCATCACCCACCTCGACCTCGCCAACAACTACGGCCCGCCCCCCGGCTCCGCCGAGTTGTTCCTTGGCCGCATGTTGAAGGACGACCTCACCCCCTACCGCGACGAGTTGATCATCTCCACCAAGGCCGGCTACGGCATGCACCCCGGCCCCTACGGTGACTTTGGTTCGCGCAAATACCTGCTCTCCTCGCTCGACGCCTCGCTCAAGCGCATGGGCCTCGACTACGTCGACATCTTCTACCACCACCGCCCCGACCCCGACACCCCGCTCGAGGAAACCATGGGCGCTCTCGCCCACGCCGTGCGCTCCGGCAAGGCCCTCTACGTCGGCGTGTCCAATTACCAGGCCAAGGACACCGCCCGCGCCGCCAAAATCCTGCGCGAACTCGGCGTGCCCGCGCTCATTCACCAGCCCTGCTACAACCTGTTCAACCGCTGGATCGAACCCGAGCTGCTCGATGTCCTTGAGACCGAAGGCATGGGCTGCATCCCCTACAGCCCGCTCGCCCAAGGCCTGCTCACCAACCGCTACCTCGGCCACGGCATCCCCGCCGACTCCCGCGCCGCCAAGGCCCACGGCTTCCTCAAGACCGAGCAGGTCTCCCCCGAAGTCCTCGCCAAGATCACCGCCCTCAACGCCATCGCGCAAAATCGCGGCCAAAGCCTCGCGCAAATGGCCCTCGCCTGGATCCTGCGCGACCCGCGCGTGACCACCGCCCTGATCGGCGCGAGCAAGGTCAGCCAGCTCGAAGACAACTTCGCCGCGCTCCAGACCCTCGACTTCGGCAGCGAAGAACTCGCCGCCATCGACGGCATCCTGGCCTGATCCGACCAATGGGTCGAACCACGGAGAACACACAGAGTTCACCGAGATAAAATGCATCAGCCACACCGGTGGCTTCCGCCGCTCCCGAGCATATCGACAAGCAACTCCGTGCCGTCCGTGTTCTCCGTGGTTTAAAAATCCGCCATGAACCTCGTCCTCTTCGACCCCGCCGAACTCGCCGCGCCGCCCGAACCCAATGTTCGTAATACGAACATTCGCACGCTGCCGCCGCTGCCCCGCGCCGACGCACGCGCCCGGCACATTGTCGAAGTCCTGCGACGCGCCCCCGGCGACACCTTCGACGCCGGCCTGATCAACGGCCCGCTCGGCAAGGCCACCCTCGTCACCATCAACGCCGACACGCTCACCCTCACCTTCGAGCCCACCCGCGAGCCGCCGCCCCTGCCACCCGTCACGCTCATCATCGGCCTGCCCCGCCCGCAGACCGCCCGCGACATCCTGCGCGACGCCACCACTATCGGCGTTTCCTGTATTCACTTCGTGGCGACAGCCCGCACCGACCCCAACTACGCCACCAGCAGTCTCTGGACCTCCGGCGAGTGGCGCCGCCACCTCCTCACCGGCGCCGCTCAGGCCTTCGACACCCGCCTGCCCGAGATCACCTGGACCCACACCCTCGCCGAAGCCCTGCAAAAGAGTAACCCATTAGGTTACAAACCCGCCGCCGCGCCGGACGCGCCCCCACCGGCAAAGTGTCACTCATTAAGTGACACTTTGCCCGTCCGCCGCCTTGCCCTCGACCCCTACGAAGCCACCGGACCACTCGGA
This sequence comes from Verrucomicrobiota bacterium, assembly GCA_043815125.1. Taxonomy (GTDB): domain Bacteria; phylum Verrucomicrobiota; class Verrucomicrobiia; order Opitutales; family Opitutaceae; genus JAUWBF01. Next base: position 14,826 of record JBDRJH010000078.1, read on the forward strand.
AAGTGTCACTTAATGAGTGACACTTTTGCCGGGCACACGGTGCTCGCGCTCGGGCCGGAGCGCGGGTGGGACCACGCCGACCGCGAGTTGCTGCGGGCGGCGGGGTTTACGTTGGTTCATCTGGGTCAACGTATTCTGCGCTCCGAAACCGCGGTGGTGGCGGCGCTGGCCCGAATTCGAGACTGGAATTGACCCCAGGCCAAACCAGACCAGACTTGGTTTAATGAAGGTCATCAATATCCAGGAGGCCAAGACTCACCTTTCGCGACTCGTCGAAGAAGCGCTTGTCGGTGAGGGCATTGTGATCGCCAAGGCGGGCAAGCCACTGGTTCGCCTCGTGCCGGTGGGCGGAGCCGGCGCACCGCGGCCACTGGGGTTACTGGCCGGCCAGGGAACCGAATCGCCCGATTGCTGGGAACCGGATGACGAGGTGACGGGCTGGTTTTATCCGCCGCAGGACGACACCCCGGGCCAAGCCGTGGCCGAAGACCCCAACGCCTGAACCATGGACCTGTTGCTCGATTCGCACGCGCTGCTTTGGGCGCTGATCGCTCCGGAAAAGCTTTCGAAAATGTCCGCCGCGGAAATCCGCAATCCGGCGCGCGCCGTGTTCTACAGCCCGGCGTCCGTTTGGGAACTGGAGATCAAGATCGCCCGCGGCAAACTCAGCCTGCCCGACAACTGGACGGACGCGCTGGCCCGCGCCGGTTTTCTGGAGCTGGCGATTTCGACCGCCCACGCCGTCACCGCCGCCCGCCTGCCGTGGCATCACCAAGACCCGTTTGACCGCATGTTGATCGCACAGGCGCAAACACAGGGGCTGCGTCTGGTCAGCCGTGACCGCTTCGCCGAGACCTACGGCGTGCCGCTGCTGGAGGCGTGAAGGAGGGCGGACATTCCTGTCCGCCCCGTTGTGCGCAAACCGGCCAACGGTGTCGCACACCGGAGTGACATCGCTCGGGGCGGACAGGAATGTCCGCCCTCCTTGTCTCGCCAACCAACGGCGACTAATTGGCAAAAAGTGCCGCTCATCGCGGGCGCGCATCGGCTAGACTCGGCGCACGATGAAACCGGTTATCTTTAACAACACCGTCCTGCGCGACGGTCACCAGTCCCTCGCGGCCACCCGCATGACCACAGCGCAGATGCTGCCCGCCTGCGCCGACCTCGACGGCCTCGGCTTTGGCGCGGTCGAGACCTGGGGCGGCGCAACCATCGACTCCTGCCTGCGCTTCCTCGGCGAAAATCCCTTCGAGCGCCTCGGCAAACTCAAGGCCGCCCTCCCGAAGACCCCGCACATGATGCTCCTGCGCGGGCAAAACATCGTGCAATACACGTCGTTCCCCGACGACGTGGTCACCGCCTTCGTGAAGTGCTCCGCCGAGCGCGGCATGGACATATTCCGCATCTTCGACGCGCTCAACGACACCCGCAATCTCGTCACCGCCGTCAAGGCCGTGAAGGCCGCCGGCAAACACGCCCAGGGCGTCATCTGCTACACCACCAGCCCCGTGCACACCGTCGACATGTTCCTCCAGCTCGGCGTCGAGCTCGAGGCCATGGGCTGCCACTCGATCTGCGTGAAGGACATGGCCGGCCTGATCCCGCCACACATCGCCCACACCCTCATCAAGGGACTCAAGGAGCGCGTCAAAATCCCCGTGGTCCTCCACAGCCACGACACCGCCGGTCTGGCCGGTGCGGCCTACTACGCGGCGGTCGACGCGGGCGTGGATAGTATCGACGTTTCCATTACGCCCTTCGCCAACGGCACCGGCCAACCCGACACCGTGCGCATGGTCGCCCTGCTCGAGGGCCACCCGCGCTGCCCCGCCGGCGCCTACGATCCCGGCGTGTTGCAGCGTCTGCGCGACTACTTCAGCGGCGTCTACGCCGACCTGTCGAAGTTCACTTCGCCGGCCAACGAGCGCGTCGACAGCGACACGCTCTGCTACCAGGTGCCGGGCGGTATGCTCTCCAATTTCCGCAATCAGCTGAAGGAGCAAAACATGGCCGACAAGTTCGACCAGGTCATGCTCGAGATCCCCTACGTGCGCAAATGCCTCGGCTGGATCCCGCTGGTCACGCCGACCTCACAGATCGTCGGCACCCAGGCCATGCTCAACGTGAAGTTCGGCCGTTGGAAAAACCTCTCGCAGCCCGCCATCGACATCCTCTTGGGCAAATACGGCCGCACCCCCGGCCCGGTCGATGTGGAGCTCCTGGCCATGGCTGAAAAGAAAACCGGCCTGAAGCGCATCGAGGGCCGCGCGGCCGACCTGCTAGCGCCGCGCATGGACGCGCTCAAGGCCGAGCTGAAGGCCAAGGGTTTTCCCGCCACCGACGAGCTCGCCGTGCTCCACGCGATGTTCCCGCAGGAACTGGCCAAGGTGCTCGCGCCCAAGCCCGACGTGCTGCCGGCCTCGCCTGCCCCCGCCACGCCGGCGACCGCGGTGGCGCCGGCCAAGCCGGCCGTCAGCGTCGCCACATCGAACACGCCCGCCGGCCCGGGTAAAAAATACAATCTTACCCTGGGCGGCCGGGTTTACCCGGTGAGCGTCGAGGAGGTTTGAAGGCCGACGCTCCGACGTAGGGGCCTCGCTCGCGAGG
>JBDRJH010000079.1:0-5534 GCA_043815125.1 Verrucomicrobiota bacterium
GGCGCCGGGACGATGGCGCCATGCTGCGGATCGGGCGATGCCTGATCGACGCCAACTGGGGGCAGTCGACCGACGTGGTCTACCAGTTCTGCCGGCAGTCGGCGCACGCGTCGGTGCTGATGCCCAGTCACGGGCGGTACGTGGGCGCGTCGAGCATCCCGTTCTCGGAGTACAAGCGGAAGCGCGGCGACCGGATCGGGCATCATTGGCGCGTCCCGAACGTGCGCGGGCGCCGCTCCGTCCGGTACATGCTGATCGACACGAACTACTGGAAGAGCTTCATCCACGCCCGGCTGGCCACGCCGATGGGTGACAAGGGCTGCCTGTCGCTCTACGGCCGTGATGGCGCGGCCCACAGGTTGATCGCCGACCATCTGACCGCCGAATACCGCGTCCGCACCGAGGCGCGCGGGCGCACGGTTGACGAGTGGAAGGCCCGCGCCGGGAATCCTGACAACCACTGGCTGGACTGCCTGGTCGGATGCGCCGTGGCCGCGTCGGCGCAGGGCGCAGTGCTGTTCGGCACCGAAGCGCAAGCGCCACCGCAACGGGCGCGCGTGAAGCTCTCGGACTTGCAGAGGGGGCGCGGGTAGATGGCCGACAGCCAGACCACAGAATCCCGCGGGCTGGAATGCCGCAAGTGCGGGTGCAAACATCTCCGCGTGGTCTACACGCGCCCCGCGCCGGGAGGTCGCATCCTACGCCGACGCGAGTGCCGCAACTGTGGCGCACGGGTCATCACCTCGGAGAAACAGCTCTGCTGATCGGCGACCGCTGCCCCGCGCCGGGCCTCCCAGGCGGCCCGCGGCGAGAAAGATTACACATGCGTAACGATTTCCTCTGAATCCTGTCTTCCCGCCGTCATTTCGGCTCGCCACGGGATAAGTAACCAGTAGAGGGGCCGGCCAACGCTTGTCCTCCTCGATGCACTGGCACACACGAACCGAGCAGACGCGGATCAGCCGATGGCGGACGAGATCAAGAAGGCCATTCAGGAAAGCGCGGAGGGCCCGGCGTCGGCCGAGGTCGATGGGCAGCGGGTCACGCAGCACAAGCTCAAGGACCAGATCGAGGCGGACCGCTACGTGAAGTCGTCTGAGGCCGTGGCCAAGGGACATCGCGGCTTGCGCATTTCGAAGCTGGTGCCGCCTGGCGCGGCGTGATGGAGACCGGCGTGAGTAACGGGCAACAGACAACCGCAACGGTCGAGCGGCCCCCCCTGAGTGATAAGGCGCCGGGCCGGATGCTGGTTCGGGCGCGCCCGCGCCGCGTGATTCTCTCTCGTTACGACGCGGCCGCGACCACGGACAACAACCGTCGCCACTGGGCCAACGCCGACGCGCTGAGCGCGGACGCGGCCGCCTCGTCTGACATCCGCCGCACGCTTCGCAACCGCGCCCGGTACGAGGTCGCCAACAACTCTTACGCGCGCGGCATCGTGCTGACGCTGGCCAACGACACGGTCGGCACCGGGCCGCGGCTCCAACTGCTCACCGACGACGCGGGCGTCAACCGCGAGATCGAGCGCGAGTTCGAGCTGTGGGCGACCGAGGTCTGCCTGGCCGAGAAGCTGCGCACCATGCGCATGGCACGGGCGCAGGACGGCGAAGCGTTCGCGGTGATGGCCAACAACCCCGTCCTCTGCCATCCGGTCAAGCTCGACCTGCGGATCATCGAAGCCGACCAGGTCACCAGTCCGCTCACCGCTCTGGTCAGCGACACGGATGTCGATGGTATCCTGCTCGACCGTTACGGGAACCCGTCCGCGTATCGGGTACTCAAAGACCATCCGGGCGCATCGACCGGCCACTGGTTCGGCGAGTTCGCCACGGTTCCCGCAGCGAACATGATCCACGTCTTCCGCCAGGAACGGCCCGGCCAGCACCGTGGCGTGCCGGAGATCACACCCGCTCTGCCGCTCTTCGCTCAACTGCGTCGGTTCACGCTGGCCGTTCTGGGCGCGGCCGAGGCGGCGGCCGAGTTCGCCGGCATCCTCTACACCGACGCGCCGCCCAACGGCGAGGCCGACGCCGTCGAGCCGATGGACCTCATCGAACTCGAGCGGAACATGCTGCTGACGATGCCCGGCGGCTGGAAGATGAGCCAGCTCGAGCCCGCGCAGCCGGCCACGACCTACGCCGAGTTCAAGAAAGAGATTCTCAACGAGATCGCCCGCTGCCTGAACATGCCGTTCAACGTCGCGGCGGGGAACTCGTCCGGCTACAACTACGCCTCGGGGCGTCTCGACCACCAGACCTACTTCAAGAGCATCCGGGTCGACCAGGCGTTCATGGCAAGGAAGGTGCTCGACCGCGTGCTGTCCGCGTGGCTGTGGGAGTACGCGCTGGAGGTCGGTTTGGACGGCGGCCTGGTGCTCGACGGGATGCTGCGCCGACTGCCGTCGCACCAGTGGTTCTGGGACGGGACCGAGCACGTGGACCCGGCGAAGGAGGCCCGGGCGCAGGAGACACGGCTCAAGAACCACACCACCACATTGGCCCACGAGTACGCGAAGCAGGGCCTCGACTGGGAAGCGGAACTGCGCCAGCGGGCGAAGGAACAGGTGCTGATGCGGAAGCTCGGCCTGTCCGAGCAGACCGCCCTACCGCCGCCGGCGAACGATGGTGCGGACAACGAAGACCTGCGGAACGAGATCGAGGAAATGGCCGATGCCATTGCCTGACCCGAGAGATGGCGAGAAGCGAGACGACTTCGTGAGCCGCTGTATGGGCGACGGCGTGATGGTCGAGGAGTTCCCCGACGGGGACCAGCGGCTCGCCGTCTGCAACCGCCAGTGGGCGGACGCTGCGTCCGACAAGGCGAAGGCCGAGGCCGTGATTCAGATCAAGGCGGCCCCTTCGACAGGCTCAGGGCAGGCGGACACCCCCGCTGAGAGCGCGCGTGTCACCGGCGTCGCCTATTCCGGCGGGAAGATGACGCTGCCCGGCTGGCGCCATCCGGTGGTGGTCGACCTGACGGGGCTGGAGCTGCCCGAATCGGTCCCACTCCTGACCAACCACGAGAACCGGACCGGCAACCGGGTCGGCGTGGTCCGGGCGAGTGTTGAGGGTAACGCTCTGCTCATTGACGGCGAGATCCTCTCGTCGAGCGCGCAGGCGAAGGGCATCGTCGAGCAGGCCCGGTCGGGTGCCGACTGGCAGCTCTCGATCGGCGCCGAGGTCCACGACAGCGAACTCGTGCGCGGGAAGCGCACCGTCAACGGGCAGCTGCACGTCGGCCCGTTCTATCACGTGAAGAGAGCGACATTGCGGGAGGTGTCCGTCGTGGCGGTGGGCGCCGACGTCGGCACCCGCATGAAGCTCGCGGCAACGTTCAACCTGTATGGAGGTAGTGACATGGAATTCGAGAAGTGGCTGGAAGAGCACGGCATCAACGCCGAGGGCCTGGACGAGGAGAAGCTGGCCGCGCTGAAGGCGGCGTTCGAGGCAGGCGAAGAACCGCCCACGTTCGAGAAGGAGGCAGACCCGCCGAAGCCGGAAAAGCCGAAGGACGAGGCGCCCCCGGTCCAGGCGAAGAAGGAGACGGCGCCGCCGACCACGGTCGCGGCAACCGGTGCTCCGGACACGACCGTGGCGAAGGAAGAAGCCGAGGGCGCGGTCCGCGCCGAGCGCGAGCGCGTTGCCGCGATCCAGGAGGTCTGCGGCGGCGAGTTCCCCAAGATCGAGCGCGAGGCGGTCCGCGGCGGCTGGAGCGTCGAGGACACCTCGCAGAAGGTGCTCAAGGCGATGCGGGCCGACCGGCCGCAGGCAGACGTCGGGATGTCCGTCGGCGGGCGGGGCCGTGCGCTCGAAGGCCGCACGCTCGAGGCGGCGCTGTGCCTGCGCGCCGGCATCGACGAGGAGGCGCTCGTCAAGGACTACGGCGACCAGATCGTCGAGGGCGCGGTCCGCGAGCGCGACCTGTCGCTCCAGCAGCTCCTGGTCGAGTGCGCGGCGATGGAGGGGGTGTCGGTGCCGCGTTCGTTCTGCAACGACACGATCCGTGCCGCGTTCTCGACGGTGTCGCTGCCGGGCATCCTCAACAACGTGGCCAACAAGCGGCTCCTGAAGAGCTTCCAGGCGCAGCCGGTGACGGCCACGAAGCTCTGCTCCGAGGGCGAGCTCAACGACTTCAAGGAGTCCGAGCGCTACCGCCTGACCGACGTCGGCGACCTGGAGCCGGTCGCGCCGGACGGCGAGCTGAAGCACGGCGGCCTGAAGGAGGACAAGGCGACCAACCGGCTGGGGACGTTCGGCAAGACGTTCACGCTCACCCGGCAGATGATCTACAACGACGACCTGGGCGCGTTCCTCAAGGTGCCCGACGGGATGGGCGCCCGCGCCGCGAAGAAGATCGACCAGCTCTTCTTCACGCGGCTGCTGTCGAACCCGAACTCCCTCTTCTCCACCGCGCACAAGAACTACAAGGCGGGTGCGACCACGGCGCTGTCGGCCGACTCGCTCGCCCTGGCGGTGCAGATGTTCCTGGACCAGGTGGACGCCGACGGGCAGCCGATCAACATCAGCCCGAAGTTCCTGGTGGTGCCGACGCCGCTCAAGATGCTGGCTCGCCAGCTTCTGAACTCGGTGATGCTGATGGCTGTCGGGTCGACGGACAAGCAGAACATCCCGACCTACAACGCGCTGGCGGACGAGGACCTGGAGGTCGTGGCCAGCCCGTACCTCTCGAACACGAACTACGACGGGGCGTCGGAGAAGGCGTGGTATCTGTTCGCCGACCCGGCGGTCGTGGACACGTTTGAGATCGGCTACCTGAAGGGTCGCCGGACCCCGACGGTGGAACAGGGCGAGGTCGATTTCAACAACCTCGGGATCTGGTTCCGGGTGTACTTCGACCTGGGCGTCCGGGAGCAGGACTTCCGGGGCATGTGCAAGTTCAAGGGCGAGGCGTAAGCGCCCACACTCTGAAAGGAGATCGAAATCATGACCGCGAAGTTTGTGCAGACCGGACACAGCATCGATTACACCCCCGGGGCCGATGTGGCCTCGGGGGACGTGGTTGTCCAGGGCGACATGGTCGGCGTGGCGAAGCTGGACATCAAAGCAAACGCCCTGGGCGCGCTGGCGGTCGATGGCGTCTTCGACTTCCCCAAGGCGACCGGCGAGGGCAAGGCCATCACCGCCGGCACGACGCTGTACTGGGATGCCGCTGAGGGTGTGGCCAAGGCCGACGCCGAGGCTGGCGCGAACAAGCTCATCGGCAAGGCCGTGAAAGCCGCCGGCGACGACGACGCGACGGTTCGCGTCCGCATGAGCCAGTGATCCTCCTTCGCCAAACCTGCTCTGCGAAACGCTACGCAGGCTCGTGAAGCAGATGCTACGGCGGACAAGCCGCCGGACGGCGCTCCGGGCGTGAAGTGCGGGGATTAATAGCCAGAAAAGCGAAAAAAATACTTGAAAACGCGTAACCACTTGCAGACACATGGGATAGCATGTAGCAAAAATTTTGGGTAAGGGGTTCTATTGTCTTGCCATAAGTCAGAAAACGCAAAAAAATTACCAAAATCTGCATGA
>JBDRJH010000080.1:0-3913 GCA_043815125.1 Verrucomicrobiota bacterium
GCGCAAGTGGCGCGCGGGCGCCGCTACGCCCTGGGCTACAATGCCGTGGACGACACCACGCGGCGGCGCAAGCCCACCACGCGAACTACGCCAGAAATCGACATCCTCACGCCGCGTAAGCGGCAAACCGCGTCGGCTACGGCGCGCGAAGATCGCAGGAATATGTCGATTCTGGCGTGGATGATCCGCCGGCACCTGGACAACGTGAGCCGGTTTACGCCGCACTTTCGCATCGCCGGCGATACGGACGAGATCCGGGCGGTCAACGCCGCCGTGAGCAAGCTGCTCCGGTGGCACGCACGCCCGCGGCAGTTCGACGCGCTCGGGCGCCACGGCCGCGATGAGTGGCTCCGCATGTTCGAGGGCTGCAAGGTGATCGCCGGCGACTGCGGCGGCCTCAAGGTGCAGGGCGGCCGGCTGCAGGGCATTGAGGGCGACCGCATTTCCAAGCCGTCGGCGGCGTCAAGCGAACTGCCGAAAGAGTACAAGGACCGAGTGACGGGCGAGGGGCTGGTGATAGGCGCCGGCGGAATGGTCGAGGGATACTGCGTGTGTTCGCGCAGCATGGGCGGCTCAATGGAGTATGAGCGGGTCGTGCCGTCCGCGGACATGATCTTCGACGCCTACTGGCCCGAGCGGTTTGACTCGTTCCGCGGAGTCTCGCCGCTGCTCACCGCGCTCAACGAGGCCGCCGACGTGCGTGAAGTGTGGGAGTGGTTGGTGCTCAAGGCCAAGGCCACGGGTCTGTTCGGGTTGGCCTTCACGCGCACCGGGCCTGACGACATGTTCCCGTCGCAGGGCGACCCGGCGACCACGCCGCCCAGCACCGAGGGCAACGCCTACACGGCGCAAGTCAACACGGCCATGAAAAGCCGCGGGCTCATCAACCTGGACCTGGACCCCGGCGACAAGGTGGAGGAGATCGAGAGCAAAACGCCGAACCCGACCGTTGTGTCCTTCACGCGGGAGCTGATCCGGTCGATTCTGCTGGCCCTGGACATCCCCTTCACGTTCTACGACTCGCTGACGGCCTCCTTCTCGGCCCGGATCGCTGATCGCAACGAGTACGAGGAAAGCTGTGAGTGGAAACGCGACAAGAATACCGGCGTGCTGGATGAAATCTATGGCGGTTGGCTGCTGCCGATTTGGGCCGAAGCTGACCTGTTCGGGTACGGCAAGGCGCTCAAAGCTGCAAAACTTTCCAACGAAGAAGCTGCAGCGTCTTTGCGTTGGGTCCCGGCAGGTCGGCCTTGGCTCGATCGCTCCAACGAGATGTCCGGGCACATCCTGGCGCTCGCGGCCGGCGTGACAAGCACGCCGCGGATCTGCGCCTCATACGGCGACGACGCCTACGAGATCGCCGCCGAGCAAAAGGAGTTCCTGGAGAAAAGCGGGATCCCGCTGCTGTACGCGCAGGGCGGGCAGTTCAGCGTGCAGAGCCTAATGGGCCAAGTCGAGCCCGCCGAAGATGCGCCGCCGGGTCAGCCGGCGGGCGAGCAAACCCAGCAATAGGAGCGAGTCATGCCAGGCAGGAAAGCGCGGTGGTTCTCGACTGGATTCATGGGCGGCGGGGTCGGCAGCGTTGACGCCGACAAGCACACGCTGCACGAGGCGGTCCTGGTGCGGCCCGGCGAGGCGCTCGGGCACGACCTGTGGATCGACTCCGAGTTCTGCGCGGCCGTAGCCGAGCGGGCGAACGCGGCCGGCGACAAGGGGCTCAAGGCCAGGTTCGGGCATCCCAACATGTGCAGCGAGGCACTGGGCACGTTCCTGGGGCGCTGGAAAGGTCTGAGCGTTGACCCGAGCGGTCGCGTGGTTGGCGACCTGCATCTGTCGAGCACCGCGGCCGAGTCGCCCAAGGGCGATCTTCGCAACTACGTCGAGGTAATGGCCGCGAAGGAACCCCTGCACTTCGGGGCCAGCGTCGTGTTCACCAGGGACGAGGAAGCCGAAAATGAGTTCATGCAGCAAAACGGACTTGGCGCGGATGGCGGAGGCTTTCGTTCGCCTGATCCGCAAAACGCACGCAACCTACCTCACGCCCGGTGCGCCGAACTACACGCGGCGGACCTTGTTGACGACCCTGCGGCGACCGACGGCATGTTCTCTGGCCTCGGTGGAGCGAGCCTTGCGGCCGAAATGACCGAGTGGCTCGACACGCATCCGGGCGTGCTCAAGGCCATCAACGACGAGCCCGAACTTCTGACGATCGTGGAGCGGTACGCCGACGAGCTGCGGCCGTTCCTCACGCGATACACCGAGAATCTGCGATCGACCGCTGCCGCGGCAGAGCCCGCGACGGCATCCGTACCGGAGGCGCCGGCAGAGCCCGACGCTCGGGATGAGCGGATTGCAGCCCTGGAGCAAGCCCTCGGGGAGCAGGCCGAAGTGCTGGGCTTGACCGTGACGCGAGCGGAGACGGCCGAGGCGCAACTGAGCGCCGTGACGGCCGCGCGCGATGAATCCGTGGCGCGGTGTGACGAGTTGACCGTCGAGATCGGCACGCTCAAGGACGTACTGTCCGGCAAGCAGGCCGAGTGCGACGAGGCGCAGCGGAAGCTCCGGGCCATTGAGGCTGGGGCGCCGCCTGTGTCCGCGAAGCCGGGCGAGGCTACGGCCGACCCCTGGAAAAAGGCGCAGCGGTCAACGAAGCAGTAGATCAGCGACAACACGGCCCCAAAAGGCCGAAGGAAGAAAGACATGGCCTCGAACTACACAAACACTCTGGCCGGGATGCTCGTGCTGAACGACCAGAACATGGCCGACATCTACCCGACCAACGTGCTCGACGACGCGCCGGTGGTCAAGCTGGCCTCGGCCATCCCGGCCTCGCAGGGCGGGACGCAGCACAAGTACATCCGCAGGACCACGGCCGCGAGCGCCGGGTTCCGCAAGATCAACACCGGCGTGACCAACACGGCCGAAGTGTTCACCGACGTGACGGTGAACTGCGAGCTGCTCGATGCGTCCTACACCCGCGACGTGGCGCTGGCCTCGGCCTACCGCAAGGGGCTGTCCGAGTACATCCGGCGCGAGACGGGCGCGGCGCTGCGGAACGGCATGTTCGCCATCGAAAAGGCGTTGTTCAACTTCGACGAGGCCACGCAGTTCGTGGGCCTGCCCTACTTCAACGACTATGCCGACACGGATGTCGGACAGATCGTCGATGCGGGCGGCGCCGGCGGCAAGAGCGTGTACCTGATCCGTTGGGGCGAGGATGCGGTGAGCATCGTTGCCGGCAACGATGGCAGGATCGACATGGTGTGGAGCGACGACAGCCCGACGATCGTCCAGGTGACGGACGCTGGCGGGACCAACGTCTACTCCGCGTACCGCGTGACCCTGGCCGGCTGGTTCGGCCTCCAGGTGGGCAGCACCTACGACGTGGTGCGTATCGCCAACCTCGACGGGACGAGCGACGACCTGCTGACGGACGACCTCATCAGCGATGCGCTGGCGAAGTTCCCGGCGGCACGGCCCCCGAACATGATCGTGATGAATCGCACGGCTCAGAAGGAACTCCAGCAGAGCCGCACGGCGACGAATCCGACTGGCGCTCCGGCGCCCTTCCCCGCGGAAGCGTTCGGCGTGCCGATCGTCATCACCGACGCCCTGGGCAGCTCCGAGGCGACGGTCAACGGCAGCACGACCACGACCACGACCTCCAGCTCGGTCTAGGCTGGATCAACGGGAGAGGCGGGGCCGGTCGGAACATGGCCGGTCCCGCCCCAACCAAATAGCAGGCGGCTGGCAAGCCGAAAGGATGAGGAAGATGAGCAAGAGATTTACGATAGGCGCCGGGCTGGCCGTGCTGCTGTGCGCGGTTCTGGCCTATGGCGGGCAACTGGCGACGACCTGGACGCTGCGGAACGTGGTCGATCCGCCGGATCTGCGGGACGGTCTGAACGCGGAC
>JBDRJH010000081.1:0-4224 GCA_043815125.1 Verrucomicrobiota bacterium
GTATTCGCCGGCTCCGGAGGCGAACTCGAGTTGGTTGATGGTGGCGGAGACGTCGAGGTTGACGGCGGAGTTGGCGACGTCGTCGTTGAAGCGGGCGATGTCGGTGGCGTTGGTGCCGGGCGGGGCGTCGACGGAGGGATTCCAATTCGAGCCGGTGGCCCAGGTGCCGTCGGTGGCCCCGGTCCAGTCGAAGGTGGTCTGGGCCTGGCAGAGGACGGGAGTGGCGGCGAGTGCGGCCAGCAGGGCGGCCGTGTGCAGGCGGGAGGTGTGGGATGGCTTTTTCATGTGGGTGGGTGCGGTGGGTTGCGGTTGACGAAAGGTGGTGGCGGGGCGGGCGGTTTCAGTAGGCGATCTGCAGGTTGCCGTAGCGGAGTTCGCCCAGGGGGACGGTGGCGGCGTGGCCGTCGACGAAGACGACGTTGGTGCGGGCGTTGTGGCGCCAGCTGATCACGGCGTTGGAGGAGCCGTCGGTCGCGAGGTCGGGCACAAGGTTGTCGGCGGAGGCGGGGCTGGTGCTGTTTTGGCCGACTTGGTTGTAGGCGCTGTGGTTGCTGATGCCGGCGGCGTTGACCGCGCCGTCGAAGAGCAGCCCGACCTGGGCGGGGCGGGGAACGGCGCGGGTGGAGACCCGGCCGGGCATGGAGCCGTCGGGCCTTGGCTGACCGTCGCTAAAGAGCCGTCGGTTGGAGATGTAGTTGGTGCGCGCGGTGAGGTTGGTGTCGGTGGTCGGTCGCACGCTTTCCTCCTGGCAAAACAGCAGGTCGGCGTGTCGTGCATCGCCGAGATAGGGGGATATCGCGTGATACCAAAAAACACCTCCGCTGTGGTAGGCGTAGGGGAAGCTGCCGCCCTCGTCCTGCGTGTAGAGGGTGACGGCCACGCCGAGCTGGCGAAGATTGCCGAGACACTGGCTCGTGCGCGCGGATTCGCGCACCCGGCCCACGCTCGGAATGATGATGGCGGAGAGCACGCCGATGATGGCGATGACGGTCAGCAGCTCGACCAGGGTGAAACCGCGGCGCAGGGAGGGATCTGTTGGGTGGAGCTGCATGGGAGGTGTGGCGTGGATTATTTTAATGAGAATTGGCTCGGTGAACCGGTTCGCCCGGCGGCGGTTGCCAGACCGAGATGGGGCAGCATGGCGGCCCAGGCTTGGTCGGCGTAAAAACGGTGCCCGCCGTCGCAGACGACGTGGTGGCAAAGGTCGGCGGCGCCGGCCGCCGCGTAGATTTTCTGCAGGCGCGCGAATTCCCGCGCGCTTGCGTCGATGGGGAAGATCGGGTCGTCGCGGCCGTTGACGATGACGAGCGGCCTGGGCGCGATGAGGCCGGCGACCTCGGCGGCCTCGCCCCAGTCGAGCAGGCCGGGCACGTAGTTGCAGCAGCAGTGGTCGATGCTCATGATCGAGTCGGCGAACGTGCTGAAGCTGCACGACGGCATCACGTGGGTGACCCGATCGAGCAGGCCGCCGGCGAAGGTGCTGACGGTGCCGCCGCCGGAATTGCCCATGAGGCCGAGGCGCGCGGGATCGACGTCGTCGCGGGTCATGAGGTAATCGATGCCGCGGTCCACGTCGTAGATGCGTTCGGCGAGCAGAGTCCGCCCGAGCATGAGCGCGTGCATGGCGGGGTTGTGGCAACGGTTGACCCATTTGTTGTCGCTGGGGAAATCCGCGCGCTCGCCGAAGGCGCGTTGCTCGATGCAGAGCGCGGCGACGCCGCGCCTCATGCAGCCGAGCGCGTAGTCGCGGTCCCCCTCGGTTTGGATGGGCTTTTCGTTGTCGTGGAGATCCACGGCGATCGATTTGTGCATTCCCGTGGAGTGGCCTTGCACGCAGATGAAAAACGGTCCCGGTGCCTCAAAGCCGTGCGGCACGCAGAGGTAGGCGGGCACATCGGAACCGGGCTCCGCGGTGAAGATGATTTTTTCGATGACGCCGAGTTCGTGTTCGCGCCGCCAGAGGGTGCGCACGGCCAGCGGCGGGCGCTCCTGTGCCAGGAGGCGATCAAGCCCCAGGGTGCGCTCCAGTTGCGCGCGCCACTGGGCTCGCCACGCGCTTTGGTCGCCCTCCCGCCACGCCATCCTGGGTGTGTTTTTGACCACGAGTTCGGCGTGGCGACGACGGGGGTTTAACGGGGAAACAGACGTGTTCATAATCAGGGGTTTGGTTATTTTTTTGCCATATCCGGGGCAATTGATTTTGGGAAAAATAATATTCACAAAATACTAATAATAAGCATAATATAGCATATGTAGGGCCATGCCGAATTGCAAAAAGCCGAAGAGTTATAGCAAAATCGCAACATGAAATACCCGGTCGAACACGCGTGGAACCAGCATCTCGACGAGCTCAACCGGCGCCGGCCGGCACCGCAGCTCACGGTGGGCTTGGTGCGCATCGAGGGGCCGGTGACTGGCAACTACATCCACACCAAGCACGTTCACCCGTATTGGCAGATCGAGTTGGTGGTTGGGCAGACGCTCTCGATTCAAATCGGGCGCAAGACCTTTGATCTCACGGACGGCGACATCCTGCTGATCCCGCCGCAAAACTGGCATCACTTGGAGCATCCCGAGGGAAAGTCGGGTCGCTCGATCAAGTTCGTGGTGGAGGAGATGACCGAGCATTTCCCGGCGGGCATCGTGGAGCGCGCACCGGCGTGCGCGCTGATTCATCAGGCGCTGCATGCGGCGGTGTTGCTTGGCAATGAGCCGGATGACCATGTGCGCATCCACATCGAGCATCTGCTCGCGGCTGTATTGGATATCCACTACGCGCGGTTGAACCCGACGGGTGCCGAGAGCGATCTGGTGCGCGAGGCGCGCAAGCGGATTGAGCGGGCGGTGGCGGCGGGCCGGCCGATTCAGGTGAGCGCGCTGGCGGCGGACCTGCGTTGTTCGACCGCATATTTGAATCGCGTGTTTCGTGTGCATCTGGGGATTCCGGCGAAGGTGTTGATCGACCAGCACCGGTTCGAAATCGCGCGCCGCCTGCTGCTGGAAACCAACGTCACGATCACCGAGCTGGCGGACTCGTTGGGCTTTGATGATCCGTTTCGGTTTTCGCGGTTTTTCAAGCGGCTGAGCGGCGAGTCGCCGAGTGAGTTTCGGAAGATGAATTTGGGGGCGGGGGAGGTGTAGCCGCGCCTACCAGGTGATCTCGACCGGGGCGGTGTAGCGGGTGAGGTTCAGGGTGACGGTGCGGGTTTCACCGCCGTGCGTGAGCGTCAAGGTGTAGTTGCCGAGGAAGCCGCGCACGAAAGCCATGCCGTTGGCGGCGGTGGTGAGGGTTGTCCGCGTGCGCCACTCGTTTTCCACCAGGTCGATGTAGGCTTGGCCGGAGGGTTTGATGTCCCAGTTGTTCCGCCAGAGCGCGGCCTTGGGTTTCCAGTGGCTGCCTTCCCAGAATCCCCACATCTGAATCGTGTCCACCGCGGGATGCGCGAAGACGGCGGTGTAGAAGTCGCGCAGGTAGCGGGCCTGCAAATCCTCGTCCTCGGTATCGATGTCGA
Source organism: Verrucomicrobiota bacterium (assembly GCA_043815125.1). Lineage (GTDB taxonomy): Bacteria > Verrucomicrobiota > Verrucomicrobiia > Opitutales > Opitutaceae > JAUWBF01. The sequence continues at coordinate 3,513 of JBDRJH010000081.1, forward strand.
ACTCGGTGATCTGAAGCCTGAAGCCGTGAACGGCGAGGCGGTCGAGTTCTTCCCAGATTTTTTCAGGCGGGGTGAGACTCCAGCCGGAGTAGTGCGCTTGGATGCCGAGGCCGTCGATGGGCGCGCCGCGTGAGCGCCAGTCGAGGGCTTGTTGCTCAAAGATGCGGAGCTTGTCCACGGTGTTGAAGTTGAGGGCTTCGTTGAGGAAGAGGCGCGCGGCGGGATCGAAGAGACGGGCCGTCTGAAAGGCCTCTATCACGTAGTCGTGTCCGAGCACGTCGAGGATGTCGAAGTGGGTCTGGGGTTCGTTGACGACGTCCCAATCGGTGACGAGGCCGCGGGTGGTGTCCAGGATGTCGTCGAAGTGTGCGGCGATGCGGATGCGGAGTTCATTGGGTTGATTCTCGAAGTCGCGCAGATGCGTGGGCGAGCGCCGCCAGGAGGGCCAGAGCAGGACGTGGCCGCGCACGGTCATGTCGCGATCACGCAGCCAATCGACGGTGTCGATGGCTTGTTGGCGACGGGTTTCCCAGCCGGTCCATTTGTGGCCGCTCTCGAGGGTGCCTTGGTTAAAATACTGCTCGATGGTCTCGGCGTAGCGGACGTGGTCGGCGGTCGGGTTCTGGGGGAAGAGGCGCCAGTTGTTGACGGCGGTGCCGAAGCGGAAGGCGTGGGTGGTTTGATCAACCTGCACGTTGACGCCGGGGATGGG
>JBDRJH010000082.1:0-8710 GCA_043815125.1 Verrucomicrobiota bacterium
GAGCACGTTCCGCGGCGGCCAGCGGAGTGGCCGCCCTACCGGACCCCGATTACAAATCGGGTTCATGGTCCAGTTTTCCCTCGTAACCCCTGCCGGCGGTCCCTAACAAGGACCGCTTCATTTTACCTCATGAAGCACTTCCTCAAAGAGACCGACTTCACGCCGCATGAGGCGGCCGAAGTGTTCGCGGCGGCCCGCACCCTGAAGCAAGAACGCGGCCGTCAACTGTCCACGCAGCTCGCGCAGCAGACCTGGGCCCTCATCTTTTCCAAATCGAGCACCCGCACCCGCGTCTCCTTCGAGGTCGGCATTCACGAGCTGGGCGGCAATCCGCTCTTCCTGAACAAAAACGACATCCAGCTCGGCCGCGGCGAGACCGTCGAGGACACCGCCAAGGTGCTCTCCCGCTTCGTGCACGGCCTGATCGTGCGCACCTTCGACCACGCCGAAGTTGAGCGCCTCGCCGCCGCCGGCACCGTGCCGGTCATCAACGCCCTCACCGATTTTCTGCACCCCTGCCAGATCTACACCGACGCCTTCACCATGGCCGAGCGCTGGGCCGCCCCCGGCGGCGACCTGTTCGCCTCGCTCAAGGGCCGCAAGATCGCCTTCCTCGGCGACACCGCCTGCAACATGGCCAACTCGTGGATCCTCGGCGCCGGCCTCTTCGGCATGGACATCTCCCTCGCCGGCCCCGCCGAGTTCGCCCCCGGCGCGGAAATCCAGGCGCTCCTCAAGCAGGAGGGCTTCGAAGGCCGCTACCACTTCACCACCGATCCCTACGAGGCCGTCAAAAACGCCGACGTCGTCTACACCGACGTCTGGGTCAGCATGGGCAAGGAGGAGGAAAAGCGCGAGCGCCTCGCCCTCATGGCGCCCTACGCGGTCGACGCGAAGCTCTTCGCCGCCGCCAAGCCCGACGCGCTCTTCATGCACTGCCTGCCCGCCCACGCCGGCGAGGAGGTCATGCAGGAGGTCCTGGACAACCCCCGCTCGATCATCTTCGACCAGGCCGAGAACCGCCTGCACACGCAAAAGGCCATCATGGCCGCGCTCAACGCCGCCCGCGCCTGAGCGCGCACCGGTCGGCGATCAACCGTCATCCGGTCGGGACCAGACTAACGGTCGCACCACGGCCCATGGTAAACTGCCACGCCTGCGGCCTCTGTCGCGCCGAGCGTTTACCCCGATGCACCTCCTCGTCCTGCCGCGTGCCCTGATCGTTCTCTTCCTCTGCCTGTGCGCTTCCGCCGCGTCGCCCGCGCCCGCAACGACGCAGACCTTGTGGGCCGCCCCGCTCCCGACCGACGTCGACGGCCGCACCGCGTTGCGCATTACCCAGAACGACGCGTCAACCTCCGCGCTGCGCACATTTGACGTGCCGGTTGCCGGCCTGCGCGGCAAATGGATCTACCTGACCGCCGCCGTAAAATCCTCGGCCCTCACCGCCCGACCGCAGGATTGGAACGGCATCAAGGTCATGCTCAAAATCGACACGCCCGCCGGCGAACAGTGGCCGCAAATCGTGTCGTTTCCCGACGGCGCGTTTGCGTGGCAAACCTTCTCCACGCGCATCCTCATCCCGACCGACGCGACCCAGCTCACCCTTCACCTCGGCCTCGAACTCGTCGCCGGCACCGCGTGGTTCGACGACGTCCGCATCACGCCCGCCCGCGAGACCCTCGACGTCCCGCCCGCGCCTCGCGACCGGCCGGTCTTTCGCGGACACGCGCTGCCCGCGCTGCGCGGCGCCATGGCGCACCCCAACATGACACACGAGGACCTCCGCGTGTTCGCCAACGAGTGGGGCGGCAACCTCATCCGCTGGCAACTGCTCCACATCCCGCACCAAACCCCGCCGCACGATTACGCCGCCTACGACCGCTGGCTCGATCAGGCCCTGACCAAACTCGACGACGTCATCCGCTGGTCGCGCGAGTTCGGCGTGAAGGTCGTCGTCGACCTGCACTCGCCGCCCGGCGGACGTGTCGCGCGTGAAGGCGCCGTCGCCACCTCCAGCGGCGACTTCTGGAGCACACCCGCCGCGCAGGCGCACTTCGTCGAGGTCTGGCGGCGCATCGCCACCCGCTACCGCGGCGAGCACGACGTCATCTGGGGCTTCGATCTGCTCAACGAACCCGACGACCGCACCGTCACGCCCGCCGGCGAGGACTGGCAAACCCTGTCCGCGCGCGTCGCCCGCGCCATCCGCGAGATCGACCCGGCGCGCACACTCATCGTCGAGCCCGCCACGTGGGGTTCGCCCGAGGGATTCGCCGCGTTTCAACCGCTCGACCTGCCGAACATCGTTTACAGCTTCCATGTGTATTCACCGTTCAACTACACACATCAGGGCGTTGACGCGCCGGCCGAGCCGCTGACGTATCCCGGCGTGATCGACGGCCAACCCTGGGACCGCGCCGCGCTGGAGGCGTCGCTGGCGCCGGCCGTGGCCTTTGCGCAAAAACACCGCGTCCACCTCTACGTCGGCGAGTTCAGCGCGCTCCGCTGGGCGCCGGGTGCCGACCGCTACCTTGCCGACGCCATCGCGATCTTTGAAAAACACGGCTGGGACTGGTCGTATCACGCCTACCGCGAGTGGCACGGCTGGAACCTCGAACTCGGCCCGGACCGCGACGACCTCACGCCGACCGCCGAACCCGGTCCGCGCCAACAGGCGGTGCTCCGCTGGATGCGCAAAAACCAACCCGCCACGTCCGGTGTTAAACGTTTCCCAGCCGACGCCGTGCTCGACATCACCGCGCCGCCCTACGGCGCGCGTCCCGACGACGGCGCGGACGACACCGCCGCGATCCAACGTGCGATCACCGACACGGTCGACACGGGCCGTTTCATTTATTTCCCCGCCGGCACCTACGACATCAGCGATACGCTCGTGAGCAAAAACGCCGACGGCATCTGGCGCGCCATGGTCACGCTGCAAGGCGAGCAGCGCGAGCGCACCATCCTCCGCCTCGTCGACCACGCGCCCGGCTTCGGCGATCCCACCAAGCCCAAGGCGCTGCTCATGACCGGCTCGATCATGGACCCGGGCGAGGCCGACACCGGCGGCGGCGGCAACAAGGCATTTCGCAACAACATCCTCGACCTCACCATCGACACCGGCCGCGGAAACCCCGGCGCCATCGGCATCGAGTGGGCGGCCAGCAATTGGGGCTCCGTCAAAGACGTGACCATCCGCAGCGGCGACGGCACCGGTCACGCCGGCCTCTCGATGCGACGCAACATTCCCGGTCCCGGCTACGTGAAGCGCGTCGCCATCGAAGGCTTCGACCACGGCATCGACGTCGGCGACATGCAATACGGCTTCACGCTCGAACACGTGCTCCTGCGCCACCAACGCAAGGTCGGCATCCGGCTCGACCGCAACCTGCTGCACATCCGCCGCCTCACCAGCGACAACACCGTGCCCGCCATCGTCACCACGCATCCGGAAAGCGTGCTCACGCTCCTCGACCCCGACCTGCGCGGCACCGCCGATGGCGTCAACGCCCTCGACATCGGCGGCAACCTGCTCGCCAAGGACGTCGCCCTCGAACCCGCCGCGCCGTTGCGAGTGCGCGGTGACATCATCGCACCGTCCGACCGACTCGCTTGGTTGACCTGGCCCGCCACCACCGCGCCCGACCACGCTTGGTTGCCCGTGGAGGACGCGCCCGATTACTGGAGCCACGACTTCGCCGACTGGCAGGCGGTGGGCCCGCGCCGCGACGGCGAGCCCGACGACACCGCGGCGGTCCAACGCGCGATGGATGCCGGCAAGCCCACGGTTTATTTCCCCATCGGCCGCACCTACTTCGTCTCCGACACCATCACCGTGCGCGGCGCCGTTCGCCAGGTTCTTGGCATGGGCGCGGAGATCAGCCTCGGCGCCGCGGAGCAGCCGTTCTCCGACGCGGGGAATCCCCGGCCGCTCTTTCGCATCACGGCCACGGATCACCCCGAGGTGTGGTTCGAGCACCTGTTTTTCAACGCGCAGTATCGCGGCGTGGTGATCTTCGAAAACGACTCGCCGCGCACCGTCGTCATCCGGCACAGCGGCGGCTGGATCGGCACGGGCCAATACCGGCGATCCTACGTCAACACCCCGCGCGCCACCGGCCGCCTCTTCGTGGAGGACGTCTTCATGTCGGGCTGGAGTTTCAACGATCAGGACGTGTGGGCGCGCCAGTTCAACCCCGAGAATCAAGACGGCGACGGCATCGAATCGCAGGTGCGCAACACCGGCGGACGCCTGTGGATTCTCGGTTTCAAGACCGAGGGGCAGGCCCCGTTTCTCCTCACCGCGCGCGGCGCGACCACGGAGCTGTATGGAGCCTACAACTACGTGTCTGCGACGCACCCGCCGGAGGTGCCGGCGGACGCGGTGCCCTACATCGTGGACCACGCGACCGCCTTCCTTTCGTTCACCACCGAAAACTTTCGCGACAACGATTACTCGGTCTACCTGCGCGCCAGCCGGGATGACATCACCGCCGAGCGCACGCGCTCCTCGATGATCCCGCGCAACGGCGCGTCCGGTTATCGCTCGTTTTTTATGCCGGCATTCCACACGCCCGGTCCGGCCGCGCCGTAACCTGCGACTATTTTTTAACCACGAAGATCACCAAGGGACACGAAGCCGATCCTCGGGGATTTTCTAACCGCAAAAGGCGCAAAAATTCGCAAAAAAAAGGCGCTCTGAACTCCGCTCTCTTGCGTCCATTCGCGCCTTTTGTGGTTAAAAAACTCCACCCGCGTCTCCGAGCTTCGTGCTGCTTCGTGATCTTCGTGGTAAAAAAAAACGTCTTCGCCAAAACCGATCAGGTCGATGCGTGGACGGGGTGCAGCCCCAGCGCTTCCACCAGTTCACGGTCGGGCATGCGGATGCCGTGCTCGCGGACGACCGCAGCGAAGTCGCCGGCGTAGTCCCACATGGTCCAGCCGATGCCCGCGTCGGTCAGCGCGGCGGACACGTCGCGCAGCCACGCCAGACGCGACGCGCGCGGACTGAATTTTTTATACACGCCAAACTCCGTGCAGATCAGCGGCAGGTTGTGCTCGCGCGCCCAGGCCGCCACGGGTTGCAAAAACTCGTTGTAAACCGCGGCGTCCCAGCCGGTGGCCGCGTAGTCGTCGAGCCGGGCGCGGGCGTCATCGTCCAGCCCGACCCGCAGCGCGGCGAGGTTGCCCGCGTTGGGCGGATAGGTAAGCCCCCGAACCTGCCGGGCCCAGGGCCCGACCCAGCCCGCGCCCTGGTGGGTGAAGGCGTGCGGTTCGTAGAGGTGGAAGTTGGCGATGAGGTTGGCGTCTTCGGGCGGACGCAGCGCGAGCAGTTCGCTCCGCAGCGACCAGGCGTCGCCGCAAACCAAGAGCGTGTGCGCCGGCGCGACCTGGCGCACGGCGCCGACGAGCTCGGTCTGGATGGCGTTCCAGCGCGCGCCGTCGTGGATGCACGGTTCGTTGAGCAACTCAAAGAAGACGCGCTCGCAATCGAGGTCGGCGAACGCGCCCGCGAGCTGCCGCCAGAAATCGACGAACCCGGCCACGGCGTCGGGCGAGGACGCGAGGCGGTGCTTGAAGGCGTCCTCGGGGTGGATGTCGACGATGACGGCGAGGCCGTGGTCGAGCATATCCAGGATGTGTTCGCGGATGCGCGCCAGGTAGTCGCCCGGCAGGCGTCCGTCGGCGGCGCGCGCGAGGATCGGCTCGCAGGCGATGGGAAACCGCACGTGGTCGAAACCCATGTCGCGCACGGTCGCGATGTCCGCGGTGCGGATGTAGGTCTCGAAGTGGGCGGGCGTGTAACCAGGTTCCTGATACACCTGGGAAAACCAGTGGCTGAGATTGACGCCCCGCCGCAGGCGGCGGGACCGGACGGCGGCGGTGTTCATTGCATCGGGACCGAAGATCAAAAGTAACCACTATGGTTACTTTGGCGGGGCGAGTTCACGGGTGATCCAGGCGGCGCGCAGTTCCTGCATGGTCTGGGCTTCCATGAGTTCGCTTTGCTTGCGCAGATGGTCGGCGACTGCCGGGTTTTGTTCGCGCAGAATCAGCTGTGCGGCGAGGAGCGTGTCCTGCCGGGCGGTGTTGCGGTTGAATTGCCGGGCGCTGCGCTCCAGGTCCTCGCGGACGGCGGCGGGGAGCTGCGTGGCGAGCGCCTGCTGGAGCCGGTCGATGTCGGCGTTGGCGTCGAAGAGGGCGTTGAGGTTGGTGTCGACGATGCGGTTGACCGAGGCGCCGCCGCCCACGTTGAGGGCGATGCCGTTGACGTAGCCGTCGACGAACGGTTCGAAGGGTTTGACGTGCGGCGGCAGTTCGACGCCGACGACGGAGGGCAGCCAGCTGCTGACCTTGGCGAAGGTGGAGTTGCCGGCGCGCGAGGTGACATAGTGCAGGAAATCGATGGCTCGGTCGGGGTGGCGCGAGGCCTTGGTGAGGCCGAACGTCGTGCCGGTGGGCGTCTCGGCCTCCGAGGTGGGGCCGAGCACGCCGGCGCCGTAGCGCGGATGATCGGCGGCGGGCATGGGCAGGCGAAACGCGCCGATTTCAAACGGCGCGAGCGCGCGGAAGGAAGGCGCGTCCCAGCTGCCGGTGACGATCATGAGGGCGCGGCCTTGCACAAAATAAAAGGAGGCGTCGTCGCGGTTGGCCTGCACAAAGCCGGGTTGCGCGAAGCGGCCGATCTGGCGGGCAAGGGAGAGGCCGTTGGCAAAGAGCGGATCGTCGAGCGACCAGCGCCCGTCGAGAAACTGCAGGGCGTTGTCGATGGGGTCGGGGCGCAGGACGAGGTTGTCGTCGAGTTGCTGGGCGAGGCGCTGGGTCTGGCTGCCGATGAGCGCGGAGGCGAACCAGGGCGTGCCGTAGTTGGAGCCGGCGATGGGGAAGACGGTGCGGCCGGACTTGGCGGCGTAGGCTTGCACGCGTTCGCAGATGGCGATGAAGGCGTCGAAGTCTTGCGGCGGGGGCGTGTCGCCGAGGATGCGTTTCCACTCGGTGACGTTGTAATACATGCGGATGGTGATCATCGACAGCGGCACGCCGTAGTATTCGAGCAGGTTGGGCTTGTAGCTGTCGCCGCCGGCGAGGCCGTCGACAAAGGTGTCGCGCCATGGAAGACCCGCGAGGGGCGTGCCGGCGTTGTAGGGGTTGGGCTGCTCGACGGCCTCGGTGAGCGGCTCGAAGAAGCGGGCCAGCGCCTCGTCGTCGGAACCCTTGCCGATCTGGATCAAGTCGGGCGCGGTGCCGCCGACGAGCTGGGTCTTGAGCCAGCTGGGGTAGATGCGCTCGGGGATGGGGTTTTGCTCGATGCGCACGCCGGGGTTGAGGCGTTCGTAGTCGCGGGCGAGGGTGTCGATGGCGTCGCGGATGCCGGACTCGAGTTGCCAGTGCGCGACGCGGATGACGATCTCGTCGGGGTTGGCGGCGGCCTGGCTGCGGTTGAAGATGCGCAGCAGCGAGAGCGCAAAGCAGACGGCCAGCAGGGAGAAGCCGATGAGGGAGGGGATGCGTTCGCGTTTCATCGGAGGGAGGCGAGGTGTTCCCTGACCATGAGGCCGCGGGAGTCGCGGGGGAATTTTTCGAGGAAGCGGCCGTAGTAGTCGGCGGCGATGTCGTCTTGCCCGGTGAGGCGGGCGAGGTTGGCGATGCGCAGCCAGGTGTCGCGCCGGGTGATGGCGCGGGTGATGCCGGCTCGGTCGGCGGCGAGGAGGTGCGCGAGGGCGACGTCATGGCCGAGTTTGAAGCGCAGGGCGGCGTCGCCCATGACGAGGTGAAAATCGCGCCGCACCGGCGGCACGGTCAGGCGTTCGCCGCGTGCGGCGAGTTGTTGAAACCGGGAGCGGACGTCGTCGATGGACAGGCCGGGATCGAACAGCTCGCTCAGCGCGAGTTGCACGACGGCGCGCTGGGCGAGCGGGTGAGGCGAGTCGAGCGCGGCGAGTTCGCGGTAGCCGGCCAATGCGGCGTTGAGGTCGGGAGTGAAGCGGTGGACCTGGGCGATGCGCGCGGTGAAGTAGCGAGCGGAGACGCCGAGATCGTCGTCGGGATTGTTCGCGGCGATGTCGGCGAAGAGGGCGGCGGCGCGGTCGAGGTTGCCGTCGGTCTTGGGCTGGAGGTTGAGGAGTGTGACCGCCTCGCCGAAGCGCGCCTCGCGGTCGCCGGCGGGCTGTCCGGCGAAGGCGCGGTGGGCGTCCTTGAAGAGCCCGAGCGCGGTCTGGTCCCAGAGGGATTGGGCGGGCGGCGCGTCGGCCAACGCGATGAGCGGGGCGGCGAGCAGGAGCCAGCCGGCGATGGTGCGATGTGGCATGTTCAACGGGACGAAGCGGCGGGGCGCAGGACCTCGGCGACCTTGCGGTATTCGACGGAGGTGGGATTGGGGTTGTCCGGCGTGGGAGCTGTGTCCGTCATGAAAATCGTGATACGGGTGTTCGGCGCGAGCATTTGGAGCGTGCTGGCAACGGGGGCCCACATGTTGTTGGTGAAGGCCGCGATCTGGAGCATGCTGCGGTCGCCCTGCGGGTAGGGGATGATCTCTTCGGCCAGGGGCGGGATTTGCAGCAGGGAACTGCCCGAAAGTACACCGGCTTTGGGGCCCAGGGTCTGGGTAGCTACCATATAACCGCCGCCCCCATGGGGGAAGTGTTCGATGATGCGCGAGTAGGAATAGGATATAATAAAGACGGTCAGCGAGGTGGCCATGGCCAGG
>JBDRJH010000083.1:0-13162 GCA_043815125.1 Verrucomicrobiota bacterium
AGAGCGCTTTTCGTTTTTCTACGGGCGCGGGGCCGGCCGGACGGATGGTCACCTGAATGGCGGGAAGTTTGGCCTTGAGGGTAGCAATCGCTTCGTCGGCGCGTTCGGCGCGGCGGGCCGACTCCTTGTCGCTGGCCATGAAGCGGTCGTATTGTTTGCCTTGGCTATTGCCTTTGAGAACGGCGGCCACCGCGGCAGCATCATTGAAGTTAACGCCGGCTGGCTCGATGACTTGATGGCGAATTGCGACGAGCACACGCGGACCGATGGAGCGGGCGCCATGACGTTCGTCCTGATGTTTTTTGATTTCGAGCGCCCGACGATAACCGGGCGTTCCGGCGACCGCAGCCAGATTGATTCCGGCGTCGAGTTCGGCGCGCCACCACGTGCCGATCACCGCGCCGTCCATAACGACTTCATATTGGCCCTCCTCGAGACCTGGCACGCGGAGTATCTCGCGATTGAGTTCCTCTTGAAAAGGAACGAGCGGGAGAAACCGGCGCTGGCTTGCATCAAAGGGAAGCGGCAATGCGCGCGGACGGTAGGTGAAGCTGGTTCCTGTCGGCTCGCTCGTCGCGACAACGGCGGGCACGTCCATCGCCTTGAGGAACTGGTAGGCCATCACCAGATAACCGCCGGGCGTGGGATGCACGCGGTCGGACATCAGGCTGAAGGCCGGGTTGGTCTTCTGGAAATCCGCGGCGATCCGGTTCATCGGACCGTTGAAGTCCACCAACGGCAGATTGTATTCGGCCGCGAGGCTGCGGGTGATATCGGCGCAACGGGTGACCGCGTCGTTCGCCCCGGGACGCACGACCTTGTCTGTGGGAAAATCGCCGTGCTCCTCATAGGGTGGCGGCGTGACGAGGATGATTTTTTTCTTCGCCGAGCGGAGACGCTCCACCAGCGTGCGCATCGCTCCTTGATAGGCCGTGATTTGTGCTTCGCGCGCGGCGACTTTGTCCGGGGCATTGTCGCCGTCGTAGAGCGTGATCGCAACGTCGTTGACGCCAAACATGACGACGACGCGATCGGGATTGCGCGCCAGCACGTCCCAATCAAGGCGACGAAGCGCATTCGTGGCGGTGTCACCGCTGACACCCGCGTTGAGCCATTCGAGGCGCCGTTCGGGAAAACGCGTCTCGTGGAATAGCGCGATGGTGGAATGCCACGGACCCGCGCGGGTGATGCTGTCGCCGAGGAAGAGGATGCGTTCCCCGTTCGCGAAAGCGGGGATTGGTTCGGCGGCCCGGGCGGGCATGGCGAACGCCAGAAGAACGGCGAGGACTGCGAAGAGGCGGGGAATGGGCATGGTTTTGGTGTATCCGACTTTTGATTAAGAAATTTCAGACGCGGCTTACGCCGACGTTTCCGGGGCTCAGGTCGGCCCGACGGGTTTCAGTTGATTGACGCCATCGACGACGCGGACGACCTGCGGTCGCCCCTGCTTGTCGAGGAAGATGAAGACGAGGGTGCGTTGCCCCGGACGAAAGACCCAGTTGTTGTAGGCGAGCATCAGCTTGTCGTCCCGAATATCGACGAAGACCGTCGTGTAACGGGTGCTGCTTTCACCTTCGCCAAGATGCGTGTCCACCACCTGCTCGCCACCTCCGGGCACGACGACGGCGCTGTCACCCACCGTGGCGTTGATGGTCACGGCAGTGAGATTCACAAAGCGGCACGAGCGCGGCGGGAACGCCTTGAGGTCATCGGCCACGGGCACGATGCGATAGCGGGCCGCATCGGCAGGATCGGGCAAAAACACGAGGAGCGGCAACGGCCCTGAATCCGCGAGCGAAACCTCGGCGACGGTCACTCGCTCGACCTTCCCTTCGGCATTTTCAACGAGTCGGTAAAAACGGATGGCGTCCGTTTTTGGCAGACGATGAAACCCGGAGCGTCCGGCATCAAAGACCGGCACCGGGACGTCTTTTCCGCCGAGCGAATAGTGAAGATCGGAAGCGCGAACGCCCCACCCCAACGTGCGGAAACGCGGAGTTTCAGACGCGTCCGGGGCGGTTTGCGCATGGCCGGCGAGCGCGGCTCCGAGCAGGCAGCAGGCGACGAAACGGACGAGAAAACCAAGATGGGAGAAGCTAGAGATCATTTTCATTGAGCCAGCGGAAGTTCACGACGACGAAGCGACGGCCGAAGCGGAGGTTGTCCGCGTTGACGTTGGCGGACCCATCGGCGGCGTAGAGCGGAGTTGCGTTGCCAAGAGCGGTGAGCGCCGGATCGGATTGATCGACAAAATCCGGAGTGCGCTGGACGACGGCCTCCAGCCAAGCGCTGCCATCGGTTTCTCCCGTGGCCGGATTAACGATATCGCCGCGAGTGCGAATGACAAAGGTGTCGGATCGCGCGGTCATGACCGGAGAGAAGGCCTGCACGATATCCTGCTGCATGAGATAACCGGGAATGCCGACGGCTGTGCTGAGGGGATCGCCGGTGGCGTCGCGGAGATTTGCCGGAATCACCGCAGGGATGCCGCCGCTCATATCCACATCGACGCCGAGCGCCTTGGCGGCGGCGTTGATGTCCGGGGAAGTATTATCGATGGCGGCCTGAAGAGCTCCGGCGCGCGTCAGTGGTCCGGAGGGGCCGAGCCGACGGTTGAGGAAGTCGCCCATCGACAGGAAGGGGCCGCGAAGGCGGACCTGCTCCACGATGCGGGTGGCGAGTTCGTTGATCTCGGTATCGTCGAGGATACGAAGCCCGTCCCAGGAATCGTTGGGCTGGCCGGTGGCGGAAGCAGACCAAAAGCGAGGGATGGGATTACGGCCTTTGGCACCGGTGGCATCCAGCGTGGCGACCGTTCGGTCGGTTGCGTTCCACACGCGCAGACGATTTCCGGAAAGGGCGGAAAGCAGTGCGCGCCATGCGGGGACAGAAGTCGAGTTGATGTTGAACGCACCGTCGAGCAAGAGGTGGGCCGAGGCTCTGCGGGAGTCACGCAGATCGGCAAGCAGCGGAAGCTCACCGTTTCTGAGGATGGGCTTCAGACGAGCGTTGAGCAGCGGTTGCGAAGCATCGACGATGCGGGAGCCCGTGTTAGCGGTGTTGAAACTGGTCCAGTAAGCGGGCGCGTTTCCGGGCAACACGGCGGGAGGCACGGTCGAAAAGAAGAACCGGTCAAACAGCACTTGATTGGCGAGGAAGCTGTCATCGAGATGAAGGCGCTTACCGGTGGCACCTGGCCAGTCCGCAGTAATCGAAACCTGCTCCGTGGGAATGATCGGAGAGGCGATGGAACCACCAACGAACATGGAGCCAAACGTCATTGAGGTGGAACTCGTGCCCGCCGTGCTGTCAGTGAAGCGATAGAACGGCGCGTGCATGAACTGCCCGAGCGAAACCATCGGCAGCGAAGGCACATCCCGCAGCACGATGCGTCGCACGTTCGCTCCAGTGCCCTCGCCCACACTCTGGTCACCCCACGCAGTTTCGCCACCGGCTGTGGTATTGATGGCGGTGGAGTTACTCAGATAAGGCTCTCCGGCCGGAGAAAGATAGGCCTCCTGCCATTGCATGGAGTGCTCGTCTTCAAAAACCGAGAGGACGCCGGCATTGCCATGAAACAAAGGAATGCTCTGATTTCCGTTCTTATAATCCGCAGCGTTCGCCGAGGGCTGAAGACCCTTGAAGCGGGTAAAAAAACCAATGACGCGCACGGGGGTCTCCAGCGAAGATATTGGCCTTGTCCACGCCGGCATGACGGGCACGGGAACCTCGTAAGTGGCTCCGACCTGAAAGCGGGTGTCCGTGGAACGCGGCCACTGTGTCGAAGCCGGATGCAGGCGAAATTCGCGATAGCTGACGAACGGGTGCGACTGAGTCTGGGCGAGGTCCGCGACAACCATTGCGTCGCCGGTGGCGATGCCAGTGAAGCCAGGCACATCGGTATATTGATGATGGTCGGCGGATGTGCTCGAGGTTACCACGACGGAGGTGAGATCCGCAAAGTTACCCGCCTCTACGATGTTGGCCTTGCCCACATCTGCCGAAAGGGCGAATACCCGTGTTTCACCCGGATCAAGCGTGTCGGCATCGCCAGCACGCACCGTTATGCTATAACGGCCACCGCTGGCGCCCTGATTAATAGCGAACGGAGGCACTGCGGTGCCATCAACCGAGAGCGACAGGTTATAAAACCGAAACGCGTTGATGCCCTTGGACACCTTGAAATTCGCGACCGAGAGCCGGGCCGCGTAGGGATTATGCAGGACGATCTGCGGATGGTATTGCAGGCGCAGCTTCCAAAGACCGGCATCCTCATAACTCGAAAGCGCGATGTCCACCCGGTAGGCGATCACCATTGGCATGATGCCGTGAAGGGTCGTCGGAACACTCGTATTCGGATAATCGATACGATAGGAACGCGGCCTTAGCACATACGGAGGCGCGCCGATGCTCACCGATGAGGTCGGTGGGGTCGCCGACGATCCAAGCCCGGCGGGGGTCGTCATCACCGGTTTGTAGGCGTTGTAATGATAAAAAAGCGAATGCCACAGTGGGCCGTCTGGATTCGGAAACCCGGCGGCCGCCCCGTTCATTTGCCCCATATCGACCACGGAAGCTGCGGGCACGAGTCCGGCGGCGGCGTTGGCCCGGTAAAGGGCCCGATCACCATAGCCGTGATCAGCGGTGAGTTGATCGAACTGCGCCGTGTCCTCGAAGGCGGCGGTGAGATCGCGCTTGAGACCGCCGTGGCGGACGTTGGCGAGCACGCCCAGGCTGTGCGCGGTGAGGTCGGGTCCGTGAAGCTTGATATCCACATCGGCGGGCACCGTGGAGAGGAGCGGCAACGCCTGCGGACCGAAGACCTTGGCCAATTCGGCGGAGGGGCCGTCCCGGTAGTCGTCGCCGGCGTCCTCCAGATCAAAGATGCGTTGCAACGGCAGCGCATGCGGGCTGGCAAAATGCAGCTGGCTGAGCGCGGCGTCGTTTTGTCCGAACGTCGGATCGACGAGGTTCACCTTGGCTTTCACGCCCTCATCGGAAACCCAATAGGCAAAACGACCGACCACGGGCTCGCCGGGCACGCCGGGCACGGTTGCAGTGATCGGCACGAGGGGCACGAACACGTTCACCATGCCCCCGCCAATGCCACGCGCCATCACAGCGGAATCATTCGCCTCCGGCGCATAATCGATGGGGTCCGGGTTCACACCGGGCCGGGACGAGACCAACCAGGCCGGCCCGTCCTCGCCCAAGCTCCAGGCGCGAAGATTTGAATCTTGGTCCAGATGTTGATCGGCGGCCGCAGGATTATAGGCGCGCCAGACACCGGTCCAGTGCGCAGCCTCGGGCGACGCGGCAATAATGTCGGCACGCGCGGTCACTGCTTGATCGGGACCCGCTGTCTGCTGGAGCCGACCGAGTGCGAGCTGCAGAGCAAACAATGCGTTTTGACGAGCTCGGTCGAGTTGCTGGCCGTTTTGCGCGACGGTGGTCTCGACCCGGGTGAGGGTCGCGAGTGACACAAGGAGAAGCACCAAAAACGCCAGCAGCGTGATCGTGACGAGCAAAGCAAAGCCACGACGACGGGCGCGGCGACAAACCGGGCGACTGGGGCTGGTTGGCATAGTGAAGAGCAGCCAAGTCGGGAACCGACGATGGCTGAGGATGGGCGGGCGGGGTAATGAAGAAAGAAACGGAAAAAGCGGAAACCGAAGGGAGCGTCAGGCCGGCCCCGGCGGCACCAGCACGGGATCGAGCAACAGACTCAGGTTGGGAGCGTCGGGATTATTCATGCGCCACATCAGCCGCTCGACCGCCTCCCGGCCAATCGCCTCGGCGCGGATATCCACCACGGCGGGACGCGGCGAAAGCGCGGCGAGATAGGGACGCTCGTTGTTGCAACTGATCACATGAATATCGATGCCGGGGCGCACGCCGCGCGCGGTCAGCTGGCGATAGACTTCGGGCACCACGATGTCGGCGGTGACAAAAATACCGGCGGGCCGTTCCGGCAGGGCCAGCAACGCATTGATCGCGGCGGCCACCACGTCGCGGTTCGCCTCGTGCATATCCACCCCGGACCGGATCATTCCGGGCCGGCTGAGATTCTCGGCGTGCCCGAGATCCACCATGGAAAAATGTTCGCAGAACGCCTGCGAACGCCGCCGAAACACCGCAGTGGAATCATCCCCGATGACCGCCACGCGGCGAACACCAAGCGAGGCGAGATGACTGGCCGCGAGCGCGCCGACCCCATCCGGATTATACGTCACGCAGTCGCTCCATCCGGACCCGGCGAGGCCGAGCATCTTCACGCGGGGCACGGCCTTTAATTTATCCGGCCAGTCATTCAAATCTCCGCCCGAAAGAACAACAAAACCATCGACCGGGATGCCCGTGAGCCGGGAAACATCCACCGGCTCGGGCAGGTGACGGATGATGCAATGCAAACCGCGGGCGTTGAGCGCGGCCTCCGCCCCTTGGATCGCATAGGCGTAGATGGGCGCCGAATTGATCATCCAGTTGAGCGTCGGATGTCCGGCAAACAACAGGCACACGGCCCCGTGCGCTCCCCGGAGCTTCCTCGATCGCGAACGCCGCCGCGAGACGCCGCCCGGCGCATAACCCATTTCCTCCATGACCCGCCGAACTCGCTCCTGCGTCTCCCGGGTCACAAGCGGAGAGCGGTTCACCACCCGCGAAACCGTGGCGATGCCCACTCCAGCGCGCAGCGCTATGTCGCGTATGGTGGGCGGCTCGGAAAGAACGTCGGCGGGGGTAGGCAAAATGGACATGGGTTTTCGCGAGGGGAATGAAACCGCAGAAGACCACTCAACCACGTTTCCATTTCGTTTCAAGATAATTTTCACCATGAAATATCCACCTCAAAGAATACATAAATAATTTAACTCTCTTTAAATAAGTCAATAACAGAAAAACAATGCCGCCAGAATAACAAATTACAAATGGAATTTCAATTTTATTGCCTTGGAAATAAGCACCACATACTACAAATGAGATAACAGCGTTTTCAGTTTGTTTCATTGTCAGCCAAGCCCAGTTACCAATGCCCCTTCCTTCCGTTTTTCACGGCCCGCGTCCGCAGCGAAATCCCTTGGGCGCACTCGCCTCCGGGCTGCTGCTCGCCCTGGTGCCCCTGACCGCGTTTCCCGCCCCGGATCCCGATCCTTGGGCGGACGGGCTCGGCTTCAACAACCCGGCCGCCATCCAGCATTTCAGAAAGCTCCGCGAAGCGGCCCCCGCGGATACACGGCTGATGCTCGGCCAAGCCTCCGCGTTGCTTGGCCGCCAACCGGAGACCGCCGCCAACATTGAACGCGCCGCCGCGCTCCTGCGCACCGTCAACTCCGACCGCGACGCCCTCGCCTCCCATCGCGCGACCGCCCGCTACCTGCTCGGGCGCATCGCCCAGGACCACCTGGCCTCACCCGACTTGAATGCGGCCCACGAACACTACCGCTCCGTGATGCGGGACTTCCCCGAGCATCCGCTGGCCGGCGAGGCGGCCGTGAATCTCGGCTACCTGTTGCGATGGCGCACCCCCGCGCTTCCACCCGTTGAAATCGACGAGGGCCTGACGAAATTATTGGCCGAGGTGACCACTCCGGCGGCCCGGCGCGAATTGCTCTTCCTTTTGGGCGAAGTGCGCCGCGGCGAACTCAAGGACAAGGCCGGGGCGCGCGAGGCGCTGCTCTCCGCGCGCAAAATCGGTTTCGAGACGCCCGGTCGCAACGGCGACATCGACCTGCTGATCGCGAGCCTGTCCACGGACTTGGGCGACCCGGCCACGGCCATTACCCACTACCGCGCGTTCCTGCACGATTACCCGCGCGACAATCGCGCCACCACCGTCCGCATCCTTGCCTCCGAGCTTGAAGCCACCCTCGCCTCCCGCCCATGAATCCAGCCCGGCTTCCCCAACTTCGCAACCTGCTCGCCATCCTCGTTCTCTCGACGGGTTTCATTTGGTCCGCCTGGCACGTATTCAACCAGCGGCGGGCGGACGCGCCTCAAGGCAAAATCGTTCTTCGCATCGGCCACTGGCTGATGAATCCCGGCATGCGCGAAGCCTTCGACGAGGCCATCAAGGACTACGAGGCGCTCCATCCCGAGGTCCGCATCGAACAGATCCTGGTTCCGACGCGGAGCTACGCCACCTGGACCCGGACCCAGTTGATCGGCGAGACCGCGCCCGACATCACCGGCATGCTCTTTCTCAAGGAGGAGCTCATCACCCGCCACTTCATCTCCCTCGCCGACGAGGTCACCAAGCCGAACCCCTACAACACCGGCACCTCGCTCGAAGGCATTCCCTGGCGAGACACCTTCGTGGACGGCCTCGACGGTTCGCTCGGATACACCCCCACCTCCGGCGAGCACTTCGGCGTCAACCTTCAGGTGAACTGCCTGCGACTTTTCTACAATCGGCCGCTCATGCTCGCGATCACGGGCCGCGACACGCCCCCCGCCACCTACGCGGAGCTGCGCGCCCTCGGCCCGCTGGTCGATGCCTACAACCGGCGCAAAGGCCGTGCCATCGTGCCTATCGCCTCCAGCGGCACTTACGGCGGCTTTCTTTCCGATGTTCTCTTTTCCTCGCAGACCCAACGCCACACCCTCGAACACAGCCCGGCGGGCAACCTCCGTTTCCAACAGGCCGAAATCGCGCAAACCCTCCTCGCCGGCGGCCTCGATCTCGACGGCCCGGAGATTCGCAAGGGCTTCTCCCTCGTTCACGATGTTTCCAAATTGATGCAGGCCGGCTTCGACCAGCTCGCGGCGGGCGACGCGCTCTTCACCTACCTTCAGGGCAACGCGCTCATGATCTACACCGGCAACTGGGACAACGCCGTTCTGAAACAGGAGGCCGGCTTCCCCAACGGAGTCACCCACCTCCCCATGCCCGGCCGCGACGATCCGGACTACGGCCCCAACTCACTCGGCCTCACCTCCGAGGCCACCGGAGGCACCGAAGCCCTCATGGGCGTGGTCCGCAACAGCCGGCACCCCGAGGTTGCCATCGATTTTCTTCATTACCTCACGAGCCTGCGCGGCGCGGAGCGTTTCACCAAAACCAGCCAGCGCGTCTCCTCGACCGTGGACACTCCCCAGCCCCCGGAGCTCAAGCAACTCACGCCTCTTTTGGAGGGCGCGCTTCCCGGATTCAGTCTCTCGCTGCCCGGCTTCGGCGGCAGAAACTCGACCCAAGCCTACATGCGCAACCGTCACCTGCTGCTTGGGCCCAACGGGGATGTCGATGCCTTCATCGCGCGGCTTAAAGAAGACTACCTGCCCGCCCTCCGGGAAGACTTCACCCACTACGTGAGCCGCACCCGCAAGGAAACCCGCTCGCTCGACAGCCTCATCGGACTGCACTTCAGCCAGCACGAGGACGGATCGCCCGGCACCGGTTGGAGCCGCCTCGTCGAGAGCCAGCACCGGCGCCAAATCGAAAGCCTCACCTACCAGGATCTCACCGCCCGCTGACACCGGCCACCATGCCGCGCCCGCCCAACATCGTTTTGGTTATCGCCGACGACCATCGGGCCGATGCCTTTGGTGGAGACCGCACCGATGGCCCGGCCACACCTGTGCTCAACACTCTCGTTTGCGACGGCACTCTGTTCAGCGGCGCCCGCATCGGCGGTGGCGACAACGCCGCGGTCTGCGCTCCCAGCCGCGCCGCCCTCTTCACCGGTCGCCCTCCGCGCGAGGCCCTGCAGGATTCCGCCGCTCGCGGCTACTTCGATTCCCTTCGCATTCATCCCGCATGCCCTTTGCTTGGAGAAGCGCTGCGCTCCGCCGGCCACCGCACCCATCTGGTCGGCAAATGGCACAACGATTACCCCGCGCTCAACCGCTGTTTCGACTCCGGCGAAGCGCTCTTCCTCGGCGGCATGTGCAACCACGATGATCCGCTCCTGCACGACTACGATCCGACCGGCGCGTATGTCCCCGGCGACGCCCGCCGCCACCACGGTTTCTCCACGGAAATTTTCATCGATGCCGCCATCCGTTTCGTCCGCGAGGCGGCGTGCTCACCGCAACCGTTTTTTCTCTGCGTCGCCCTGACCTCGCCGCACGATCCACGCACCGCGCCCCGGGAGTTTCGCCGCCGTTACCGCGATGAAGACATGCAACTGCCCGCCAACTTCATGCCCGAACATCCATTCGACAATGGCGAGCTCGACGTCCGCGACGAAACGCTCGCCGTCCGTCCGCGCGTCCCCGCCGAGATCAAGCGTCACCTCGCCGACTACCACGCCATGATCGAGCATCATGACCACCACCTCGGCCGGTTGTTCGCCGCGCTCGACGAAACCGGCGAGCAGCCGCGCACCGTGATCGCCTACACCTCCGACCACGGACTCGCGCTCGGCTCGCACGGCCTGCTCGGCAAACAAAACCTCTACGAACACAGCGTGCGCGTGCCCCTCGTCATCACGGGTCCCGGCATTCCCGCCGGCCGAAAAATTCCCGACGATGCCTATGCCTACCGCCTGGCCGCCACGCTGGCCGAACTGGCCGGCTCGCCCGCGCCGGAAGGCGCCGCACCGTCGCTGACACCCCTGTTTTACGACACCTTCACTCGCACGCCTTCACCGCATTTCACTCATTATCGTGATCGCCAGCACGCGGTGAAACTCGGTGCATGGAAGCTCGTGCTGCACACCGACGAGTCGGGTGCGGAAACCCACCGCCAACTCTTCAATCTCGCGAACGATCCTCACGAGTTGCACGACTTGTCGGACGAAGCCGCCGCGGCCGGGCGACTCTCAAAGCTCAGGGCATTGTTGAGAAACTGGCGGAGCTGACCGCCTCCACCAGATCACAGCGCGTGATCGGCGGGATGATCGTCGCCACGCCAGATGCGCACCGAGGTCCACGGCTCGTCCGCCGTGCTCCAGAAGGGATCGTCAACGGGGAGACCGAGCGGCAGAAACGCGGTGGAGCAAAGATAGAGGCTGCCCGTGCTGATGTAATATTCGCCGAGGCCGGGTTGCGCGCCGCTCAAGCCGATGCGCAACCAGCCGGCGTCGTCAAACGTGCCCGGTGCCTCGAGCGTGCGGCGGATCACCGCATCCAACGCACAGCGCACCCCGGCCGGGCTCAACCCCTCGGGCAGATCGCCGCGCAGGCTCATTTGCGCGAGGTGCTGGAACGCCCCGCAACGGTAGGCCAGCGAACGGCCGATCGGAGGAAAGGTGCCGTCCGGCGCGATCAAGCGTTCGAGGACCGCGGCGTAGCGGCGCGCGCGTCGCAGCACCGCAGGCTGGATCGTTTTCCACGCCTCCGCGCGCAACGCGACGTCAACCTTCTCCGCGATCGTATCCAGCACATCGAGCAACATGGGCTGGATGACGAAGCTGTTGTAGTAGTCCCAATGAAACTCGGGTCCGTCGCCATAGGCGCCGTCACCCTTATACCACTGCTCGTGCTGGCGCACCGCGTATTCGACGCGCATTAAATCGGTCTCGCCCGTGAATCGAAAAAGCGCCGCCTCGATCGTGGCGGCAAACAGCAGCCAGTTGTTGAAACCGGGGCGCATAAAATGAGTGGATCGCAACGCGGCGATCAGGCGTTCGCGGGTCACTTCCGAAAGCGAATAGAACAGGGCTTGCGGCGCCCTCAGCAACGCGTGCGCGAGGAACGCTGCGTCCACCAGCGGCTGGCCGCCTTCCGTGAAATTGAGCCGGTCGGGAGAGCCAGGCTCCACCGCTTGGGTGATCGCGGCGCGGGCCAGATCGCGCAGTTCAGCCTGAAGCGCGGCTTCTTTCGAATCGACCGGTGATTCGAGTTCGAGCCAAGGCGCGAGACCGGCCATCGTGCGGCCGAAGGCTTCCAAATACGTGACGCGGCCGCGCGCTTCCGCGTGGTCGTTCCACGCTTCCACCGGCATGGTGGCCCGCAGCTTGCCGGCGGCGAGAGCGGACAAGGGCGGGCGGGCGACACGATCAAGGAGGGTTATCCAGCGTGCGCGGGTTGCCGCTGCGGAAACAGGAGGGGTCATGATCGCTTGATCTTACCCGAAAACCGTCCGGACTTCCATATCCGCAGGTTTTCTCTTTTTATCTGAAAACGACATACCGGGTCATGAGCGTGAAAAACAAACCAAGCCCTATCGCCGCAAAATCAGGCCTTATTGAGTCGAATCGATCCGGAAAACCGCCGCTGCAGGAAAGGACATCACAGTTTTTCGTGAATACCTCGGATGGACGTCTTGCCGCGGGTCGCACGCTTTATCTGCCAGGGGGATCGGTGGGGCCGCGCTGGCAGACATGTTATCAACTAATCCCGGTCCACACCGGCTCGGTCGTTATTCAAGTGGACGGAATTTCCCGCACGATCGCCGCCGGTCAGGTCGCCTTGCTGCTGCCCGGCCACGAAGAATTTTTCGCCTTTTCTGCCGAAGGTCCCACCAGCCACAGCTATTGCCGCGCCTCGCCGCAAAGCCTCCCCTCTTCATTGAAGAAGGCATTGGCCGGGGCGCCGTGTTCGAGCCCGTTGACGCCCCGCTTGCAAGATCTGCTACAGGCGATGTGGTCCGACCCTATCGAGCCACCCGGGGACATAATGCTCACGCATCTGGCCGCTGCGGTATTTGCCGAGTATGTGGACGCGGCCGCGAGAAAGATTGCCGGAGGACCGCAGTCGCCCGAGGCGCTCGTGCGCGTGCGGCGGCTGGTGCGCGAACATTATGCGGAACCGATGGAGCTGGCGGACCTGGCGCGCGCCGCAGCCGTCACGCCGCGTCATCTCATCCGTATTTTCCGGGTGCATCTGCAAACCACTCCAATGCGTTATCTCTGGCAGACCCGGGTCGAACAGGCGGAACGGCTCCTCGACGAAACCGGGTTGACGCTATCGGAAATTGCGGAGCGCACCGGCTTCCAGAACCCGTTTCATTTTTCCCGGGTGATGCGCCTGCACCTCGGCTGTTCTCCGTCGGTGCATCGGAGCCGCCTATGGACGGCAGACAGGACCTGACCGGCGCATCGCGCTCATCCATTGCATCCCGCCGGCTAACGGACGGGATTTGCACGGATCATCGCCTCGCCCTCATTCACGTCCCGGCGAGGTGTGGTCGGCCGAAATCTGTGCCCGGGCGCTCGATAGCGTCGGCCCCCCCGGAACGCGCGACACCGTCAAGGAGTGGTCAGACGCACTTCGGACACAAGGG
>JBDRJH010000084.1:0-16782 GCA_043815125.1 Verrucomicrobiota bacterium
ACTCCTCCAGCGTTGGCCAAGCACACAAATTCACGCCTCCGCGCAAACACGTCTTTTGTATCCCAAGTCATGGGAAGAGGTCCATGGACCTCTTCCCACGACTTGAAAACTGTCACCCCTGTAGCGGAACACCTGTTACCCACAACCCGGAACAGAACACGGAGTGGCCGCCCTACCCCACCCGCCTATTCGTAGCGCAGCGCGGTGATCGGATCCAGTTTGGAGGCCTGCAACGCCGGGTAGATGCCGGCAAGCACACCCGCGATCACACTGAAGATAAACCCGACCACAAACGCCGAGGTCGAGAGCACCGGGGCGTTTTCAGGCGGGACCATCGCCTGCAGACCGTGGATCGCACCGATCGAAACGGCCATGCCCATCAGGCCGCCGCACAGACTGAGCGCGACCGCCTCGACCACGAACTGGCCGAAGATGTTGCGACCGGTGGCGCCGATGGCCTTGCGGATGCCGATCTCGCGCACCCGCTCGTTGATCGAGGCGAGCATGAGATTGGCGATGCCGATGGCGCTGACGATGAGCGTGACCGCGCCGATGACGCCGGCGAAAAAGACCGAGTTTTTCTTGGACTCGGCGAACGAAGCCAGCTCGCCCTCGCTGGTGCTGACCTTGAAGTCGAAGATGCCATTGTGGCGGGTCGCGAGCACGTTGGTGATGGTGTCGACGGTGTCGTTGAGCCGCTCGACGTCGTCGACCTGCACGTTGATCCAGGCGAGCTTTTCGTTGCGACCGACCTTGTTGATGCCGGTGGTGATGGGGATGAAGGCGACGTCGTTTTTCCAGCGCAGCGTGTTCCAGTCGCGAAACATCAGCTCGTAGTGCTTGAGCACGCCGACGACCTTGAACGGCTGGCCGTTGATGTCGATGAACCGGCCCACGGGATCCTCGTCGCGGTTGAACAGGCGCTGCGCCACCCAGGTGCCGAGCACGACGACATTGGCCGAGTCGCGCAGCTCCAGCTCGGTGAAGAAGCGTCCGCGGTCCACCTCGTAGCGATTGATCGCGAGGATGCTGCTGGTGGTGCCCTGCAGGCGGACCCAGTCGCGCTTGCCCCGGCGGAAGAGCGTGGTGCGGACCTCATACTCGGGCGACACCACAAAGCCCGGCGGCAGATCGCGCTTCAGCTGGAGGGCGTCGCCGAGGGTGAGCCCCCGTGAGAGCCTGGCGACAGCCTCCTGACGGGCGGGCGGCTCGGTGTTGCCGGTGGAGACTTTTTCGAGGCCGCCGCGCTCGGAGAGGTTCTTGCTCCAGCTGGTGAACATGCCCTCGACGAAGCCGGTGATGACGACCATCGAGACCACGCCGAGCATGACGCAGAGCATGGTGAGAAACGAGCGGAGCTTGTGCGCCCAGATCTCGCCAAGTCCGTTGAGAATGCCGGAAAAAAAGTTCATGTCTCGCGGGCGATGCGGCCGTCCATGACGTGGATCTGGCGCTTGGTGCGTTCGGCGACCTTGGGGTCGTGGGTGACGAGCACGATGGTGCGGCCCTGGCGGTTGAGCTCCTCGAAGAGTTCGAGAATCGTGGCGGCGGTCTTGCTGTCGAGGTTGCCGGTGGGCTCGTCGGCCAGGATGATGCGCGGCTCGTTGACGAGGGCGCGGGCGATGGCCACGCGCTGGCGCTGACCGCCGGAGAGTTCGCCGGGCTTGTGGTTGGCGCGGTGCTCCATGCCGACGAGGGCGAGGGCCTTGTGCACGCGTTCATCGGCGTCGCGCGGCGGGTTGCTGTGGTAGGCGAGCGGCAGGCGGGCGTTGCCGAAGACGCTCATGCGCGGCAGCAGGTTGAAGGCTTGGAAGACAAAGCCGATTTTCTCGGCGCGGATGCGCGCGCGCTGCGAGCCGGAGATATCCTCGAGCCGGCGGTTCTCAAAGTAGACGCCGCCCTCGGTGGGCGAGTCGAGGAAACCGAGCAGGTGCATGAGCGTGGACTTGCCGGAGCCGGAGGGACCTAGGATGGCGACAAAGTCGCCCTCGTTGATGGTGAAGCTGGCGTCGACCAGCGCGTTCACCACGCCGTCGCCCATCGGGTAGCGCTTGCAGACGTTTTCGAACCGGAGGATTTCCATCGCTCAGGAGTTGGCGCGGGCGGCGCTGCGGGCGGAGGAGGGTTTTTGACGGGAGATTTCCTCGCCGGCCTGCAGACCCTCGCGGATGACCACGTATTGGTCGTCGTAGATGCCGGTGACGACGGTGCGCTTCTCGGGTTCGCCGGAACCCTTGCGCACGAAGACATAGGTCTCATCGGTGTCGAGATCGTGAAAGACCGCGGAGGACTCGACGGTGAGGGCGTTCTCCACGCGGCCGACCTCGATCTCAACGCGGGCGGTCATGCCGGGCCGCACCCGGGGGCCGGCGTCGACCACGGAGATTTCCACCGGAAAATCGCGGGTCGCCTGCGGGTTGCTGCCGGTGGTGCCGCTGGCGGAGGGCGAGATGAAGGTGATCTTGCCGGAGGCCTCGAGGTCGCGCACGGACTCGAAGAAGATGCGCACCGGACCGCCGAGCTTGAGGCCGGCGACGTCGATTTCGTTGACCTTGGCCTCGACCTGCAACTCGCGGATGTCGGCGAGCTCCATCAGCGCGGCGCCCTCGCGGCCGCTGTCCGGGCCGGAGACGACCATGCCGAGGCGGGCGACGACGTTGAGCACGGTGCCGTCGTAGGGAGCGGTGATGGCGGTCTTCTTGAGGTTGTCCTGCAGGATTTGCAGGCGCGCGCGGCGGGCGGAGAGTTCGTTTTGCGCGAGCAGATGGGCGATCCGCGCGGACTCGAGTTCCTGGTCGTTGACGAACTGGCGCTCGGCGAGCGTCTGCATGCGCTTATAATCGAGGCCTGCCTGCTCGGCACGCAGGGCGGCCGATTCGATGTTGAGGTTGGCCTCGTCGATCTGGGCGCGCAACGAGCCGGGATCGAGATCGATGAGCACCTGTCCGGCCTTCACCATGTCGCCGGGCTCGACGTGAATCGCCGCGATACGTCCGCTGACCTCGGGCTTGATCTCGGTGGAGAGCACCGGGGTGATGATGCCGTTGACCGTGATATTCTGCGAGATGGTGCGGGTCTCGGGCGCGAGGTAATCCAGCGCAATCGAGGCCCCGGAGGCATCAGCGGTGCGTCCGGTCAGAAACCAGACCGCCCCGCCGCCCAGCGCGGCCACGATCAGGATGATCAGGAGAAATTTTTTCATTTGTTCCCCACTTGGCAGAAATACGGCGACGAACGCCAATCCGAAACGGTATTTTTTGCGGATCCACGGCTCAAACTCGATCCGGCGCGTAGCTGCCACCGGGGCCGGGGGTGTAAAGTTTCACCCCGGCATGACGAGCCAATGTCGCGAAATGGGCATCGAGCGTGTAGATGCGGGCTTGGTGACGCAGCGCTATGGCCGAGATCATCACATCGTTCCAAGGCAGGGTCACCCTGGCCTCATCCACCAACACACGACCGATTTTGACCGCCTCCTCCCAGCTCGAGTCGGTCATCGTCAGATAAGGCACCAACGAAAAAAAGGTGTCGAAACGCGCGCGACTTTCACGCCGCATCGCGCCCAACACCTCCAGACGGACCGGACCGCAAAACGCAGCCTCGTCCTCTTCCAACAAGGTCTCCAAGGCCACCTTGGCAAGCAAGTCGCCCTTGGGCTGATTGGCCTTAATCCAGACGCAGGAATCGACGAGCACCATGGTCCTCAGCCCCGGTCCACAGGCGGGTTGGCATCGCCATAACTCCCCGAATCCTCGGCGGCGAGCAGCCCCGGCTGATCCGGATCGTAACCCTCGGGGAACGCCCCCTCGAACGCGCCCTGACGGATCAAGCGGCCAAACTCGCGCAGCTTCTGGCGACGCACGTAAGCCTCGACCGCCTTGGCCACGGCCGGACTGCGCTTGGTGTCGCCGGTGATGGCCAAAAGGTCATCGAGCAACGGCTCGGCAATGTCCACGGTGATTCGCATGCCGTCACTTTCATCTAAAAGCACAAAATATCAACAAAAATGATGATTTTAAGCAAAGGCCAAGCTGTTCACGGCACTCCATTATCTATCAGTAACTTAACCCTGCTTCGAACGCAGCAGTTTGTAGGTGATCGCGGCGGAAAGCGCCTCCCACGAGGCTTCGATGATGTTGTCGCTGACGCCGACGGTGCCCCAGACGTGGTGTTTGTCGGCTGATTCGACGAGCACGCGGGTCTTGCTGTTAGCGGCGTCGCGGCTGTCGAGGATACGGACTTTATAATCGCGCAGGCCGACTTCGCAGAGTTGCGGGAAATGTGGTTCGAGGGCGAGGCGCAGGGCCTTGTCGAGCGCGCCGACCGGACCGGTGCATTCGGCCACGGTGTGGACGGGCTGGCCTTCGACGGTGAGGCGCACGGTGGCCTCGGAGATGAGTTGGCCGGCTCGGTGTTCGACGATCACGCGGTAGCTTTCGACGGTGTAGAACACGGGGAGTTGCCCGAGCACCTTGGCCATTAGCAAGCTGAGCGAGGCGTCGGCGGCCTCGAACTCGTAGCCGCGGAATTCGAGGTCCTTGAGTTCCTCGATGAGCGACTTCATCTCGGGGGCTTTTTCGTCGAGCTCGTAGCCGAGTTGTTTGGCCTTCATGGCCATGGAGCTACGGCCGGCCATGTCGGAGACGAGCACGCGGGTCGCATTGCCGACGAGCGTCGGGTCGATGTGCTCGTAGGAGGATTTTACTTTTTGCGCGGCGTTGGCGTGCAGGCCGCCCTTGTGAGCAAAGGCGGAGGCCCCGACGTAGGGGGTCTTGGTGTCGGGCTTGAGGTTGGCGAGTTCGTCGAAGAAGAGCGACAGGTCGCGCAGCTGGCCGAGGTTGCCGGCGCAGGGCGCGGTCTTGCCCATCTTCAGGAAGAGGCTGGGCAGGATCGTCATGAGGTTGGCGTTGCCGGTGCGCTCGCCGTAGCCGTTGGCGGTGCCTTGCACGAGGGTCGCGCCGGCATCCACGCCCGCGAGCGAGAGCGCCACGGCCAGGCCTGAGTCGTTGTGGGTGTGCACGCCGACCTTGTCCGCGCCGAACTCGGAGACCACCCGGCCGACGATGCCGCGGAAGTCTTCGACCAAGGTGCCGCCGTTGGTGTCGCAGAGGGTGAGGTTGGTGGCCCCGCCTTTGATGGCGGCGGCGAGAGTGCGCAGGGCGTAATCGGGGTCGGCTTTGTAACCGTCGAAGAAATGTTCGGCGTCGTAGATGACCTCGCGACCGTTGGCGGTGAGGTGCCGCATGGTGTCCTCGATCATGGCGAGGTTTTCCTCGAGCGTGGTGCGGATGATCTCTGTGACGTGCAGGGTCCAGGTCTTGCCGACGATGGTCATGACCGGCATTTCGCTGTCGAGGAGGGTCTTGAGCAGGGCATCCTCAGAGGCCTTGATGCCGGCGCGGCGGGTCGCGCCAAAGGCGGCGAGGCGGGCGTGCTTGAGCTTCAGTTTTTTGGCCTCGGCGAAGAAGGTGATGTCGCGGGGGTTGGAGCCGGGGAAACCGCCCTCGATGTAGTCGACGCCGAACTGGTCGAGTTTTTCCGCAATGAGCAGCTTGTCGGTGACCGAGAAATTGATGCCTTCACCCTGGGTGCCGTCGCGAAGGGTGGTGTCGTAGATTTTGACGAGGTTGGTGCTCATGGATGTGGGGGTGGCGGTCGTGAAGAGGAAGACGCTGGAAGGATTTGGCGGATTTGGGAAAACAAAAAACCCCGGGCGGCAAGGCCCGGGGTTTCAGGAAAATCAAGGAGTGGTTCGTTGTGAATGACGATCACGCCGCGACATCCTGCCCGGGCTGGCGGGCAATAATAATGGCGGCGATGATGGGCTTGGCGGTCATGGACGTAGACGAGGCTTCAGCGATGCAGCGGGGCGCAGTTTTGTCGAGCGGGTTTTAGAATCGGGCAAACACCGCATAGATCAGCAGCACCAAGCCGATCAGGATGCAGCCGACCAGGCGGGCGTGTTTGTAGGGCGTCATATCGAGATGGCCGGAATGCACCTGTTCCCAGCGCGTCACCCGCGGCGCCAGCGCACGGATGGCCAGCATGACGACGATCAACACTGCGAAGACGGCGCCGAGGAAGTGGAACTCGTTCATCGCGGCCACCCAGCCGTTGAAGGGCGGCACGAAGTAACCGACGGCGATGACCACAAACCCGACCACCAGCGCGACCTTGGCGGCGAGCGGCGGGGTGCGCTTCGAGAGCATGCCGATCACGACCACCGCGAAGATGGGGATGAAATACATGCCGTTCATTTTTTGCAGGTATTTGAAGATGCCGTCCTGCCCGGCGAGCAGCGGCGCGATGACCATGGCGGTGACCGCCATGAACGCGCCGAAGCGTTTGCTGGCGCGCACAACCTGGGCGTCGTCGGCGTCGCGGTTGAAGATGTTTTTGTAGAACCCGAGACTGAAGAGCGTGGTCGTGCTGTTGAGCGCCGAGTTGAACGAGCTGAGAATCGCGCCGACCATCACCGCCGCGAAAAAACCAGCCAGCGGCGCCGGCAGCACCTCGCGCACGAGGTGACCGTAGGCGTGGTCGCCCTTGAGTCCGGTGTCGGCGAACAGATGATACGCGATGAGACCCGGCAGCACGAGGTAGAGCGGCCCGAGGAGCTTAAGTCCGCCGGTCAGCAACACGCCTTTCTGGCCCTCGGCCAAACTGCTGGCGGCGAACGTGCGTTGGATGATCTGCTGGTTGGTGCACCAATAAAACAGATTCAGCAGCAGCACGCCGGTGAAGAGCGTGGAGAACGGCACCGACTTGGTGGAGTCGCCGATGGAGTTGAAGTTTTGCGGATTGGTCTCGCGCAACAATCGCAGCCCCTCCCCCACCCCTTCGCCGCCGGAAACGGCCTGCAGGCCGAACCAGGTGATCAACAGGCCGCCGGCGAGCAGGCCGATGCCGTTGAGCGTGTCCGACACGGCCACCGCGCGCAGCCCGCCGAACAGCGCGTAGATCGAGCCGACAATACCCACCAGCCAAACGGTGAACCACAGCAGGCCGGCCTCGGACTCGATGCCGGTGAGCGTGCGCAGGTCAAGGATCTCACTGAGCCCGGTCGCGCCGGTGTAGAGGATGATCGGCAGCAGGATGGCCGCGTAGGCGATCAGGAAAATGCCGTTGGTCAGCACCTGCGTGCCGGCGTCGTAGCGCAGTTGCAGATACTGCGGCACGGTGGTGATGCCGCTCTTGAGAAAACGCGGCAAAAAGAACCACGCCATCAACACCAGCGCGATGACCGCGAGCACTTCCCAGGCCATCACGCTGAGTCCGTCGGTGTAGGCCGAGCCGTTGAGGCCGACGAGTTGCTCGGTCGAAAGATTGGTCAGCAGCAGCGAGCCGGCGATCAACGGAAAGGTGAGGCTGCGTCCCGCAAGGAACATGCCGTCACTGGTGCGATTGTCGTCCTTGCGGGTGATCCGCCAGGTGGCGAACGCGACCAAACCAGTGACGAGGAGAAACGAAAACAGCGTAAGCAGGGGCATGGGATGTCGGGGTCACCGCAAGTAATGACACAGGCAAACGACAGAGTCCACCACGGACGCGCCTCCGAACTCAGACCGCGCGCTCGTCGATGAAGGCGCGGATCGCGGCGGCGTCGGCCTTCAGCAGGTGTTTTTTCAGGGGCAGCTCCTTGAGGGCCTCCAGGCTGGGGTCGATCGGCTCGACGCCGATGGCGGCGATGATGGTGTCGGGGAACTTGGCCGGGCTGGCCGTGGCCAGGATGATGCTCGGACGGTCCGGCGACAGGTCGGCGAAGGCACAGGCGGTGTGCGGATCGACGACGTAGTTATACTTCGAATACACGGACTTGATGATCTCCGGGATCTGCGCGTCGGTGCAGCGCGAGGCGCTGAAGGTGTCGCGGTCGAAGTTTTCGAATGTGTAGCCGCCGGTGGTCTTGAAGGTCGACATGACCTCGCGGACCTTGGCGGCGTCGCGGCCAAGGCTGAGGTAGAGGAAGCGTTCGAAGTTACTGGAGACCTGGATGTCCATCGAGGGCGCGAGGCTGGGCTCGACCTTGGACACGCGGTAGTCGCCGGTGGTGAACAGGCGGTGGAGGATGTCGTTCTGGTTGGTGGCGACTTTGAAGCTGTGGATCGGCACGCCCATTTTCTGGAGCATCCAACCGGCGAGCACGTTGCCAAAGTTGCCGGTGGGCACGACGAACTCGGTCTCATCGCGGGTGGCGGCGGGCAGGCGCAGGTAGGCGTAGAGGTAGTAAACGCACTGCGCGAGCACGCGGGCGAGGTTGATGGAGTTGACCGCGGAGAGCCGGTGGCGGGTGCGGAATTCCTGATCGGCGAAGAGGTCTTTCAGCGCGGCCTGGGCGTCGTCGAAGCTGCCGTCGATGGCGAGGGCGAAGACGTTGTCCGCGCCGGTGCAGGCCATCTGGCGTTCCTGAAGCGGCGAGGTGCGGCCTTCGGGGTAGAGGATGAAGATGGCGGTGCCGGGTTTGCCGAGCAGGCCGTGGATGGCGGCCGAGCCGGTGTCGCCGGAGGTGGCGCCGAGGACGTTGATGGTCTGGCCGCGGGTGGCGCACTGGTGCTCGTAGAGGTTGCCGAGCAGTTGCAGGGCGAAGTCTTTGAAGGCGAGCGTGGGACCGTGGAAGAGTTCGAGGACGTGGGTGCGGTCGTCGAGCCGCACCAGCGGCGCGATGTCGGGGTGGGTGAAGGTGGTGTAGCTCTTGGTGATGATCGTGCGCAGGGTCTCCGGCTCGATGTCGGTGGCGAAGCGGCGCATGAACTCGAAGCAGAGCTCGGGGTAGCTGAGCGGCGCAAACGCGGCGATCTCGGCGGCGGTGAACTGCGGCAGCGTTTCGGGCAAGAACAGGCCACCGTCGGGCGCGAGGCCGGTGGCGACGGCGTCGGAGAAACCAAGGGGGGCGGTCTGACCGCGGGTGGAGATGAAGCGCATGGGAGGCGGGACTTAGTCGGCAGATTCGATACGGGTTATGTTGATGCGGCGCACGGCTTCATCGATCCAGTAATCGATCACGTAGGCGTGGACGATCAGACTGGAAATTTTCCGGCCGTCTTCGTCAACCCGCGCGTAATCGGCTTCGCGGTGCGGGTGGAGCAGCAGTTCGTCAAGAAAGGCTTCGATCTTGCGTCCCTCCCGGCGAGTGAGGTCGAGCACGAAGGTGAAGGCCTTGGCGTCGAGAAAGAGTTCGTAGGAGCGTGGAGGGCTCACGAACGCAGGCGTCGCTTGAGTTCGTCGAAGGGAACGCCCTTGCCGGCGGCGAGTTCGCGGTTGCGGCGGGTGGTTTCTTTTTTCCAAGCGGCCGTCTCGCTGCGCAGTTGAATCAGATAGAGCTGAATCTCCCGACGCTGCCGGGCATTCATCTTGGCGATGCGCTCCTTGACTTCTTCAACGCTCATGCGGGCAGATAAGACGAGTCGGGGCCGGTCGTCAACGACCGGCCCGCGCGGCGGTTGGTCAGAGGTTTTCCAGGGCGAAGGTCTTGTGGGCGAGGCGGGCGGCTTCGTCGGCTTTGTCCTGCTCGATGATGACGGAGATTTTGATCTCCGAGGTGCTGATGAGCTGGATGTTGACGCCGGCTTCGGCGAGGGCGGCGAAGAGGTCGGCCGCGACGCCGGAGTGGGTCTTCATGCCGACGCCGACCACGGAGAGCTTGGCAATGTGCTCGTGGATGGCGACCTGGCCGCCGCCGACCTCGTCGAGCACGGGCTCAAGCGCCTTCTGGGCCTTCTTGGTGTCGGCCTGGGGGACGGTGAAGGTGAGGTTGGCGATGCCGTTGCGACCGACGTTTTGCACGATCATGTCGACGATGATGTTGGCGTCGGCGAGCGCGCGGAAGACCTTCGCGGCCGATCCGGGCTTGTCGAGGATGTTGCTGACGATGACCTTGGCCTGGTCCTTGTCGACGGCGACGCCGCGGACGACGACTTTTTCCATGTAGGCGACTTCTTGTTTCACGATGGTTCCTGGGTTGTAATTGAACGATGAGCGGACTTCGAAAACGACGCCATACTTGCTGGCGAACTCGACCGAGCGGGACTGCATGACTTTGGAGCCGGACGAGGCCAGTTCCAACATTTCGTCGTAGGAGATTTCGGTGAGTTTTTTGGCGTCTTTCACAACGCGGGGGTCGGCGGTATAGACGCCGTCCACGTCGGTGTAGATCTCGCACTTGTCGGCCTGGGTGGCGGCGGCGAGGGCGATGGCGGTGAGGTCGGAACCGCCGCGGCCGAGCGTGGTGATGTGGCCGTGGGAATTGATGCCCTGGAAGCCGGCGACGATGACGACCTTGCCGGCCTCGAGGTCTTTGATGATGGGCGAGGCGTCGATGGTGGTGATCTTGGCCTTGGTGTGGAAGGTGTCGGTCATGATGCCGGCCTGGCCGCCGGTGTAGGAGACGGCCTCGACGCCCATGGCGTGCAGGGCCATGGCGGTGAGGGCGATGGTCTCCTGCTCGCCAACGGAGAGGAGCATGTCCATCTCGCGCTCGCTGGGGTGGTCGCTGATGGATTTGGCGCGGGCGATGAGGTCATTGGTCACGCCGGCGCGGGCGGAGACGACGACGACGACCTGATTGCCTTGGTCCACCGTGAACTTGATGCGTTCGGCGACCTTTTTGATGCGTTCGACGTCACCGACTGAGGTGCCGCCATATTTTTGGACGATGCGGGACATGGATTGGGAAATGGGAAGAGTGGCGCGGAGGGGATTCGGAGTTTTAACGCAGAGGCGCAAAGGCGCGGAGGTCGCAGAGGTTCGGAGAAGAGGAGATGGTGAAATGGGGCATAAAGCGGGAGATGCTTTGCGAACTTAGCGTCTTTGCGCCTCTGCGTTAAAAATCAGGAATCAGAAGTCGGCGATGCGGAGGAGGACGGGGTCGGCGAGCACGCAGTTGAGGCGCTTGAGGCGGGCGACGGTGGCGCGGATGGCCTTCTCGTTGCTGGCGTGGGTGGAGAGGATGAGCGAGGCGGCGCCGGGGGTCGCGCCGGCGCGCTGGAGCACGCTGGCGATGCTGACGTCGAGCTTGGCGGTGAGGCCGGAGATCTTGGCGAGCACTCCCGCTTCGTCCTTCACTTCCAGGCGCAGGTAGTAGCGTGAGCGGAGGTTTTCGGGTTTGGCGAGAGGAAGCTTGGGGAGGTTGACCTCGGGCAGCGGGGCGTTGCCGCGGGTGAGCAGCGTGGCGGCGTCGGCGATGTCGCTGATGACGGCGCTGGCGGTGGCGTCCTGTCCGGCGCCGCGACCGATGTAGATGGTCTCGCCGACGACGTCGCCGGTGACGGCCACGCCGTTGTAAACCTCGTGGACGTTGGCGAGCACAAGCGACTGCGGCAGCAGCGCGGGGTAGACGGAGACGGAGAGCTCGCCGGTCTTGAAGTCGCGGAGGATGACGGCAAGGAGCTTGATCGAGTAGCCGTTGTCACGGGCAAACTCGAGGTCGACCTGGGTGAGCTGGGTGATGCCCTCGACGAGCATCTGCTTGGTGGAGACCCAGGTGCCGTGCGCGAGGTAGGCGAGAATGGAGGCTTTGTGGGCGGTGTCCCAGCCCTCGACGTCAAGGGACTCGTCGGCCTCGGCGTAACCGAGCGCCTTGGCCTCGCCGAGGATCTGCGGGTAGCTGAGCCCCTCGCGGTCCATGCGGGTGAGGATGTAGTTGCAGGTGCCGTTGAGGATGCCGTAGATGCGGCCGAAGCGGTTGGCGACGAGACCCTCGCGGAGCGACTTGATGATTGGGATGCCGCCGGCGACGGAGGCCTCGAAGAAGAAGTGGCCGCCGTGTTTGCGGGCGGCGGCGAAGACCTCGGGACCGTGGTCGCAGATGAGGGCCTTGTTGGCGGAGACGACGGTCTTGCCGGCGCGGAGGGCGGCGAGCGTGACCTCCTTGGCGAGGGTGGTGCCGCCGATGAGTTCGCACACGATCTGGATGTTCGGATCGGTGGCGATGGAGAGCGGGTCGGTGGTGAGCTTGGACGCGGGCAGCTTGACGGCGCGCTTTTTCTTGAGGTCGCGGACCGAGGCACGGGCGAGCACAAGCCTGGCGCCGAGGCGGGACTCGAGGTCGGCGCGGGAGCGTTCGATGTGTTTCCACACGCCCTGGCCGACGGTGCCGAGACCGCAGATGCCGATGTTGATGACCGGGAGGGAGGAGGACTTGCTCATGAGCGGGAAACGGGGGCCGCCGGATCGGCGGACTTTTTGACGAATTTGTTTTCGGTGCCGTTGAGGAGGCGGCCGATGTTGGTGCGGTGCCGGATGATGACGAAGACACCCATCACGGTGGCGAGGATGGCGAAGGCGAGCGGATTGCCCGGAACCAACCAGGCGGCGGCGGGCAGCGCGACGGCGGCGACGATCGAGGCCAGTGAGACGTAGCGGGAAATCTCGAACACCAGCACCCAGACGACAACGGAGATCGCGGCGGGAATCGGCAACAGCACGAGCAAACCGCCGGCGGAGGTGGCGACGCCCTTGCCGCCCTTGAAGCGGGTGAAACAGGAGAAGCTGTGACCGACGAGGGCGAAGACGAGGCTGGTGAGCTGCATCTGCCAGACGTGATCCCCGGGGACTAAGAGCGGCCAGCCGGCGGCGAGGGCGCCCTTGAGCACATCCAGGATGAAGGCGATGTTGCCGGCGCGTTTGCCGGCTTTGCCGAACTTCTCGCCAAGGACGCGTTTGACGTTGGTCGCGCCGGGGTTCTTCGAGCCGTGCTCGAAGATGTTGATCCCGAATTTGCGCGCGATCAGCCAGCCGAAGGGCAAGGCCCCCAGCAGGTAACCGGCGACGGCGGCGATGATGAGCGGGATCAACATGAAGAGCCGGGGCCCGGGGCGCGCCCGCGGGGGACGCGCCCTGCCCTATCAGAGCTGGACGAACTTGGCCTGCTTGATGGCGGGGTTGTTCTTGATCTCCTCGCGGGCGGCGGCGCTGGGCTCGTTGTCGACGCGAACGACCATGTAGGCGGTGCCGCCGGGGGTGAGGCGGGACAACGACATGTCGGCGATGTTGACCTTGTCCTTGCCGAGCAGGGTGCCGATGAGGCCGACCATGCCGGGCTGGTCCTGGTTTTCGAGGACGAGGAGCTTACCCTCGGCGGCGACCTCGACCTCGCGGCCGTTGATGCCGACGATGCGGGGGTCGTTGGTCTTGCCGGTGAAGGTGCCCTCGGCGGAGAAGACCTCGCCGTTGGGGCAGGTGGCCTCGACCTTGACGAGTTCGGTGTAGTCGCAGGCGTTGCTGCTTTTCACGACCTCGAACTGCACGCCGTAGCGCTGGAAGGCGGTGGGGGCGTTGACGAGGTTGACGTCCTCACCGGCGATGCGCTTGAGGAAGCCGAACTGGATGGAACGGGTGATGGCGTTGGCGTCGAGGTCGACGACCTTGCCGTAGTAGGTGACGCGCAGGGTGGTGATTTGCTTGGGCGCGACCTGTTGGACGAGGGTGCCGAGCTTGGTGCCGAGGTCGAGATAAGGGCCGAGGACCTTGGCGGTGGCGGCGTCCATCGAGGGCATGTTGACGGCGTTGCGAACGGCGCCGGTGTTGAGCAGATCGGCGATTTGCTCGGCGACCTCGATGCCAACCGATTCCTGAGCCTCGGCGGTGGACGCGCCGAGGTGGGGGGTGAGGACGACGTTGGGAAACTTGCGCAATTCGCTGTCCTTGGCCAAGGGCTCGTCTTCGTAGACATCGAGGCCGGCGGCGGCGACGTGGCCACTCTTGAGGCCTTCGATAAGGGCGGCTTCCTTGATGATGCCGCCACGGGCGCAGTTGAAGAGACGGATGCCCTTCTTGCACTTCGCGAGGGCGGCCTCGTCGATCATGTATTTGGTGTCATCGGTCAACGGCATGTGGACCGTGATGTAGTCGGCCTGGGCGAGCAGCTCGTCGAGCGTGCAGGCTTCGACGTTCATGGCCTTGGCCCGGGCGGGCGCGAGATAGGGATCGTAGGCGACGACCTTCATGCCGAAGGCCTGGGCGCGCTTGGCGACCTCGCCGCCGATGCGGCCCATGCCGACAATGCCGAGGGTCTTCTGGTAGAGCTCGACGCCGCTGAGGGTCTTGCGATCCCAACGGCCGGCCTGCATGGAGGCGCCGGCCTGGGCGACCGGACGGGCGCCGCAAAGGATGTGGGTAAAGGTCAGCTCGGCGGTGGCGATGGTGTTGCCCGTCGGGGTGTTCATGACGACCACACCGCGCTCGGTGGCGGCGTCGACGTCGACGTTGTCCACGCCGACGCCGGCGCGGCCGACGACCTTCAGCAGGGGCGCGGCGGCCAGCACTTCCTTGGTGATCTTGGTCTCGGAACGCACGGCGATGGCGTGCACGTCCTTGACGAGGTCGAGAACCTGTTCGGGGGAAGAGCCGTAGGCCTCGACCACTTCAAAGCCCGGCTGCTGACGCAGGTAGGCGACTCCCTTGGGTGAGATCTTGTCGGCGACTAGGATTTTCATATCGGGAAAAATAGCCGACCAGCGAACAACACCGCCAAAGTCCAAGCAAGGAAAAGCTGTGGACTCGCCAGCGCCTCCACGGGTCGCCATGCCAGTGGCCATGATCGACGAGCGCATCGCCCGGCAATTTGCCTTTATCATCGAGGCCGACCGCCTGAAGGAGGTCTTCCGCCAGACCCTGCTTACCCAGAGCCGCCGGCCTGAAAACGATGCCGAACACTCCTGGCACCTTTGCCTGATGCTCCTCGTGCTGGCCGAGCACAGCAACGTGCCCGTCGACCCGCTCCGCGTGCTCAAGATGCTGACCATACACGATTTGGTTGAGATCGACGCCGGCGACACCTACGCCTACGACACCGTCGGCATGGCGGATCAGCACGAACGCGAGTGTGTGGCCGCCGACCGGATATTCGGACTGCTGCCGCCGGATCAGGCCGCGGAGTTCCGCGCCGTCTGGGACGAATTTGAGGCCCGCGAGACACCCGAGGCAAAGTTCGCCGCCGCCATCGACCGGATTCACCCGATGTTGCTCAACATCCTCACGCAGGGGGAAAAGTGGCGCCAACACGGCGTCACCCTGCCGAAGGTCATCGCCCGCAACCAACACGCCTCCGAGGGGGCCGCCGCCGTGTGGGCGCACGCGGTGAAGCTGCTCGATCAAGCGGTGGCCGACGGGCACCTGCCGGCCGGCTGACCGGACAAAGCGCCCTGCTTCAACTCAAGTCGCGCAACGACCCGAAATCCGGATCGTGCAGGCGCTTGTAAGTGCGCACGATCATGCCGTCGGTCAAACCGGCGATCCAGTCGCAGATGCGCCGGGCCTTGCCCGCCTCGGCCGGCTCCCGGTCGACGAGCCGGCCGACCTGGGGCGGCAGGATGTTGATCACGCGTTCGCCACGATCCACATAGTTGTCACGGCAGCACTTCCAGAGCGCAAACATCACGCGGCGCGCCTTGAACTCGATTTGCTGCAGCTGCGGACTCTCGAAGATGATGTCGTTGGCCATTTGTTTGTAGAACATCGCCTCGCCCTCGGCATCGGGCGAGACCACCAGTTCGTAACGGTAGCGGTTGGTCGCGGCCGACATGAAGTTGGTCCGCTCACGCAGCCGGCAGGCCTGGATGAAGCCGCCGATCTTGCCCGAAAAAACATTCTCCAACCGGTCGCCGCGGATCGCCTGCACCAACGTATCCAAATACTGCTGACGGGCCGGATCGATGGCCTGTCCGCCCGCCCAGAGCTCGATGCGCTCGATGGTGAGAAAACCCGCCTTCACCCCGTCGACGATGTCGTTGAGCGAATAGGCCGCGTCATCCGCCCAATCCATGATCTGACACTCGACGCTCTTGAAGCCGTTGAGGGCCTCGCCCTCGTGCAACTCCGCCGGGATGGCCGCGCCCCCAAACACGAAGTCGCGATAGGCCGCCTGCGGATCGTAGAGGAAGTGGTTGCGCGGCACCTCGGCGAACTCGCCGTAGAGCTTCTTGTATTTGAGCACGCCGTCGATGAGCGCCCGGGTCGGCCTCATGCCGCGCACGCCGCTCTCGTTCTGATACATCGTCTCGGTCAACAGGTGCAGCGTCTGGGCGTTGCCCTCGAAACCACCGTGCGGCTTCATCAGCTCCTGCAGCGTGCGCTCGCCCGAATGCCCGAACGGCGGGTGCCCGAGGTCGTGCGCCAGACACACCGATTCGACCAGGTCGGGATCGATGAAAAACTCCTCCGACAACACGCCGCCGCGCGTGCGCAGGAACTGGCAGATCGACCGGCCGATCTGAGCGACCTCCATCGAGTGGGTCAGGCGCGTGCGGTAAAAATCGTATTCCCCCGACAGGAACACCTGGGTCTTCGACTGCAGCTTGCGAAATGCGTGGGAATGAATCACCCGATCACGGTCGATCTGGAATCGCGTCCGGTAGTCCGGATGACGCACGCCGCCGAGAGTTTCCTGGTCGAAGTCGTTGTAGAAATGGTTGGTCATGGCGTGCGCGTCGGAGGCAAACCAAGGGCATCGGGATTCGTTGCGCAAATCCGAACCCGCGCTCGACCACACCGCACGCATCGGGCAGGCTGCGCCCCCATGAGCCGACCCGCCATCGACATCAGTGCCTCCACCCTCGAAACGCTGGTGCAGCGCGCGCGCGACGCCGCCGGCAACGCCTACGCCCCCTACAGCGAATTCGCGGTCGGTGCGGCCGTGCTCACCGAGACCGGGGACATCGTCACCGGCGCCAACGTCGAAAACGCCTCGCTTGGCCTGTGCAACTGCGCCGAGCGCACCGCCGTTTTCGCGGCCGTCTCGGCCGGCGCCCGCCAGATCAACTGCGTGGTCATCCACACGCCGACCCC
>JBDRJH010000085.1:0-2309 GCA_043815125.1 Verrucomicrobiota bacterium
TGTCCCCGATGCGGGGGGACGAAAGCGTGGAAAAGCAAAGGCCAACGGATGATTTGCGCCGATTGCCGATACAAAATGTCCGTCACGGCAGGAACCATTTTTCAGGATACTCATATTCCACTGACCACATGGTTTCGTGCAATCTGGTGGGTTGTCAGCCAAAAGACCGGGACGAGTGCGCTCGGATTGCAGCGGGTTCTTGGAATTAAAAGTTACAAGACCGCCTGGGCAATGCTTCACAAACTTCGCAGAGCGATGGTTCGCCCGGGGCGGGACAGGCTCTCGGGCCGGGTAGAAGTGGATGAGGCGTATTGGGGCAGTCCGGAAGAGGGGCTTTTGGGGCGGGAACACGAGAAGAAAGCTCTCATTGCCGTGGCGGCGGAGGAAGACGGCAACGGGATTGGGCGGATTCGGATGCGGCGCATCAAGGATGTGTCTCGTGAGAGTCTCCACGCCTTCATCGTGGAGGGTATCCAGCCGGGCTCCGTTGTTCATACGGATGGCTGGTTGGCCTACCGTGGTATCGAGGCCCTTGGGTACAAGCATCAGGCGACCGTGATCATGAAGAAGAAAGAAACAGCCGTGGAATTGATGCCTCGGGTTCACCGGGTGGTTTCTTTGTTGAAACGATGGTTGATGGGCACCCACCAGGGGGCTGTGAGCCATGAGCATTTGGACTATTACCTGGACGAGTTCACCTTCAGGTTCAATCGTCGAACCTCTCGGAGTCGCGGTAAGCTGTTTTACAGGCTGTTGCAACATGCCGTCGTCGTAAAACCGGTTCCTTATAGTTCGCTTATCAAACATGTCAGGGGGTTAAAAACCAGTTGAACACAATATATAGCGCTTGGTGCCGTCAAGTAAATACCCCCTTTTTACAAAAAGGTTTTTCCCCACTCGCTTTTAAAAATCTTTACAGCCTTTCAATGATCATGGTTTTGCCCATGCCGCCGCCGACGCAGAGGGTGGCGAGGCCGGTCTTCAGGTCGCGCTTCTGCATCTCGTGGATGAGTGAAACCACTATCCGAGCGCCCGTGCAGCCAACCGGGTGGCCCAGCGCGATGCCGCTGCCGTTCACGTTCGTGATGTTCCGGTCGAGTTCCAGCAGCTTCTCGCAGGTGAGGTACTGCGCGGCGAAGGCTTCGTTGACCTCGATGAGCTGCATCTGGTCGATGCTCATGCCCGCGCGTTCCAGCGCCTTTTTCGTGGCCGGGACGGGGCCGTAGCCCATGAGTTCCGGCTCGCAGCCCGCCGCCGCGTGGGAGACAATCCGCGCCAGCGGCTTCACGCCGAGTGATTCCGCCTTCTTCGCGCTCATCAGGACAACCGCCGCCGCGCCGTCGTTGATGCCCGACGAGTTCCCGGCGGTGACGGTGCCGTCCTTCTTGAAGACGGTTTTCAGCTTGGCCAGTTGTTCGAGG
The DNA here is from genome assembly GCA_043815125.1 of Verrucomicrobiota bacterium. GTDB lineage: Bacteria > Verrucomicrobiota > Verrucomicrobiia > Opitutales > Opitutaceae > JAUWBF01. The sequence goes on from JBDRJH010000085.1 coordinate 1,422, forward strand.
GTGGTGTCTGCGCGCGGGTGCTCGTCGGTGGCTTCCATTTTCGGGTCGCCCTTGCGCTGTTTTACCGGCACCGGGACGATTTCGTCCTTGAATTTTCCGTCGGCGATGGCCTTGCACGCGCGCTGGTGGCTGGTGAAGGCCAGCTCGTCCTGCTCCTCACGGGTGATGTTGTACTTCGCCGAGAGATTTTCGGCGGTCATGCCCATGATGAGGCCGGTGAACGGGTCGGTGAGGCCCTCCATCACGCCATCGGTCATGACGCCGTCGCGCAGGCGCGCGCCCCAGCGTGCGTCCTTGAGGTAGTAGGGCACGTTGCTCATGCTCTCCACGCCCCCGGCGAGCACGACGTCGTTCTCGCCCATGGCAATCTGGTAGTAACCAATCACGATCGCCTGCATGCCGGAGCTGCACTGGCGCTGCACGGTCATGCCCGGGGTGGTGATGGGCAGGCCCGCCTTGAGCACGATGTGGCGGCCGATGTTGATCTCGTCGGTTCGCATCAGGCAGTTGCCGAAGATGGCGTCGCCGATCATGGCCGTGTCGTTCTCGATTCCGGCCCTCTTGATCGCTTCCTTCGCCGCGACGACGGCCAGTTCCCACGCCGTTACGGTTTTGAACATCCCGCCGAACGAGCCTACCGCCGTCCTCGCCGCGCCTACTATTACTACGTCTTCCATTGTGATTTCCCCTTTCGCTTATAATCGGAACGATTTTCGTTCCAGAGCTTTCTGATTATATCCACGCGGCGGCGATTTTGGAACCGGTGCGGCGGCGGCGTAGCGTTGTTTGCATCCGGGGCGGGTTTGATTTATATTTCAGGCGTTAGAAAGGGAAGATTTTCCGGGCCGCCGGGGCCTCCCGATTGCCCGACTAAAACAGGGGGAAGAC
>JBDRJH010000086.1:0-17649 GCA_043815125.1 Verrucomicrobiota bacterium
CTCGACGCCCTGCCCGGGCCGGATGCCAACGATCTCGCCCCAAGCGGCGCGCTCGGCCTCGACGCTGTGCTGGCCAGAGCCATCCGCCAACACCGCGACCTCGACCTGGACGCCGGAGCGGACGCCCCCGAGCCGCCGCCGCATCCCGTCTTCGTCGTGCTGGGCAAGGACGCCTCCACCGACGTGCCGCCGCTCGAACTCGCCGAGGCATGGAGCGACTGCCTGCCAGGGCTGGCGGTGGTCCGCATGGACGCAGCGGGCAATACGTATCCGGAAACCAACGACACCATCCGCGAGGCTCCGCTGCTGCGCCTGGGGAACTCCATCCGGCCGTTGACGCCGGGGCGTCCGGTCGAGTTCGCCGGCGACAGCCAGGAGGAGACGCCCGTGTATTGGTCCGATGGCGAGGGGCGTTGGATCGCGTTGCCCGCCTGGCAGACGCTGCCGGCGGATGCCTCCGATTGGACTGCGGCGGTCGCGCTTCATCGACGCCAGCAGGCGCACCGGCGCAGTCCGGGCGACCGTCCCGACGGTCTGAAAAGCCTGGTCGCCGCCAGCCGGCAAAGCGGCGTGCTCATCCCCGCGACCAGCTACATCGTGGTTGAGAACGCCGCGCAGTGGCAGGCGCTGGAGCGGGCCGAGGAGCGCAAACTCGACCAGCACGACGCGCTGGATCACAAGGAGGCCCCCGCGCCGGGGGCGTTGTTGGTCGCGCTGCCCTTCGGTGCGTGGTTGCTCATCCGGCGGCGGCGACCCGCAGGCTCGGACTGGCGGCATGATCGGCGTCGCCAGCGCGGGGTTTTTTGCCCATGAACCGGCGTCCATGAAGCCCCGCCCACCCTACCTCGTCCGCGCGCTGCTCGACCTGCTGGTTTTTGTTCCGCTGCTGTTCACGGCGATCCTGATCGGGGCGTTGATCCTCGGCGCGTTGCTGGGCGATTGGTTTGCGGTGCCGCTCACGCTCGCGGGCGGATTCCTGCTGTGGTTGGCGGCGGGGTTTGGCCGGCGGGTCGTGACCGGCAAGCACGCGGGTTACGCCGACGGGCGTTTTTGCGTGCGTTATCAACCCGTGCTGATCGCGGGCGGCTACACGTTGCTCGCCCTGTTGGTCGCGTCGGCGTTGCCCGCCTCGGAACAGGGCGCGGTGTTCGGGCCGTTCGTGAACGCGTTCGCGATCATGCACCCCGGCACGAGCGTTGGCGTGGCGATGGCGACGTTGTTCTCCGCGCCGTCGCCGTGGCTGCACCTGGCGCCGCCGCTGGCGATTTACGCGGCCTACGCGGCGGGCATGTCCAGCGGTTTTCGCCGGCTGTCGGCGGCACCGCTTTCCCGGCGCGGTCCCGTGCTCTGCGGTCTCGGCGTGTGCGCGGTGCTCGGCGTGGTGGCGTTGCGGATGGCGCATCTGGGTCGGGATGTGTTGATGGGCGACCGCCGCCCGGCGTTGTCGGAAGAATTTTTTACGCATCACTACCAGCCCTTCGTTGCCGACAACCGGTTGGTCCGGGTGGACGCGCCCACGCTCAGCATCACGGCGGATTATCCGCGGGTGGACGGGGCCACCGCGCTGTATCCGATCTACGCGGCGGCCGCGCAGGCGATCTACGCCGGACTCGACCGGTCCACGGTGCAGGATTTTGTTTTTCGATCGCGCACGCCGAGGGCCTACGAACGCCTGATCAACGGCGAGGTCGATCTGATCCTGGTCGCGCAGCCGTCCGTCGAACAGCGGGCAATGGCCGAGGCCGCGGGCGTCACGCTGAGCCTCACGCCCATCGGCAAGGAGGCGTTTGTGTTCTTTGTTCACCAGGACAACCCGGTGCCGGCGCTGACGTCCGCGCAGATCCGCGACATCTACACGAAGCGCGTGGTCAACTGGTCGGCGTTGGGCGGCCGGGACGAGCCGATCATGCCGTTTCAACGCCCCGGCGGATCCGGCAGCCAGACCGCCATGCTCGCCCACGTGATGCGCGGAGAACCGTTGCCCGCGCCGCTGCGCGAGGAATACAGCGAGGGCATGGGCGGCGTGCTCCAGCGCGTGGCCAACTACCGCAACGCCCCCGGCGCCATCGGTTATTCGTTCCGCGTTTTCGCGACGGTGATGAGCCCGATCACCGAGCTGAAATTGCTGGCCGTGGACGGCGTCGCCCCGACCGCCGAGAGCATTCGCGACAACAGCTATCCGTTCACCGCCAACCTCTACGTGGTCACCGCCGGCACGCAAAACCCGCACGTTCCCGGCCTGATCGACTGGCTGCGCGGACCGCAGGGCCAGGCGTTGGTCGCCGCGACCGGTTACGTGCCGCTGGACACGCCGGCATCCGGCGACTGACGACGAGGCCGAAGGCCAATTGGCATTAACATTACGCCAAATGGCATAATGCGCTTGAAACGCTTCGACGGGAGAGGGCAAGGTGCCGGCATGGCCAAGAAAGCACCCGCGCGTTGGGCAAGTCCTGGCTGACGTCCGCGGAGTCCGCCGTGCTGCGCGTGCCCAGCGCGGTGATTTTTGGGCGAGTTCAACTACCTGCTGAACCCGTCGCATCGCGATTTTGTCAAGCTCAGGCTCGGTCCGCCGCAGCCCTTCGCGTTCGACGCGCGGTTCTGAGGTGACAGACACGGAGCCGGCGGACCGGCGGCCACGACCGCCATACAGCACCGCAACGGCGTGGACAAAGTTGTGGAAACCGTTGCTTCGGACGTTGCGCCGCCGATCTGGACACGGCAGCTTGGAGATCTCCCGCCGCCCCCCAACCCCGTCCAACCCGATGAACAATTGGCTCGCCGAGCTTTGTGGAGGCGCATTCATGCCCCACGGGCAATGTTACCTCTGGAAGCCCGAATTGATGGCCCTGCATGGCATCGCCGACGGCCTCATCGCCCTCGCCTACTACTCGATTCCGCTGGTGATCCTGCACTTTGTGCGCAAACGCCGGGACATTCCGTTCCCGGCGGTTTTTTTGATGTTCGGCGCGTTTATCATCGCCTGCGGCACCACCCACCTGATCGAGGTCTGGACCATCTGGCAGCCACACTACTGGCTCTCCGGCATCGTCAAACTCATCACCGCGATCATCTCCATCATCGCGGCCGTGTCCTTGGTTCGCATCGTGCCGGCCGCGCTCAGCCTGCCGAGCCACGAGGACCTGCGCCGACTCAACGCCGAGTTGGAAACCCGCGTGCAGGCCCGCACCGCCGATCTCACCACCGCCAACACCCGCCTGCTCGACGAGGTGCGCCAGCGCGAACAGGCCGAAGACAAGGTGCGAGCCCTCAACACCCGCCTCCAACAACGCATCGACGAGATGGCCGCGCTCTTCGACTTGATCCCGGTCGGCATCGGTATCGCCGACGACCCCGAGGGCCGGCACATTCGCTCCAACACCGCGCTTGCCCGCATACTCGGCACCGGCCCCCGCCAAAATGTCTCGCTCTCGGCCCCCGCCGGCGAGGCCCCCGTCACGTTCAAGGTCGTCAAAGACGGCCGCGAACTCGGCTCCCACGAACTGCCCATGCAGGTCGCCTCAGCCGAAAACCGCTCCGTTCTCGACTTCGAGGAAACCATCGTGCGCGACGACGGCCAGCGACTGCAGATCGTGGCCAACGCCGTGCCCCTGCACAACGAGGCCGGCGACGTGCGCGGCTGCGTCGCCACCTTTGTCGATGTCACCGCCCGCAAGCAGGCCGCCGAAGACCGCCTCGCGTTCGAGCGCCAGTTGCAGGAAACTCAAAAGCTCGAGGGCCTCGGCGTGCTCGCCGGCGGCATCGCCCACGATTTCAACAACCTGCTCACCGGCATCCTCGGCAACGCCAGCCTCGCCCGCATGGGGCTCCAACCCCACCAGGCCGAACTCAACGCCTCGTTGCAGAGCATCGAGCAATCCTCGATCCGCGCCGCCGATCTGTGCAAGCAACTGCTCGCCTACGCCGGCAAGGGACGCTTCGTCATCGAACCGATCGACCTCAGCGCCCTCGTGCGGGAAACCGCCCAAATGCTGGAAGTTTCCATCAGCAAAAAAACCTCCCTCCAACTCCACCTCGCCCCCGAACTGCCGGCCTTTTTGGGCGACGCCACCCAGGTTCGCCAGGTGCTCATGAACCTCGTCATCAACGCATCGGAGGCGATCGGCGACCGGCCGGGCCTGGTCACCATACAAACCGGGCGCGTCACCGTGAGCCCCGACTACCTCCAGCGCTTCGCCATCAACGAGCATCTCTCCGAGGGCGACTACGTCACCCTGGAGATCACCGACAACGGCAGCGGCATGTCCCCGGAGACGCAGGCGCGCATTTTTGATCCGTTCTACACCACGAAGTTCACCGGCCGCGGGCTCGGACTCGCCGCCGTGCTCGGCATCATGCGCGGCCACAAGGGAGCCATCAAGGTCTACAGCGAGCCCGGCCGCGGCACCACCTTCAAGCTGCTCCTCCCCACGACTCGCAAAGAACTCCCCGCCGCCGAAAACCGCGCCGCCGCCGCCACCACTCCCTGGCAGGGCAGCGGCCAGGTGCTCATCATCGACGACGAGCCCTTTGTGCGCAGCGTCGCCGATCAGATTTTCAAGAAGCTCGGCTTCACCACCACCCTCGCCTGCGATGGACTCGAGGCCGTCGAGATCGTCCGCGCCTCGCCCGCCGCGTTCAGGCTGGTGCTGCTCGACCTGACCATGCCGCGCATGGACGGCGAGGAAACCCTGCGCAACCTGCGCGCGCTCAACCCCGGACTACCCGTCATCCTCACCAGCGGTTTCAACGAGCAGTCCACCATCAACCGCTTCGTCGGCCGCGGCATCGCCGGCTTCCTGCCCAAGCCCTTCACCGTCGACATGGTCATCGAGCAGGTCCGCAAGATCCCGTGACGCGCCCCTCCTTGCCGAGCCACGACGTTTTCGCCCCCCGCGACCGCGCCGTCCCGGCGGGACCGTCGATCACCGCAGCGACGCGGTCTCGGTTTGGCGGTCCAGCGCGAGTGCTGGGAGTTGGACCCAGATCACGCTTCCGGTGCGCGACGATAACGACGGCTCAATCTTTTGAGCTCCCGTTTCTCCCAATCCTTGAGCGCGTCGGGGCCGTGCTTGGATATTTTATCGAGCAACGAATCCATGTGGCGGCGATCATGGTTCTCCCGCGCCTTCTCGTCGTAACGTTGATAACGCAGGTTGGGACGATACTCCGACAACTCGCTCTGGTAGGCTCTCAGATGAAGGTCGGGAAGCGTCTCGGCGGCGTGCCGGTTGAGTTGGTCCTCCGGGACCGCGGTTGGCCAGATTGCGAAATAAACCCTCGTCGCCAGCAGCAGAAAAAGCGGCAGCCAATTCACGTGCGGCGACTCCCGGATCAGCGCGGGCACATAAAGCGTGGCGATCAGTATCCCGCCGATTGCTCCGCCCAGGTGCGCGCTGTAACTGATGGCTTCTTTCTTTCGGCCATCGGCAAAGTAAGAGGCCGCCAGGAAGAGCAGCGCGTAGAGCCAACCGGGCACAAAAGCGGGTAAGGGAGCAACCGCGGCTCCATGAGACACCAACGTGAAGGCGCATACCAGTCCACACGCGGCCCCGGACGCGCCCAGGGCTTCATGACGCCGGCCACGATTGATCCAATACGTCAGCAGCGAACTTCCCAAGGCGGCCCCCAGAAAAACGACCAGCATTTGCACCCCTCCCAGCACATGGGAGAGCGCCGCGCCATACAGACCGATGACCACGGCGTTAAAAACCAAGTGCGCCACACTGGCGTGCAAACCGCAGCTGGATAAAAACCGGTCGTATTCGCGATTATTGCGGACGGATTGCACGTCCAAAATCCAGCGCCTTCGAATCCTCTGACTGCGGTGGCCGGCATAGCTGGCGAAACCAAGAACGGCCAGGAGCAAAGTGATGACGATGAGTTGGGCGTCCATGTCGTGGCGGTGGATCGCGCATCGAGTCGCAAAAGCAGGCTTTGTGCAAGCTGCCAAAGCCGACCGAGCGGCGAGTCCTCACCGAGGGTTGGCTGCACCTTGCCCGTGACGATCCGACGCACAAACCTGCAAGCAGGCGGCCTACGACAGGGCGCCGGCGGCGTGGCCGTCGTAGGACGGGTCCCAGTCTTTCCAGACGGGCTCGTAGCCTTGCGAACGCAGGAACGCGGCGACTTCGGCGGGGCTGCGTTCGTCGCTGATGGCAAATTGCTCCAACGACTCGTCGCCCGCCGCGTAGCCACCGGGGTTGGTTTTGGAGCCGGCACTCATCGCGGTGAAGCCGAGCCGGTAGGCGTGATCGCGGAAGCGCGGACTCTCGCGGGTCGAGAGCGAAAGCTCCACCTCGGGACTGAACAGGCGGAAGGCGCAAACCGCCTGCACGAGTTCGCGTTCGTCGAAGGGCGTGACGTCGATGTCGCCGCCTTCGTGCGGACGCAGCCGGGGAAAGGAAATGCTGTATCGGGTGCGCCAATACGTGCGTTCCAGGTAGTTGAGATGCAGGCCGACAAACCACGCCTCGGCGCGCCAGTCGGACAGGCCGTAGAGCGCGCCGATGCCGATTTTTTTGACGCCGGCGCGGCCGAGGCGGTCGGGGGTGTCGAGGCGGTAGGCGATGTCGGACTTGGGGCCCTTGAGGTGATGTTTTGGGTAGGTGGCGGCGTCGTAGGTTTCCTGATACACGAGCACGGTGCTGAGGCCGGCGGCGACGAGTTCTTCGTAGTCGGACTGGTCGAGCGGCTGCACTTCCATCGAGAGGCTGGCGAAGTGGGCGCGGAGTTGGGTCAGCGCGGTTTTCAGGTAGTCGGTGCCGTAGCGCGAGGATTCGCCGGTGACGAGGAGGACGTGGTCAAAGCCGTGGGCGGCGAGTGCGTCGGCCTCGGCGGCGATCTCGGCGGCGTCGAGGGCCTTGCGCGGAATGCGGTTTTGCGCGGAGAAGCCGCAGTAGGTGCAGATGTTGGCGCAGACGTTGGTCAGATACATCGGCGCGTAGAGCTGCATGGTGCGTCCGAAGCGCTCGACGGTGAGCCGGTGGCTTTGCGCGGCCATCTCTTCGAGGAAGGGCGCGGCGGCGGGCGAGAGCAACGCGGCGAGGTCGTCGAGGGAGAGCCCCCTGCCCCGCTTGGCCAGCGCGCCGCGCACGTCGGCGGTGGTGCGCGTGGCGATGGACGCGGCGGTGGCGGCAAAGTCGTGCCGGCGCCAGAGGTCGGTGAAGGTCATGGGGAGAAGAGTCGGAGTTGGGCCACAAAAGGCACAGAAGGCGCAAAAGTTTGGGTCTTCAGAGTTCTGTGTCTTTTGCGCTTTTTGTGGCCAATTCTTATCGGTGTTTTGAGGGACGGAGGGATGGCCAAAAAGAGGCACAAGAAGACACAAAAATGAGGCGTAGCTTTTTGTGAGTTTTCGTGACTTTTTGTGGCTAAAAATTCCGGGGGCTTGGGCTCTGTGGACTCTGTGACTCCTCAGTGCTCTCTTTGTAATTATCTTAAACCTCCGAGAGGAATGCGGTGAGCGGAGAGGTGGCGCTGGCTTCGGCTTTGGTGGAGCGGCCGGCGAGGCCGGCTTCGTAGCCGAGGCGGCCGGACTCGACGGCGAGTTTGAAGGCAGTGCCCATCGCGACGGGATCGGTGGCGGCGGCGATGGCGGTGTTTACGAGCACGGCGTCGGCTCCCATCTCCAGCGCGGCGGCGGCGTGGGAGGGCGCGCCGAGGCCGGCGTCGATGACCACGGGCACGCGGGCTTGGGCGATGATGATTTCGAGGAAGGCGTGGGCTTCCAGGCCGAGGTTGCTGCCGATAGGCGCGGCCAGCGGCATGACGGCGGCGGCACCGGCTTCTTCGAGTTGTTTGCAGAGGACCGGATCGGCGTGGCAGTAGGGCAGGACGATGAAGCCGCGTTTCACGAGTTCCGCGGTGGCGGCGAGGGTCTCGATGGGGTCGGGCATGAGGTATTTGGGATCGGGGTGGATCTCCAGTTTCAGCCAGTTGGTGCCGAGGGCTTCACGGGCGAGTTCGGCGGCGAGGATGGCTTCGCGGGCGTCGCGCACGCCGGAGGTGTTGGGCAGGAGCCGGTAGCGGTCGGTGTCGATGTGATCGACGATGTCGTCGGCGGTGCCGTCGGTGCGCACGCGGCGCAGGGCCATGGTGACGAGTTCCGCGCCGGAGGCGGCGAGGCTGGCGGCCATGGTGGCGCCGGAGCTGTATTTGCCGGTGCCGAGGAAGAGGCGGGAGCGCAGGGTGACGCCGGCGATGACGAGGGGTTGGTGCATAAAGTAAGAAGTTAAAAGTAAGAAGGATGCCGTGGCGGATCAGCCGATGATGTAGGACTGGTAGTTGGCGGTGATGTCGCCGTCGGCATAGAGCGGCGAGCACACGGCAACGCCGGCTGCGCCGATGGCGCGGATGGGGACGAGGTCGGCGGGTTGCACCGAGCCGATGACCCACGCGGGCAGTCCGCCGAGCAGCGGGAGCAGCGCGGCGATGCCGTCGAGGCCGAGCACGGGCGCGAGGTTTTGTTTGGTGGTGGTGAAGCGCAGCGGGCCGATGCCGACGTAGTCGAGCACGCCGGTTGCGGCTGCGCGGCGGGCGTCGTCGGCGTTGTTGACGGTGCCGCCGAGGAGCTTTTCCGGGCCGAGGCGGGCGCGGGCGGTGGTCCAGTCTTCGTCGAGTTTGCCGAGGTGCACGCCGTCGGCGTCGGTCGCGAGGGCGATGTCGACGCTGTCGTTGATGGTGCAGAGCACGCGGGCCTCGCGGCACAGAGCGACGACTTCGCGGGCGGTCGCGAGCCAGGCGTCGGGCGCGGCGGTTTTCATGCGTAGTTGAATCCAGGATACGCCGGCGGCGATGAGCGCGCGGGTCTGCTCGACGTGGGAGAGCGTGAGGCCGTCCTGGGTCAGGGCGATGATGGGCGGGAGGTTTGGGAAATCGAAGGGCATGCGGTCAGTGATTCGGATTTGGTCACAGAGAAAAGACTGGTTCGGAATGGGGATCGGAGTTTGGCCACAAAAGGCACAGAAGGCGCAAAAGTTCGGGTCTTCGGAATTCTGCGTCTTTTGTGCTTTTTGTGGCTAAAAATTGATTGGCGGTTTGGAGAAGGAGGGATGGCCACGAAGAGGCACGAGAAGGCACGAAAAAGTGGTTCTGTTTTTTGTGATCTTTTGTGACTTTTCGTGGCTAAACTTGGTCTGTCGGGCGGCGCGTCATGCGAAGGAGGCGATGTCGCGCAGGTGGGTGAACGCGGCGATCGGGTCGGGGGCTTGCCAGATCGCGCCGAGCACGGCGACGCCGTCGAAGCCGAGGGCGCGGCATTCGGGGATGCGCTCGGCGTCGATGCCGCCGAGCGCGATCACCTCGGCGCGGCGCGGGAGTCGGAGGATGGCGCGAAGTTCGTCGGTCGAGTGGCGCGGCGCGTGGCCGGGCTTGGAGGTCGACGGGAAGACCGGGCTGAAGAGCAGGCGCATGTCGGGTTGGTCGAGCGAGGCGCGCAGGGTCGGCAGGTCATGGATGGCGCGGCTACGGAGGATTGAAGGTAGGCGCCTGCTTGCAGGCGATGTTTGAGGTGGGCGCGATGTTTGGGGGGGAGCGTCGCTCATCGCCTGCAAGCAGGCTCCTACCTGGGTGCGGTGGTGAAGGCCGGCGACGGGGTGGTCGGCGGCGAGGTCGTGGTGGGTGTGCAGGATGATGCGCTCGACGACGGATGGCGGGAGCGCGCGAAGGAACGCGGCGAGTTGAGTGCGGGTCCAAGTCGGCTTGCGCAGGTGGTAGTCGGTCAGTCCCGCAGCGAGGAGCTCCGCGAGGAGGGCGGGCTCGCGGGGGTCTTCGGTTTCGGGGGAGATGACGATGAGCTTCATCGGATTTGCCTGATGTGGATGGCGCGCAACGGGCGTCGCGAGCGACGCCCCTACGTCGGAGTTTCAGCCGCCTTGGGTGGCGCGGATGATGAGGATGCGGTCGCGGTCGTTGAGCACGCGGTCGGGCCAGGTGGCGCGGGGGGCGACTTCGTCGTTGAGGGCGACGGCGAGGCCTTTGCGGTCGGCGTGGCCGAGCTCGGCGAGCAGCGCGGCCAGGGTGGTCCCGGCGGCGAGGTCGCGGGGGACGTCGTTGACGTGGATGGTCATGGAGAGATCAGGATCGGAGTTTTGGCCACAAAGAGGCACAAGAAGACACGAAAAAAGCCTCCGTTTTTTGTGATCCTTTGTGACTTTTCGTGGCTAAAAATTCAGGTGGTTTGGTGGCTTGAACTCTGTGTTCTCTGTGTCCGAGCTCCGGCTTGGCTCTGTGGCAAAAATCAGGATTGGTTTTCGTCGAGGTAGATCTCGCCGCCTTTGTCGACGAACTCGGCGGACTTTTCTTGCAGGCCGGCTTCGATGGCTTCGGCGGAGTCGAGGCCGTGTTCCTCGGCGTAGCGGCGGATGTCGTCAGTGATTTTCATCGAGCAGAATTGCGGGCCGCACATGGAGCAGAAGTGGGCGGTTTTGGCGCTGTCCTGCGGGAGGGTTTCGTCGTGGTATTCGCGGGCGCGCTCGGGGTCGAGGGAGAGGTTGAACTGGTCCTCCCAGCGGAATTCGAAGCGGGCTTTGCTGAGGGCGTTGTCGCGGTATTGGGCGGCGGGGTGGCCCTTGGCGAGGTCGCCGACGTGGGCGGCGATTTTGTAGGTGATGACGCCGGTGCGCACGTCGTCGCGGTTGGGCAGGCCGAGGTGTTCCTTGGGGGTCACGTAGCAGAGCATGGCGCAGCCGTGCCAGCCGATGGTGGCGGCGCCGATGCCGCTGGTGATGTGGTCGTAGCCGGGGGCGATGTCGGTGGTGAGCGGCCCGAGGGTGTAGAAGGGGGCTTCGTGGCACCACTCGAGTTGTTTTTCCATGTTCTCTTTGATCATGTGCAGGGGCACGTGACCGGGGCCTTCGTTCATGACTTGCACGCCTTTGGCCCAGGCGCGGGTGGTGAGTTCGCCTTGGGTTTTGAGTTCGCCGAATTGAGCGTCGTCGTTGGCGTCGGCGATGGAGCCGGGGCGGAGGCCGTCGCCGATGGAGAAGGAGACGTCGTAGGCGGCGCAGATGTCGCAGATGTCGTCCCAGTGGGTGTAGAGGAAGTTTTCCTTGTGATGGGAGAGGCACCACTTGGCCATGATGGAGCCGCCGCGCGAGACGATGCCGGTCATGCGGCGGGCAGTCATGGGGATGTAGCGCAGGAGCACACCGGCGTGGATGGTGAAGTAGTCCACGCCTTGCTCGGCTTGCTCGATGAGGGTGTCGCGGAAGATCTCCCAGGTGAGGGCTTCGGGGCGGCCGCCGACTTTTTCGAGGGCTTGGTAGATGGGCACGGTGCCGACGGGCACGGGGCAGTTGCGCAGGATCCACTCGCGGGTCTGGTGGATGTTTTTGCCCGTGGAAAGGTCCACGAGGGTGTCGCCGCCCCACTTGACGGACCAACGCATTTTTTCGACTTCCTCGTCGATGGAGGAGGCGACGGCGGAGTTGCCGATGTTGGTGTTGATTTTAACGAGGAAGTTGCGGCCGATGATCATCGGCTCGAGCTCGGGGTGGTTGATGTTGGCGGGGATGATGGCGCGGCCGCGGGCGACTTCGTCGCGGACGAATTCGGGGGTGATTTCCTTCGGAATCGAAGCGCCGAAGGATTCGCCGGGGTGTTGGCGCCAGAGGGAGTTGCGCGGGCCGTCCTCGGTCATTTCGAGGAGGTCGCGGGCGCGTTGGAGTTTCATATTTTCGCGGATGGCGATGAACTCCATCTCGGGGGTGATGATGCCGGCGCGGGCGTAGGCGAGCTGGGTGACGACTTTGCCGGGGAGGGCGCGGAGGACGGGGCGGGTGCCGCGGTCGAAGGATTTGAGGGCGTTGCGGCGGCCTTCTTTTTCGGCCTGGGCGCGGTGGGTCTCGGAGAGGTAGCCGTCGTCGAGGGGCTGGAGTTCGCGGCCGGGGATGACCTCGGTGTCGGCGCGCTCGGCGATCCAGTCGGCGCGGAGGGCGGGGATGCCGCGGGTGGGGTCGGCGTGGAAGGCGGGGTCGCCCCAGGCACCGGCGGTGTCGTAGACGCGCACGGCTTCGTTGGGGACTTCGGTGCCGTTGGGGAGCTTGGTGGGCGAGAGGGCGATCTCGCGCATGGGCACGCGGATGTCGGGGCGGGTGCCGGTCACGTAGACGCGGTTGGAGGCGGGAAAGGCGGTGTGGCCTTGGGGAGCGGTGGCGGTCGTTGCAGAAGAGGGCATGGTGGTGTGGTGAGTTGGCTCACGGCACGCACACGCCTCCAGGTTCAGCGCTCCGGGACCGATCCGCGGGACCGAGTGGAGCTCCGTTTTCCCTTCGGCGGTGCTAACCGCATCAGGTTCGAAGGCTTTGGGAACGGATCGTGTTCCTATCTCAGCCCGACGCCTCGGGTTCACCTAAACAAGTTGCCGCCACCGAACGCCCGGGCGTTCGCCAGTTCAACACAAATCATCGTCCGCCGTCGCGAACGGTTTGCTCAGAGCAACTTGAGCAGCGCACAAAAATCTTCGTCGGCCCAGCCGGCGGCGGCGGCTTGTTCGAGGCGGGCGCGCGCGGTGTCGAGCGCGGGCAACACCCCTGCCCCGCGGGCGGCTTCGGTGGCGAGCCGCATGTCCTTGGCCATGTGCTTGACGGAGAATTGCGGCGCGAAGTCGGCGGCGCGAAGCTTGGGCTCTTTGAGCGTGACCAGGCCGGAGTGTCCGACGTTTTTGCCGAGCGCACCGAAGAAAACATCGTCGGTGATACCGGCGCGGCGCGCGAGCGTGAGGGCTTCGCACAACACCTCCATTTGCGCGGCGATGTTGAGGTTCATCGCGAGTTTGAGCGTGCAGGCCTGACGGTGATCGCCGATGTGCAGGCGTGCTTGCGAAACCAACTTCAGCAACGGCTCCAGCTCCGCGATCAGCTGCGCCTCGCCCCCGAGATAAAACACCGACATGCGCTGCTCGGCGGCGGGCTTGCTGCCGGTGAACGGCGCCTCCAGGTAACGCGCGCCGGTCGCGACAACCGCGCCGCGAAACGCGTCGCTGCTCGCCGGATCGATGGTGCTGGATTGCACCACGGTTTTACCCGGGCCCAGCGCCGGCAAAATATCCGCGAGCACCCCGCGCACGGCGGCCGGATCGGCCACCACGATCTGCACAACGTCGCACGCTTCGGCGACGGCGCGCGCGGTCGGCATCCATTGTGGGAACTCCGGTTGCGGCGTGCGGTTCCACGCTCCTGCCAATACGCCGGCGGCGGCGTAGTGCCGCGCCCAGGTTGCCCCAATGATGCCCAGTCCGATAACGCCAATGGTCATAGTGGTCCCACCCAAAACCCGCTGCCCCGCAAAAACAAGCTCCCCGGCCCACCCTGCCCTGCCCTGCACCGAAAAAAATCCGTTGCCTCCCGCACGCTTTGGGTGAGCGTTTGGTCCTTTCATCGCTTCCTCTGTCATCGCTCCCTCTACCATGCTCAACGCCACGCCGCTCAAAACCCTCGATCCCGAGATCTACGCCGCCATCTCCGCCGAACGCTCCCGCCAGGAGAGCCACATCGAGCTGATCGCCTCGGAAAACTTCACCTACCCGGCCGTCATGGAGGCCCAGGGCAGCGTGCTCACCAACAAGTATGCCGAGGGCTACCCCGGCAAACGCTGGTATGGCGGCTGCGAACACGTCGACAAGGTCGAGACCCTCGCCATCGAGCGCGCCAAGGCCCTCTTCGGCGCCGAGCACGCCAACGTGCAGCCGCACTCCGGCTCGCAGGCCAACTTCGCCGTCTACACCGCCGTGCTCCCGCTCGGCGCGAAGATCCTCGGCATGAACCTCAGCCACGGCGGCCACCTCACCCACGGCAATCCGGCCAACTTCTCCGGCAAGCAGTATTCGTTTGTTCAATACGGCGTGCGCGAGGACACCGGCCTGATCGACTACGACGAGCTCGCCGCCATCGCCGAGCGTGAAAAACCCGCCATGATCACCGTCGGCGCCTCCGCCTACTCGCGCATCATCGATTTCGAGCGCATGGGCCGGATCGCCAAGTCCGTCGGTGCCTTCCTCTTCGCCGACATCGCCCACATCGCCGGCCTCGTCGCCGCCGGGGTGCATCCGTCGCCCTTCCCGCACGCCGACTTCGTGACGACCACCACGCACAAGACCCTGCGCGGTCCCCGCGGCGGCCTCATCCTTTGCAAGGCCGCGCACGCCAAGGCCATCGACTCCGCCATGTTCCCCGGCGGCCAGGGCGGCCCGCTCATGCATGTCATCGCGGCCAAGGCCGTCTGCTTCGCCCAATGCGCGACCCCCGAGTTCAAGGCCTACGCGCAGCAGGTCGTGAAAAACTCCCAGGCCCTCGCCGCCGCCATGCAAAAGCGCGGCTACACGCTCGTCTCCGGCGGCTCCGACAACCACCTCTTCCTCGTTGATCTGCGCCACAACCTCCCCGAGCTCACCGCCAAGAAGGCCCAGGAGACGCTCGATCTGGCCCACATCACCTGCAATAAAAACACCGTGCCCTTCGAGACCCGTTCGCCCTTCCAGGCCTCGGGCATCCGCCTCGGCACGCCTGCCGTCACCTCGCGCGGCCTCGTCGAGGCCGACATGGACGTGATCGCCGGTGCCATCGACACCGTGCTCAAGGCCATCGGCACCGACGGCGAAGCCGCCGCCCTGGAGACCGCCAAGACCGCCATCGCCGGCCTCACCGCGAAGTATCCGCTGCCCTACGCCGCCGTCTGATCGCCGGCCGGCATCGCGCCCGCCTCCGCGCGCAAAACCGAAGCCTGCCCGTTGCCGCGGCAGGCTTTTTCGTTTGCTAAAAAAGTATAAAATACCTCGTCCGGTATGATTTCCGCATATATGTAACATCAAGTCAGCCATCACCCGCGCCGTGAAATCTCCCGCCTCAGCACCTGATTCGCGTCCCGCCCCTCCCGCTCCTTCCGCCCCGCCCGCCTTCCCCACCGGGGCCTGGATTGTGCTGGTGATTGGGCTGACCCTCTCGGTCACGTTCGCCATTTTGGTCAATCACTACGAGGACGAGCGTATCCGGCGTGATCTTGGGCGGCAGATCGACGTGCGCCACGCCCTGCTGCGCGGCAACCTTCAGAGCTACGCCGAGGCGCTGCACAGTCTGCGCCTCCTGATCGAGAACTCCGAGGATATCTCCTGGGCGGAGTTTCAGCGCGCGGCCTCGGACATCATGGGACGCTACGAGAGCATTCAGGCCGTGCAGTGGACGCCGGTCGTGGCCGACGAACACCGCGTCGAGTTCGAGGCGCGCGCGCAGGCGACGATCGACCCCGGATTTGTCATCCGTGAACGTCGCCCCGAGCTGGGCGGCGGACTGGCCCCGGCCGGGCGGCGCCCTTTCTACCTGCCCATCCTCTACAACTTTCCCCTCGAGCCCAACCGGGCCGCCTCGGGCTATGACCTGCAAACCGCCCCCCACCGCCCCCACCATCGAGCAGGCCGCGCGCAGCGGCGCGCTGACGCTAACCCCCAGGATCGACCTCATTCAGCTGCATGCCGGCGTGATCATGATCGCCCCCGTGCGCGGCGAGAACTCGCCCCGCGGGGACGGCATCGCCGGCTTCACCCAGATCGTTTTCCGCCTGCACAACATGCTGGAGACGCTCTGGAACTCCGCCCCCGCCTCCATGCTCGATTTCCTGCTCGTCGACAGCACCGATCCCGCGACCCCGCCCGTCTACCTTTTCAGCCGCTTCGCGTCCGGCAATCCTCCCCGGACCGACGCCGCCGACGGCTTCATCGATCCGCTCACCGCGACCAACCGCATCGCCATCGGCGGACGCGTCTGGACCGCCCACTACCGGCCCTCCGAGGACTGGCTGGCGCAACAAAAGAGCGGTCTGCCGCTGGTCACGCTGTTCGGCGGCCTCTTGCTCACCGCGCTCAGCACCGCCTATGTGCGCACCCTGGCGCGTCGCAACCGCCACATCGCCACCGAGGTCCGTCTGCGCACCGCCCAGTTGCGGCAGACCCAGACGCTGCTGGAGGAAGACATCGCCCAACGACAGCGCGCCGAGGCCCAGCTGCAGGAAACCTCGCGCCAGCTAGGCAGCATCCTGGGCCAGATTCCCGGCATGGTCTACCGCGCCGACTGGGGCGAAAACCCCCGCCACCGCTTTGTCAGCACCGGTTGCCGCGATCTCACCGGCTACGCGCCCGAGGACATCCTCAACGGTGGCATCAACTACCTCGACCTCGTGCATGCCGAGGATCGTGATCGCCTCGTCGCGGCCGTCGACGAGGCCCTGCGCGCCCGTCGATTCTACGAGATCGAATACCGCCTGCACGACCGCCATGGTGACGTTCGCTGGGTGCTTGACCGCGGCACCGGCGTGTTCGACGCCGATCAACGCCTGCTCTTCATCGAGGGCCTCGCCATCAACATCAACGACCGCCGCGAGGCCGAGGCCGAAAAACTGCTCCTCGAGCGCAAGCTCCTCGAGGGCCAGAAACTCGAAAGCCTCGGCGTGCTCGCCGGCGGCATCGCCCACGATTTCAACAACCTGCTCACCGGCATCCTCGGCCACGCCAACCTGCTGCGGCAGGACGTGCCGGACCCCGGCGCCACCTCCCTGATCGACCGCATCGAACGCTCCGCCCTGCGCGCCGCCGAGCTGTGCCAGCAGATGCTCGCCTACTCCGGCCGCGGACGCTACGCGGTGCAGACCGTGTGCCTCGACCAGCTCACCAGCGACCTGCTGCCCCTCATCGAGGCCTCCATCGGCAAGCAGGTGCGGATCAACCTCGACTTTGCCAAACCCGCGGCCCCCGTCTGCGTCGACCCCACGCAAATCCGCCAGATCATCATGAACCTGGTCATCAACGCCTCGGACGCCATCGGCAAAACCGCCGGCGACATCCTCATCAAGACCGGACGCCAGGCCGTCGACCGTCGTTACCTGCAAAGCTGCGTGCTCTCGCCCGATCTGCCCGGCGGCGAGTATGCCTTCCTGGAGGTCGGCGACACCGGTTGCGGCATGGACGCGGAGACCCTGGCGAAGATCTTCGATCCGTTTTTCACCACCAAGTTCACCGGTCGCGGCCTCGGTCTCGCCGCCGTGCTCGGCATCATCCGCGGACACCAGGGCGCGCTGCACGTCAGCAGTCGGGCCGGCTTTGGCTCGACCTTCCGGATGTTGCTCCCCTGCGCCGGTCAGCCGCTTGAGGGTATGCAAAGCAACGCCCCCTTTGCCCGGACGTCCGCCCGTTCCGCGACCGCCCCCGACGTCACCGGTCCGGCCCGCATTCTCCTGGTCGACGATGACGAACAGGTCCGCCTCGTCGGCGAACAGATCCTGCGATCACTCGGCCACCACCCCACCCTCGCCGCCGACGGCGAGACCGCCATGCAACGCTACAAGAACACCCCGCACGATCACGACTTGATCCTGCTCGACCTCACCATGCCGGGCATGGACGGGGCCGAGGTGATGCGGCGGATGCACGAGATCAATCCCGGGCAGCCCATTCTCATCATGAGCGGTTACAGCGAGCAGGACGCCGCCGAGAGCTACTCCGCCCACCCCGCCGTGGGTTTCCTGCAAAAGCCCTTCACCATGGCGGCCCTGCGTGAGCGCATCGACACGATGCTGAAGGCTCTCCGCCACTGAGCCCCGCTCCGCCAACGCCTCCCCGGGCGGGTCGATGAACGTGCGCGACGTTTGCGGCTTGGCGCGCGGGCC
>JBDRJH010000087.1:0-2218 GCA_043815125.1 Verrucomicrobiota bacterium
CGCGGCTTCAGGTGACCGCGCGACTCCAGGTCGGCGATGAGCACAAACGCCATGTCCTCGATGCCCACCGCGTCCAGCGCGCCCTCGCGGCTCTCCTCGTGCAGGCGCTCCAGCGACCGGCGCATCTCGCGGTTGTCCCACCAGCCCAGGCCCGAGACCGACACCTCGGCGGCACCGGCGGCCGGAGCGCACAGGCAGAGGGCGGCCAGCAGCGCGGCACGAAGGTTTTTTTCAACGCTCGTCATCGTCCTCCCCGGTTTTCTCCGGCGGTTTCGAGGTGTAAAAACGCCACTTCACGCCGGCGTTGTAGTCGTCGAACTCGCTGTATTCACCAACCAACGACCAATCCTCGGTCAGCTCGTAGCTCACGTCGTAGGTCTCGCGCCCCTGCCGCGAGATGCGCTGGCCGACGTTGATCGTCAGCCGGTCGCTCGATCCGCCGGGCACGCCGAACGTGTCCAGCAGCGACTGCCCGAGGTAGGCGCCCACGCGCACCGCCCTTTGGCCGGCGGTGAAGGAGATCTCGTCCGACGGGGTCTCGCCGGCCATGACCATGAGCAACACCTGCTCCGAGGACAGCGGCGGGGTCGACGAAAAGGTCAGCTCCGGCGACGAGGCCGGTCCGCCGAGTTCCATGCGCAAGGCGTAGCCGTAGCTGCGGCCCGTCGCCGCCAGGCGCAGGCGCGGCGTGCCCGGGTCGGCCGCGCTGATGTAGAACATGCCCTGCTCCATCGTGAAGCTGGCAAAGGGCAGCTTCACCACGCCCTCGTTGACCGGGGCCTCCCCGACCAGCGTCGGTTCGCCCAGCGTGCCGCCGAGCCGGAAACGCGCCGACACGACGCCGTTGAACAGCGGCGTGCGCACGCGCAGGAAACGCTCGCCACGCAGCGCCACGTCGAGCCCCCACGCGTTGATCGGCTCCACCTCGACCGAGAACCACGGCGGCCGGCGTGCCGGACCGCGCGGTCCCCCGGGGCCGGGCAACAGCGAGCGCAGATCCGCCAGCAAGAGGCTGTCGCGCAGCCGCACGGCGCCGCCCACCGTCACCCGCCCGGTCGCCGGGTCGGTCGTCGCCTTCAGATCAAGATCGGAGCGCACCAGCACACCCGAACGCCGCACGAGCGGCAGGCCCTGGCCCTGAAGCGTGAGATCGGGCGCGGGACTGCGCCAGTCGCTCAAGTCGACCGACCCGGCCAGCACCACCGGCCGGCCGCCGATGCGCGCACTGACGTTGGCCAGCTCCACCGAGCGGTCGCGCAGGCGGATGTCGGCGTTGACCTCGCCCAGCACGCCGAGCGGCCCCAACGGTCGCGAGGCCGCGTCGGTGAGCTTCAAAAAACCGTCCCAGCCGCCGCCCTCGCGCAACGCCAGATCCAGTTGCAGGCGGCCGGTCGGCGCCAGCACCTGCGGCATGAACCGAGCCAGCGCCGCCACCTCGGCGTCGGGGATGCGCAGCCGCAGCGTGCCGCCGGCCTCGGCCAGCCGGGTCGGCTCCGCGAGCAACGCCGGCCAGCGGTCGGGCGCGGCCTTGAGTCCGCCCTCGGCCAGCACCCGCTGGCCGGCCACCTCGACCGTCAACGCCTCCAGAAAGAGCCCGTCCGCCCCGCCGCGCAGCCGGGCGTTGAGATCGCGCAGCTCGGGCACGGCCCACGGCCAGCGTTGCGGGTCGGCCGAGATCCGCGCGACCGTCAGGTTGGCGCGCCCCTCGGGCCGGCGCCAGGTCCCGGCCACGTCGACATCCACCGACGGGTGCTCCAGCGCGAGCCCGCTCAGGTCCGCCAGCCAGTCCCAGAACTTCGCCGACGGTTCGGTCTTCGCGGTCAACGCCAGTCCGCCCTCCGGCAACCACTCGAAGGGCTCGGCCCGCGCCGGCCGGATCACCAACGGCAACCGGCCCGTCGCGCTGGCCACCGGCTGGCCGCCGGTGCCGACGGAGAGGGTTTTTAACCACACGCCATTCGCCCCGCCGCTCGCGTCGAGATCGACCGTGGCCGTCTGCGCCTCACCCAGCGGCAGGCGCGCCCTTGCCCGCACGCTCATGACGAGCGGCCCCGCCGCCCACGCGCCGCGCGCCCCCAGGCGCTCGACCGACACCGCCGGCACATCCGCGGTCAGCCACGGACGCAGCCAGCCGGTGCCGAACGCCTCGGCGTCCACCGCGAAGCCCGCCGCGTCGCCCGACACCCGCAGCCCGCCCGCCGGGCCCGTGAGCGCGAGG
>JBDRJH010000088.1:0-5874 GCA_043815125.1 Verrucomicrobiota bacterium
CTTCGACCGCACCGCCGCCGACCGCGCGCGTGACAACCTGCTCATCCTCTGGGCCGACGAGGCCCAGAAGATCGTCACGGCCAATGACGACGGCACCAGCGACTACAACGTGGTGGACGTGATCCGCGAGGCCAAGGCGACCGTGGTCGCGGCCACCCAGTCCTACACCTCGCTGATCCCGCCCATCGGCGATGAGAAAAAGGCCAAGGTCTTCATCGCCAATCTGGCGAACCGGATCACGTTCAAGGCCGCCGACGAAGACTCGGCCAAGATCGCCGCCGACACGCTCGGCAAACGCAAAGTCCGCAAGCGCACCTACGGCTATTCCGGCGGCAAACGTTCGGTGTCGTTTTCCGAAGAGGACAAATACCACATCGAACCGCACGAACTGCGAAAGCTGCGGCCCTTCGAGGCGATTATCCAACACTGTCAGGGAGGTTTCCGCCGCGTGAAACTCCCTCCCATCAACCCCGATGGCCGACGCCCCGAGTGGTATCGTGGCTGACATCGAAAAGGAGAACAACCCATGCCAGACATCACCATCGACCACTTGGAGGCACTCCGGCACCTGCCGGCACACCTGCGCGAAAATATTCGCGGACAGGATCACGTCATCGACCACGTCTGCTCCGTGCTCCGCCGCGGTGAACTCGGCCTGGCGCATCCGAACCGCCCGCGTGGCTCGTTCCTTTTTGTCGGTCCGACCGGCGTCGGAAAAACCGAGATTGCCAACGTCTTCACGTCATACCTCTTCGCCGAGTCGAAGCCGCTCCGCTTCGACATGTCGGAGTATCAGAATCAAAGCTCCGTCGAGAAACTGATCGGCGCGCATCCCGACGACGCCGGCCTGCTCGGCCGTGCGCTCGCACGCGTCGAGCGCGGCACGCTGCTGTTCGACGAAGTGGAAAAAGCGCATCCGCTCGTCCTCGATTTGTTTCTCCAGATTCTGGACGACGCCGCGATCACACTCGCGACGGGTGAGCGGAAAAATCTGAGCGGCTTCTACGCCGTCTTCACGAGCAACATCGGAGCGGCCGAGGCCATGCGCATGCAGTCGGCGCCCTTTGCCTCCATCGAACGCACCGTGCTCGCGCGCGTCGGCCAGCAACTGCGCCCGGAACTCGTCGGACGCATGACCGAAAAGATCGTGTTCAATCGTCTGCCCTACGCGGTGCAGCGTGAAATCTGCGAGCACATGATTGCTCATGAACAAGCGCGACTGCGCGGCCTTGGCCACGCCGTCGATGTCACACCCGAAGACTTCGAGCGCCTGCTGCGCGAAGGCCACCATAAGACTCTTGGAGCCCGCCCCATGCGGGCCGCCGTCGAGCGGCACATCCAAGGCGCCGTGATGGCGCGGCTTTTGGATCACGCGCCCGCGCAGATTGAATTCCAGCTATGAAAAAGGAGCGGCGTTGCCGCCGCTCCTCGTGCCCTCCTCAGTTGTTGGAGAATTCACCGGCCAACGCCCAGAGCTGCTTATTGATCTTCTGGGCCTCGCCGATCCCGCCGACGGGCCGCGTGCGGTTGCGCCGGAAGCCGGCACCGTCGAGATAACCGGCGTAGCGGTCGCCGCCCCGGATCAGATGCTCTTGGACCACGTTGAACGTGCTCCACAGGTCCGGCTGCCCGTCGCCGTAGCGCACCGGCGCGAGCAGCTTCTCGGGACGGAGCAACTGGGACACCGGTTGACCGGCCTCCCAGCGTAGCGCCGCCGCCTTGCGCGCGAACTCCAGCCGCGCCGGCTCGGTCAACTGCACCGACTGCCAACGGGCGATGACCTCCAGCACGCGCGGCGTGTGCTCGGCCACGGACTGCGCCGCCTTCGCGAACGTGTCGGCCGACACGTCCACATGCCGGATGGAGACGTGGGCAAAGTCGGTGTCGGCGACTACCAGACCATTGCGGCACACGAGGCGGTAAAGCCCCGCGTCGATCCGGTAGGCGCGCGTGCCGTCGTGCGCGTTCTGCAGGACCATTTCCGGACGGGTGCTGCCGACCTGAAACGCGCCCGCCTCGATGTCGGCACGACGGGCGAAACGAATCTCGTGCATCTGGAAACCGACTCGGGCCTCCAGCCGCACGCGCTGCTCGGTGGAAACGAAGGTGTAGCGGGTGGACACACCGGGCCGGGCATGATCGGCGAAGACTGAAGGAGCGGAGCGGCGGAGATCATCGGAAGAAAGCGCCTTGAAGACGCGGGAGGGTGAAACGATGGCATCGGAGGTAGTCATGACTTTTGCGGATTACTGCGCCCCAACGAGGGCGCTGATGCAGCGGGCCGCGCTGCGCGGACCCCTGACCGAGCCAAACCGTTAAATCGGCCGCCCCGGAGGGATGCCTCCGGCCAGCACCGAAAGCGCAAGGTGGAGCGCAGCGAAGCGAGCAATACCTTGAGGCGCAGACGGGCGGAGTGCGTCAGCGCGAAGCCCGCCAGCCGTCGCCGGTGCTACACTCCGGCAGCCCTCAGGGAGTGGCTTCGCTGACCACGGACGCGCGAGCGGCGCGCAGAGAGCGAGCACCAAGCCCTGCGGCGCTTGAGCGATTTGCAATGTCTCAACGGGAGGTTTTTCATGCGCCATTTTGAGCGCGGGTCGGCAATGAGCGCAGTCACGCATCAACGGCGGATTCATTGAGGTCAGCAACCGCGCCCGGATCTAGTCGGACGCATGATTGAAAAGATCAGTTCAACCGACTGCGCTTGAGGAAACGCGGTTGCGCGGCATTGGCCACGCGATCGATGTCACACCCGAGGACTTCGAGCGCTTACTGCAAGATGGCCACCACAGGACCCTCGGCACCCGCCCCATGCGGGCTACCGTAGAACGACACATTCAACAGACCATAACCTCACGAATACTCACTGAACCTGTAGCAACAGCTAGCGGGAGGATGCTCTCAAAGACCGTGGCGACTGCCCAAAGTGGGCACGAATGAACTTGTTGAAGTGTTGCGCGTCGGGAATGCCTACCTGCCACGCGATTCCCTTGATCGGTATCGTTGTGTGCGTCAGGAGATGCATGGCCGATTCCAGGCGTCGCCCCCGAATGTAGTGCCCGACGGTCGTTCTCGTCGCTGCCTTGAAAAGGCGATTAAGATGCGTCTGCGAAACACCGAGTTCCGTGGCTAACGACTCCACTTCAATAGTTTCCGATAAGTGCATGTCGATTTCGTCCATGGCTCGCGCGACCAACGGATGCCTAGATGGCTCCGCTACCGGTTCAGCAGCCTCCATAGGCACAAGATGCCAAAGAATGTCCCACAGCCGTGCCACCGCTCTTTCAGGTTGCGAACGATAGAGTGAAGAAACCATCTGCAATTCACCCCTCAACCGTTCGAATTCGGCCCCCAGATCCTGCATAATTGGAATTCGCACGACGTTTCCATCGAGGTCTTCTTCGGGGATGAAGTGAACCCATGTTTTTATGGTTTTACCCCGGAAGCGGTAGAGCAAATCGACATCAGGCCAAGTGATGCCAGCATATCCATGCTGGAACGGGTATGTCTCTCCCCCAATCGTCAATTCGCCCTCGCCTTGAAAAAGGTTAAGGCACCAGAACCGCTCCAACCTATAGCGCTCCGATCCGTGCCTGCCATGGGTGCGTCGCCCTGACATGCGCAAAATGGAAGGTGGCTTCGTGAGGGGAATGACGTGGTTGGATGAGCGCCAAAGCATGCGGACTCTTTTGCCCGTTTTCTTTCGAAGAGAAAAGAGAAACCAGACTGCGATGTTGATCGCATACCACTTTATGCGACTGACGCCAATTGTCGCCTGAGGATGCAGCTGATATTTTGACCACGTCAGCTCCAATGTCCGTTCCGGCCTCGGACTTATACCCCTGTTCGCCCCCCAACTGCCGAGTTACCCCATGAAAACCCTACATATCACCGCCACTTTTGGCGTGGTCGCCTGTCCCGCCTCCCGCATTCTTGTTTTCTGCTTGTTTGCCTGGTTCGCGCTCTCTCCCGCGCGCGCCTCCCTCACCGACGACGACTCCATCACCTTCGATTGGAACGCCTACAAGGCAGGCGAAGGAGCGATGGGCGCTACTCTCGGAAGTTTGGAGCTTTCCACCATGCCCATCGACACGCAGGGCGTCACCCGAACCGTTCGCGTCATTGCTAAGTCCTCCTATCCCGGCGCCAGTTTATTCCAAGGCGAAGAGGCAGTCTTTCTGGCCGCGCATGATCTCGAGGTTCTGTCGTCCGGGGCCACGACCTCATTCTTGCTCGGGTTCACACCCGACAGCGCAAACGCCAACATCTACACCCGTGCCAACGCTTTCTATTTTGCGCAGAACGGTGTGGCCAATGCCTCGCTTACGCTTCGCAACAATGGCGTAGCCACCACTCTCTGGAGCACCACGAACACCTCCTTGCTCGGCGCCCGCTACAGCCAAGTAGGCATCCAATTCACCCGGACCACGTGGGTGCTGGCTCTCTATGATGCCAGCGGTGCCGTGCTTATCAGCGAGGAGGGCAATCTTCCCGCCCCTCTCGGCTCCGGATGGGCGGGCGGTTTGCACGCGCACCTAGCCATGAACCAATCCGGCAACAACGGCGGCTACACCACACTGTTGCTCGACGGCCTCGACATGGGCCGGACAGACGCGACGCTGCTCCCCCTCTCCGGTGAGCAGGCTACACTACCGGCGTCCTCTGCGTTCACCGAGGATTTCATGACTCTGAGGAGTTGGAACGCCTACAAATCGGGTGCCGGCGCGGTAGATCCCTCTGTGGGAGGCTTGGAACTCGCCACGAACCCCATCACTACGCAAGGCGTTATCCGCACCGTTCGTGTCGTCACCAAGTCCGCCTACTCTGCCGCCAGATTGCTCCAAGGGGAAGAAATCGTCTGCCTGAATCTGCACGATCTCGCAATTCTGTCCTCCGGGGCCACGACCTCGTTCCAGCTTGGGTTTACGCCCGATAGCACCAACGCCAACATTTACACCCGTGCCAACGCGTTCTATTTTGCACAAAATGGTGTGGCCGGCGCCTCGCTGACGCTTCGTAACAACGGTTCCAGCGCCACCCTTTGGAGTAGTGCGGACGCGTCCCTGCTTGGCGTCCATTACAGCCGTGCCAGTTTCTGGCTGGGTCGAACGACATGGGCGCTCGTGCTCTACGACGCCGCTGGGACCGCACTCGTTAACGAGGCGGGCAAGCTACCTGTCATGCTCGGCTCCGGGTGGGCGAACGGCGTGCATGCACACTTCACAATGAACCAGTCCGGCAACAACGGCGGCTACACGACGCTACTGGTTGATTCACTCGATATTGGCCGGAAAGACACATCGGCGCTATTTCCCCTTTCTGGCGAGCAGACCAATCTTCGGCTCGATGCTCCCGCCGGAGCCTCGTCCGTGACCTACAAGATTCGAGATTATGCCGCGCAAGTGATCGGGCAGGGGACTGAAACGGTGGACGCCGAGGGCAAAATCACGGTGGGCCTAACCCCGCCTGTCGGGTTCTACGAGATCATATTCGGCGATGACGACGCCTCGGCCACTGGTTTCTGGAGCATGCCTGAAGCACGGCAGAAACCATCCCAAGACCCGTTCTTCAGCACGGACGCGGCTATTTCCCTAGCTCCTTGGGACAAGCGGGCCGGACGCATGGAGCCGCTCTCACGGCTTGTTTCGGGCAACGGCCTTGCGCGCGAACGCTTCTCATGGAGCGCGATCAACCCGGCCGAGAGTGAATGGACATGGGATGCGAGCCAGTTCGAAACCCTGCGCCGCACCTACCGGGATGCAGGGATAAAAATTCTCGATGTGCTCCACAACGCGCCCACTCGTCTAGGCGGCGACCCGACCCATGGCGAAGGACTGCTGAAATGCCGCGGCCGAGGCATTTTCATTATGCGCTCCA
>JBDRJH010000089.1:0-8138 GCA_043815125.1 Verrucomicrobiota bacterium
CACGACGACACCGCCTTCCCCGAGAACTTCCTGTGGGGCTCCGCCACCGCCGCCTACCAGATCGAGGGCGCCGCCCGCGAGGACGGCAAGGGCCTGTCCGTCTGGGACACGTTCTGCACCCGCGAGGGCAAGGTCGAGGGCGGCCAGTCCGGCGCCATCGCCTGCGACCACTACCACCGCTGGCCCGAGGACGTCGCGCTGATGCGCGACACCGGCCTGCAATCCTACCGCTTTTCCATCTCGTGGCCGCGCGTGCTGCCCGACGGAACGACCGGTCGCGTCAACGAGGCCGGGCTCGCGTTCTACGACCGGCTGGTGGACGCGTTGCTCGCCGCCGGTATCCAACCTTTGGTGACGTTGTTCCACTGGGATTTCCCGCAGGCGCTGCATGAGCGCGGCGGCTGGCTCAACCGCGACAGCGCCGATTGGTTCGTCGACTACGCCGAGGTCGTGGTCAAACGACTCGGCGACCGCGTCAACCGCTGGTGCACCCACAACGAGGCCGGCAACGTCGGCGCGCTCGGCCACCACCTCGGCATCCACGCGCCCGGCGTCAGCCTTGCGCACCGCGATTACTTTCGCCTCGTCCACCACCTGAATCTCGCCCACGGCCGCGCCGTCGGCGTGCTGCGCGAGGGCACCCGCGGCCCCGCGCGCATCGGCCAGGCGTTCAACCACAACGTCGACATCCCGCGCTCCGGTTCGTCCGCCGACCTCGCGGCCGCCGAGGCGGTCGCCTTCGCGTTCCCCGCCGACAAACCGTGGTGGTCCTCGCACCTGTGGGTCGACCCGCTCTTCACCGGCGACTACAGCCCCGAGGTGCGCGCGTTCTACGGCGACATCGTTGACGACACCGTGCGCGGCGACGACCTGCGCGTGTTGTCCGCGCCCATGGATTACTTCGGCTGGAACTATTACATGGACTGGTCGCAGCCCCAACAGGCCGACGGCAAGCCGCTCACCATGATGAAGTGGCAGGTGCAGCCCGAGGGGCTTTATTGGGGACCGAAACTCCTCACCCGACGCTACGGCCTGCCCGTGCAGATTTTGGAAAACGGCCTCGCGGCCATGGACTGGGTCACGACCGACGGCGACGTGCCCGACCACTTCCGCATCGACCACCTGCGCCGTCACCTGCGCGAGCTGCGCCGCTCCATTGCCGACGGGGCCAACGTCGAGGCGTTCTACTACTGGTCGTTCCTCGACAACTTCGAGTGGGCGCACGGCTACTACCCGCGCTTCGGTCTGGTCCACGTCGATTACGAGACGCAGCAGCGCACCCCCAAGGCCTCCGCCGCCTACTACCGCGAGGTCATCCGCAGTCATGGTCTCAGACTTTAAACAACCGCGGCCGCGCGGCTCCGCGCCCGCCCTGCACCTGGTCGGCGACGCGACCATGGCCGACCAGTGCCTGCCCGACGGCAATGCCGCACGCGGCTGGGGCCAGCTCCTGCACGAATTCTTTCGCCCCGGGACGCGTGTGCTCAACCACGCCCGCGACGGCCGCAGCTCCCGCAGCTTCATCTGGGAAGGCCACTGGGCGCGCACCCTGGTCGACCTCCGACCCGGCGACTGGCTGGTCGTGCAGTTCGGGCACAACGACCGGCTGGTCGACCACCCGCTGATCGGCACCGACCCCGCCGGCAGCTACGCGGATTTCCTCAGCCGCTTCGTGCGCGACGCCGACCGGAGCGGCGTGAACACCGTTTTCGCCACCCCCGTCCATCAACGACGTTTCGACGCGACCGGCGAACCCGTCGACACCCTCGGCGCCTACGCCCGGGCCATGCGCGACCTCGCCGAGGAACTCGAGGTCCCGCTCATCGACCTGCACGAACAAACCGGATTGCTGCCGCGATCACCCGACCCCCGGACACCCCGGGACCTGTTCCTCGACTCCGCCGCCAACGGAACCAGACGACAAGCCGGACGGCGGACCGACACGCCCCGGCTCTCCGAAACCGGAGCGCGCATCGTGGCCAACCTCTTTGCCCAAAGCCTGCGCGACTACCCGTTGCCCCTCGCGGATTGGCTGCTGCCCAGACGCCGCACCGCTTGCGCGCGCCACCCGCGGGCCGCTCGTTCGGGCGTCCGAAAAGACGCCGCGCAACATATTGCGTAGACCAGACGTTGTTGGTCACGAGGCCGGGAGCCACGCTCCCGCTTCCCCATGAATTCGCGCCATGCCACGGCCACGTCCGTCAGACTCCTGTCCCTGCTGTTGCTCGCCGTCGCCGGCCTCGACGCGGCCGAGCTGCACTGGTCTCGCGGCGACGGCACCTGGCCGACCGCCGACCGCGAGTGGACCATTGACGGGCGTCCGGAGGCCTGGACCGAGGCGGCCGGCGCCGTGTTAACCGGCCCCGGGGGGGATATCACCGTGCACCACGAGGGCGTCACCGTGGATGCGTTGCGCTTCGAATCGGCCGGCTACCGCCTGCTTGGCGACGGCGCGGTCACCTTCACGCGCATCAAGTCGGACGCCACGCTCGTCGACTTCGCGGCCGGCGCCGGATCGACCATTGTCGACACGCGCCTGATCATCCGCGCCGCGCCCTCCAAGGGCGGCATCACCGCCACCATCGCCAACCGCACCGCCCGCGCGCTCCAGCTCAACGGCGCACTCACCGTTGATCGCGGCGACGCGCCCGTGCCCGGCGACATCACCCTGCTGTTCGCGTCCGACGACCCCAACGGCACCATCCGGCTCAACGCCGGCGTGCGCCGCGCCCCCGGGACCCGCAATGTCCGGCTCGGCTTCACCGGCCCCGGCACCATCTACCTCAACCAGGCCAACCACACCGACGCCGGCGGCTTCATGGACGAAGGCACCCTCATGGTCGGGGCCGCCGGCGCGCTCGGCGAAGGCCCCTTTTCGATCGGTCCGCACAGCGCCACCACCACCGCCATGACGCTCTACACGAACGGCCCCGTCACCATCGGCAACCCCATCGAGACCAAGGGCAACGACCACTCGCGCCACACTCTCGGCGGCGCCACACGAGACGTATCCAGATTTTCAGGACAAATCAAGCTCAGCGGCCGGCGCACCCCGGTGCGCTTCGTGGCCGTGGCCGGCGGCCGGGTCGACTTCACCGGCCAGATCCTCAACCGCCAGCCCATGACCAAGGCCGGCGCCGGCATCGTTACGCTGGCCGCCGGCAACAGCACCAACAGCGGTCCGGTCACCGTCGAGGAGGGCGCGCTGCTCCTGCTCAACACCGAAGGCTCTGCCACCGGGCGGGCCCCCGTCACCGTGCGCGCCGACGCCGTGCTCGGCGGCACCGGCCACGCCTCCGGCCCAGTCACCGCCGACGATCCGACCGCGGTGCTTCCCCCCGGCGACATCGACGCCGGCGGCATCCGCACGGTCGGCGTGCTCACCCTCGGCGGCGGCCTCGCCGCCCCGCGCGGCCTCACCCTTGCCTGCGACCTGGACGGCGCCTCCGCCGACCGCATCGACCTCGGCGCCGGCCCCCTCGACCTCGGGGGCACCGTCACCCTCAATCTTCACGCCCTCGGACCGGTCCACGCCGGCAACGTCTACACCCTCGCCACCGGCACCGGCCAGTGGAGCCGGACCAAACCCGTCTTCGTGCTCAACGCGCCCAAGGGCTACGCGCCCGACCCGGCCCATGGCGACGGCACCGGTTGCGCCTACGACCCGGCTGCCCGCACCCTGACGGTGCAGCTGCAAATCGCCGCGCCACCCGGCCGTCCCTGACCCTCGCCGGGGCACCCGCAATTCACCCGCCAATCGGTGAATAAAGGGGTTGTTGAAATGCTATGCTCGGGACAGCGTCTTTGACGCAACTTATTGCGCTCAGGTTCACTTGTCCCCCCCCCGGACGCCTGAGCAACCCCATTCAAACAACCCCATGCACCGCCCCCACCTCCCTGCTTTCGCCTGCCCGACCAGCCCGGCTCTTCGCACGGCCATGCTCTCCTCCGCCATCCTGCTGTCGCTCCCCGCCCTGAGCGCCGCCGACTTCTACTGGGGCAGCGACACCACCGGCGACGAAACCGCCGCTGCCACCAGTTGGCAGGACAACACCCACTGGTTCGAGGATGCCGCCGGCACCATCGGCGCGGCCGGTGTTCCCGGAGCCAACGACCGTGCCATCTTCAGCATCACGTCGCTCAACGCCACCGCACTCGTCCCGCGCGCCTTTGCCGACGTCACGGTCGGCGGGATGCTCTTTAACAACACCACCGCCTTCAACCTGACCGGCAGCGGCAATCGCCTCCTGCACATCGGCAGCCAGGGCGTGACGCTGAACGCCGACGCGGCCTCGGTCACCTTCGGCACCTCAGCCGCCAATCGAAACATCCTCGTGCGCTTCGTCGCCGACCAGACCTGGACCAACAACTCGGCCAACACCCTGCGGATCCGCAACAGCGCGGCCGCCTCCGACGACGCCGCCGGCGATGTCGTGCTCACCCTGAACGCGGCCGGCAGCGGCAGCATCACCAACTCCGGCGCCTTCTCCGACGGCAGCGCCGGCAGCCTCGCCCTGATCATCGACTCAACCGGCACCGGCACGGTGAGCACCCAAAGCGGAACCTACTCCGGCGGCACCACCATCAAACGGGGTGTGCTCTCCTCCGGCGGCGGCAACATCGGCACCGGCGCCATCAAACTCGGCGACACCACCGGCGACGCCAACGCCACGCTCCAGATCAACACCACCGCCGCCGTCACCACCGACATGGTCGTGCAGGCAGGCAACACCGGCGTGAGCACCTTGGAATTCGTCGCCAACAACAGCCTCGGCGGCACCTACGACGGGACCATCACCCTCGACAACACCCTCAACGTCGGCGTGCGCAACGTCGCCGGCGGCGCCACCTTCAACGGCGTCATCTCCGGCGCGGGCGACTTCGTCAAAGGACAATACCAGGGCGGCAACAGCGGCGTGCTCACCTTCACCGCCGTCAACACCCTCTCGGGCGACCTCGTCATCAACAACGGCGCCTTCACCCTCGCCGACGACGCCGCGCTCACCTTCTACATCGGGGCCGACGGCGTGAACAACCGCGTCACCGGCACCAGCACCGGCGCGGTGACCTTCGCCGGCGATTTCATCCTCGACCTCTCCGCAGCCGAGCTGGTGCAGGACAACAGCTGGCTCATCGTCGACATCGGCTCCCTCAACGAAAGCTTCGCCGGCACCTTCACCGTGCAGGGCTTCACCGACAACGGCGACGACACCTGGACCCTCGGCGACTTCTCCTTCTCCGAACTCACCGGCGCGCTCACCTACACCGGCACCGGCGTCATCCCCGAGCCCTCGACCTTCGCCCTGCTCGCCGGCCTCGGCGCGCTCGGCGCGACCGTCGGCCGTCGCCGTCCGGCCCTCTGATCGCGCTCCACTCGCAGCTCTTCGCACACCAACGCCGCCCACCAAACGGGCGGCGTATTTTTGCTCGTCGTTACCGCACACCGGCTTGCATCGCCGGGCGCGTCATTCATCTTGCGTTGCACCCATGCCCCGCCGAGTGACGATGAAGGAAGTGGCCGCCAAGGCCGGAGTCTCCGCCTCCACCGTGTGCCGCGCGCTGAACATGGATCCGCAGATCCCCGAGGCCACGCGCGGGCGGATCCGCAAGGCCGCCGAATCCCTCGGCTACCTGCCCGACCCCCTGCTCTCCGCCTTCGCCCAGCGCCGCCGCGGCCGCGCGGACGGGGCCGAGATCACCACCCTCGCCTACGTCACCAACTTCGACACCGCCGACGGCTGGCTCGGCAACCCCTTCTACGAACCCATGTTCACCGGCGCCAAGGAGCAGGCCCGGCGCAGCGGTTTCAAACTCGAGCACTTCTGGATGCGCGAGCCCGGCATGACCGGTGAACGCTTCAGCCGCATCCTGCACAACCGCGGCATCGTCGGCCTGTGCATCGCGCCGCTGCCCTCCGTGCGCAGCCGCGTCCAGCTCGACTGGGACCGCTTCAGCAGCGTCACCATCGGCCACTCGCTGCTCCGGCCCGAGCTGCACCGCACCACGCCACACCACTTCCACGCCATGCTCGCCGCCTACCGCCGCCTCTGGCGTCTCGGCTACACCCGCATCGGACTGTGCCTCTACGACGGCACCAGCCGCCGCGTCGACGACCTCTGGCTGGCCGCCGCCCTGCTCTCCCGGCACCACCACCCGCAGACGCCCCCGCAGGTTTTCCTCTTCACCGACGACACCCGCCCCGACATCCCCGCCTGGGTCGCCCGCGAACGACTCGAAGTCATCATCAGCGACAATCAGGAGGTGCTCCACGAGCTGCGCCGACACGGCGTCACCATCCCCGGCGACGTCGACTACGCCACGCTCAACTGGATTCACCGCGAGCCCGAGATCG
Organism: Verrucomicrobiota bacterium; assembly: GCA_043815125.1. Lineage (GTDB taxonomy): Bacteria > Verrucomicrobiota > Verrucomicrobiia > Opitutales > Opitutaceae > JAUWBF01. Next base: position 6,353 of record JBDRJH010000089.1, read on the forward strand.
CCGGCATCGACCAGCGCCCCGACTCGATCGGCTCCGCCGCCATCGACCTGCTCATCGCCCAGATCCGCCGCGGCGAGCGCGGCATCCCCAAGATCCCCGTCACCTCCATGGTCGAGGGCGTCTGGGTCAACGGCCCCAGCGTGCGCCGCCACCAACGCCAGCCCGCCTGAGCGCGCCGGCGGCTCGCGGGTCGGGACCGACCGTCCCACCCCGCCCCTGCGAGCAGCACCCGCTGCCAGGTAGTGACACCAAACCGAAGCGATCATTCTCAAGCCGGCAATTCGCGGCCGAGCGTGGACACACCCAAACACCCGGCGGCAGCCCAACGGACACCTCAAAATGCTATGTATGCTGTATAACAGAGGGTCATTTGACGCCGCCAAGTCCGTAAATTCATTAGTCTATTATATCCTAAACACCTCTATGTTTTTAAGTTACATTTCGCAATCTTTTGCGGATACATCCAGTTGTTAATGAGTCTGGTCGAATATAGCTTGGATAAACGGACAAGGGTTCCCCTCGCCACCGTGTCCATAGCACGTCGGCACCCGCCTTTGTCAGCCCCCCTCCCCAAATCCACCCCTCCCCGATATCCTATGCAACTTGGCAAAACCCTTCCCCTCTCGGCGGCCCTGATCGCCTCACTCGCCTGCGCCCCCCTGCACGCCCAATCCGTTGAAGCCACAGCCGACACTTATGTCAGCTTGGGCGGGAACGCCGATACAGTCTATGGAGCCAGCACAACTTTCACGATCGCAAACGACGGCGGTTCCCTGGGAGTGCCCAAGACAAATGATCGGTTCGCTCTCTTTCGCTTTGATCTGTCTGCGTTCACGGGGTCGTTCTCGCTGGATCAAGTGAGCCTGTCCCTGGAGAAAATCAGCGGACCGGCAGCCGATTTTGTGGTGTATGCGATCCCCGATCTTGGTGCCGACGAGTTCTTCGACGAGACCACCTACACGTTCAACACCTCGTCCTATTCCACAACCGTGAGCAGTTCCGGCAGCGCCACCAACGACGGCGGCTTGAACAAAACCGGCCTACTCGATCTAGGCGCCTTTTCCGCCGCCGCCGACGCCGACTCGGTCAGTTTTACCTCCGGAGCCATGGTGGACTTTCTGAATGACGACACCAATGGCATGGCCACATTCGTAATCTGGCAATCAACCCAGGAAAAGACGGCTCGGGTATTCGCCTCCAGTGAGCACGCCACTCTCGCCGGCCCGACACTCACCGTAACAGCAGCCATCCCCGAACCCTCCTCCTTTGCCCTGATCGGCGGCCTCGGCGCCCTGCTCTGCGCCGTCAGCCGTCGCCGCGCCGCCCGGTGACCCGTCGGCGGCGCCCGCGCCGACCTTCACCCCTCGCGCATCATCCCCGCACGCCGCCCGACCGGGCGGCGTGTCCTGCGTGAGCTTTGCCTGAAACACCCTCTCCGCCGCCCGCCGTTTGCCAAACCCACCCCCTGTTCTTAAGCTGTGTAACCCCGCCGCGGCCATCGCCCTCTCTTCGCCCCCGCAGCAGCCACCGTCATCATGCTTCGCCCCTCCATCAATGGTCATCCGACCATGCAGTTAACACGCCCAAGACGCGGGGGATTCGCGCTGCTGATCACCATCACGCTGGTCGCGTTTCTGGTGTTGATCCTGGTCACGCTCGCCTCGCTGACCCGCGTGGAAACCCAGGTCGCCACCAACAGCCAGCAGCTCGACAAGGCCCGACAGAACGCGCTCATGGCGCTCAACATCGCCATCGGCCAGCTGCAAAAACACACCGGCCCCGACCA
>JBDRJH010000090.1:0-8342 GCA_043815125.1 Verrucomicrobiota bacterium
GGCCAAAGCCGGCGAGGCCGACGACGGCGGGATTGCAGAGTTTGGGAGCGGAAGCGGAGGCCGGGTGGGACATGGGATTATTGCGGAAAACTCATCAGCTCGCACGGCTGTAAATCCGCTGTCGAGCCCAGCTCGGGACCGGAAGATCGAAACAGCGACGGCTACTGGCCTGCATCCGGAATGCTCATGGGCACGCGCCGAGGCGTCGCCCGCCGCGATCAGGGATTTGGACGGAACCAGAGCGGTTCAACTATACAGCCGCGGGCCATTTTTCGTGCAGGGAATGCAGAAAATGCAGGAGCCTCGCGAGCGAGGCCCGTTGCGCTCATGCCGGAGGATAGCGCTCAACCCAAGGTTTCACGTTGAACGGTCCTCGCGAGCGAGCCCCCCACAAAGTGCACCGTTCGGCAGATCAGTCGGGACGCCGGGACGGACAGGAATGTCCGTCCTCCTTGGCCTCAGCCGAGGGCGGCGAGCAGGCGCTCCAACTCGGCGCGCTTGGCCTGTTGATCGGCGAGCTGTTTTCTCGCGCCTTCGAGCACGGCGGGCGGGGCCTTGCTGGTGAAGGCCTCGTTGGACAGGCGCGCCTCGGTGCCGGCGATGTGCTTGGAGACCTGGGCAAGTTCCTTGGTCAGGCGCATGCGTTCGGCCTCGGGGTCGATCTTGATGCCGGTGTCGAGGTAGAGCGTGCCGAAGGGCGTGACGGCCGCGGGCAGCGCGGGCTCGGCAGTGGTGCGCTCGATGGCGGACGCGCCGATGAGACGGACGAGTTTCGACGTGGCGGACTCGATGAAGGCCCAGTCGGCGTCGGTCGCGAGCAGCTGGAGGGTGACATCGCGTTTTTGGCCGACGGCCTGGTCGAGCTTGAGCTGGCGGGCGAGCGAGGTGAAGGCCTTGAGCTGCTCGACCCGGCCGGACGCGGCGGCGTCGATGGCGAAGCCGCGCGCGGCGAGGGCGGCGTTGAACGTATCGACGGTTTCGATACGCGTGTCCTGCAGGAACGAGCCGCGCGCGGGATTGGGCGTGGCGTAGCCGAGCAGGTGCCAGAGTTCCTCGGTGATGAAGGGGGCGAAGGGTTCGAAGAGCAGGAGGAACTCCCGGATGACGAGGTCCTGGATGGCGAGGCAGTGCTCCTTGGTGATGGGGTCGGCGACCTTGGCCTTGGAGACCTCGACATACCAGTCGCAGAAGTCGGTCCAGAAAAAGGCGTAGAGTTTCTGGGTGGCGGCGGCGAATTCGAACTCGGCGAAGCTTTTTTCGAGCACGCCCATGGTGTCGCGGAGCGCGGCGAGGATGGCGTGGTCGTCGTCGTCGAGGAGCGCGGGATTGATGCGGCCGAGGATGGCGGCGAGCGACGTGTTGTCGTTCATGTCGCCGTTCATCTGGCGGAAGCGGCAGGCGTTCCAGAGCTTGTTGCAGAAGTTTTTGCCGCTCTCGATGCGGGTCTCGTCGAACTTCACGTCCTGGCCGAGCGGCGCGATTTGCAGCAGGCCGAAGCGCAGACCGTCGGCGCCGTAGGCCTGGATGAGGTCGAGCGGGTCGGGCGAGTTGCCGAGGGTCTTGGACATCTTGCGGCCCTGCTTGTCGCGGACGATGCCGTTGAAATAAACGTGCTTGAACGGAATCCGAGCTTTCAGCTCGGATTCCGTCAGTCGAACGCCGGAAGGTCGAAGGTCGAAGGTCGATGTAGCTGACTTTTGACCTTCAGACTTTTGACCTTCGACCGCTTGGAGTTCACCGCCGGTGAACTCCAAGCCGGCCATGATCATACGGGCGACCCAGAAGAAGATAATGTCGGCGCCGGTGGCGAGGGTGGTGGTCGGGTAGTAGGCTTTGAAGTCGGCGGCTTGTTGCGCGTCGGCATCGGGCCAGCCGAGCGTGCCGAAGGGCCAGAGCCAGGAGGAGGCCCAGGTGTCGAGCACGTCGTCTTCCTGAGTCCAGTTTTCCGGGTCGGCGGGGCCGTCGAGGGAGACGTGGATTTTGGTCGGATCGGCGAGGTCGGCGGGCGTGAGGTTTTCGCGGTCGACGCCCTTGGCATACCAGACGGGGATGCGGTGGCCCCACCAGAGTTGGCGGCTGATGCACCAGTCCTGGATGTTGTCGAGCCAGTTGAGGTAGACCTTGGACCAGCGCTCGGGGTGCATCTGCACGAGGCCGTCGCGGACGACTTGTTTGGCCTCCTCGACGCGCGGGTATTTGAGCCACCATTGCTGGGTGAGGCGGGGCTCGATGGGCACGCCGGCGCGCTGGGAGAAGCCGACGTTGTTCTCGTAGGGCTTGGCCTCGATGAGGGCGCCGCGTTCTTCGAGGATCTCGGCGGCTTTTTTGCGGGCGGCGAAGCGCTCCATGCCGGCGAGTTCGGGGCCGGCGAGCTCGTTCATGGTGCCGTCGGCGTTGAGGCAGTCGATGACCGGGAGGTTGTGGCGCTGGCCGATCTCAAAATCGACGCGGTCGTGGGCCGGGGTGACCTTGAGCGCGCCGCCGCCAAAGCCCATCTCGACGGCGGTGTCGGCGATAATGGGAATCTGGATACGTTCGCCGAGCGGACGCCAGACGGACTGGCCGACGAGGTGTTGGAAGCGCGGGTCGTCGGGGTGGACGGCGACGGCGACGTCGGCCGCGATGGTCTCGGGGCGGGTGGTTTCGAGGACGAGGTGGGTGAGCGGGACGGTGTTGTCGTCGGCGTCGGTGGTGGTGGACGGAGTGACCAACTCGTAGCGGAGCCGATACATGTGGCCCTTGGTGGGGCGCATCTCGACCTCTTCGTCGGAGAGGGCGGTGAGCGACGCGGGGCACCAGTTGACCATGCGTTTGCCGCGGTAGATCTGGCCCTGTTTGTAGAGGTGGACGAAGGCGGTTAGGACCGAGCGACTGTAGGCCGGGTCCATGGTGAAGTGGGTGCGGTCCCAGTCGCAGGAGCAGCCGAGCTCGCGGAGTTGTTGGAGGATCTTGTCGCCTTTTTCGTCGCGCCAGGACCAAACGCGTTTGAGGAATTCGTCGCGGCCGAGGTCGTGGCGGGTTTTGCCTTCGGATTTTTTGAGGTGCTTTTCCACCATGGTCTGGGTGGCGATGCCGGCGTGGTCGGTGCCGGGGATCCAGCAGGCGGCCTTGCCTTCGAGGCGGGCGCGGCGGATGAGGACGTCCTGGAGCGTGTTGTTGAGCACGTGGCCCATGTGCAGGATGCCGGTGACGTTGGGCGGCGGGATGACGATGGAGTAGGTCTCCTGGCCGGGCTTGGGCGTGCCGGCGAAGCACTTGGCCTCCTGCCAGGCGGCATACCATTTTTTCTCAACGTCCTGCGGTTCGTAGCTCTTGGTGATCTCGGCCATGGGTAAAGTGATAAACGGTCATGCAACCACGCCGCCCCGCTCTGGCAAGAGGGGAAACGGACGCGTGCCCGGCGGCTGGGGCGGAGGTTCGCGGCTTTCGCAATTTAGGAATTGGAACTTGCCGGCGGGTTGGCCGATGTTGGGGCGCCTGCACACGGCCCAGACCTCCACAGAATGAACGGACGCCTTCAAAAACACGCCAGAGAACGCCTCGCCTTCGCCGCCGACACCCCCGCGCCCAAGCGGCTGGCGGCCTGCAAGACCTTCCTGCGGTTGGAGAACGCCATGATCCGTATGCAGCACGACGCCGGGGCGGACGGCCGCGCCATCGCCGGGGCGCTCGCGACGATGGTCGACGTCATGCTGGCCCATTTGTTCGACCACGCGCTGACAACCTACCGGCAAAAACACGGCAAACTCCCCTCGCCCGTCGCGTTGCTCGCGCTGGGCGGCTACGGACGCGCGGAACTCAGTCCGCTGAGCGACATCGACATCATGTTTCTGTTTCCGTCAAAGGTCCGGCTGGCGACCATCCAGCCCTTGCAGCAGCACCTGATCGACGAAGTCCTCTACATCCTGTGGGACTGCGGGCTGAAGGTCGGCCACTCCACCCGCACCGTGGACGACGTCTTCAGCGAGGCCCGCAAGGACATCCAGACCAAGACCGCCCTGCTCGAGGCCCGCCGGATCTCCGGCGAGGCCCCGCTCTTCGAGTCGTTCATCACCGCCTACAAGAGCTTCTACACCACCGACCACCCCAAGGCCTACATCACCGCGCGCCTCGAGGACCAGGCCACCCGGCGCAACAAATACGGCGACACCGTCTTTCTCCAGGAGCCCGACATCAAGAGCGGCGTCGGCGGACTGCGCGATTACCAGAACACCGTGTGGATGGCCCGGGTGAAGCTCGGCATCGACCGCGTCGACGATCTGCTGCAACAAAATTACCTGCGGCGAAACGAACTGCGCGACTTCAAGCGCGCCTACGACTTCCTGCTGCGAGTGCGCAACGAACTGCACTTCCAAAGCAAGCGCCCCACCGACCTGCTCGACCTCGAGGCCCAGCCCCGCATCGCCTACGGCATCGGTTATGTGCACCGCGACCCGCTCGGCCGTGTCGAGCAGTTCATGCGCGACTACTACCGCGCCGCCCAGACCGTCCACCGCATATCGCGGCTGGTCGAAAACCGCCTCGCCCTCACCCTTGAGACCGACGACGGCGGCAAGATCTCCTTTCGCGAGGCCGTGCGCGCCCACCGCTACCAGAAGACCCGCCGGCTGGACGGCTTCATCTTCCGCGGCCGCGAACTCAGCATGGAGCACGCGCGCATCTTCCGTGACGAACCCGCGCGCCTCATCCGCGTGTTTCGCCACTGCCAGTTGCTCGGCGCCCAGCCCGACTTCGCTTTGCAAAACCTCATCCGCGAGTCCCTGCCCCTCATCACCAAACACGTCATCCACACCGAGGCCGCCAACATCAGCTTTCGCGCCATCCTCGACGAGGCCGGCTCCGTGCACCCCACCCTCGCCCTCATGCACGAACTCGGCGTGCTCGGACGCTTCATCCCCGAGTTCGACGAACTCACCTGCCTGGTCCAACACGAATTTTACCATCGTTATACAGCCGACATCCACACCCTGAATGCCATCCGTCAGCTCGACGCCGTCTTCACGCAAACCGAGCCCCTCGCGCAGAAATACCGCGACACCCTGCACGAGACGCCCGCGCCAACTCTGCTGTATCTCATTCTTCTGCTGCATGATATAGGAAAGGCCAAAGGCATCAAGGGACACGCCGATTTTGGCGTGGAGATCGCCCTGCCCATTTTGACCCGCCTCGGCATCGACGCCGAGAGCCGCGAAACGGTCATCTTCATCATCAAAAATCATCTCATCATGGCACGCTTTTGGCAGAAGCGTGACGTCGATGACCCAGCCTCCGCAGCCGCCTTCGCCGAACTCGTTTCGGACCCCGATCAACTCCGGTATCTCTACGTGCATACCTTCTGTGATGCACGCGGCACCGCGGCAGGCCTGTGGAACGGCTACAAGGACACCCTCCACACCACCCTCTTTCGCGCAACCCTGGAACAGCTGACCCTTGGCGACGCCCTGGCCACCCGCCACACCCAGCGCATCAAAATGACCTACCAGGAACTCGTTTCGAAGAGCATCCCCGGCATCAGCGCCGACGAGATCACCGCGCACTTCCATCTCCTCCCCGAGCGCTATTTTATCCAGACCAACACCGCCGAGATCGCGCTGCACATCGGCATGGTCAACCGCCTGCTCAAGTCCATCACCGCCGCCGACTCCATCGGCGCGCTCAAGCCCGTGATCGAGTGGAACGACGACCTCAACCGCTCCCTCACCGTCGTCAACGTCGTCACCTGGGACCGCGCCGGCCTCTTCTACAAGCTCGCCGGCGCCTTCGCCGTGGCCGGCCTCTCCATTCTCTCCGCCAAGGTCATCTCGCGCAGCGACCACATCGCCATCGACACCTTCTACGTCGTCGAGCCCGGCCGCGGCGTCGTGCAGAGCACCAAGGCCCAGGAACTCTTCGCCAAGACCGTCGAGGAGGCCATCATGAGCAACAAGGACCTCTACCCCGCCATCCTCGAGCAGGCCAAGCGCAACCAGGCCCCGCGCTTCGGCGTCGTCAAGACCTCCGAGCCCCTCCAGGCCTCCTTCCCGCCCACCGTCGAGGTCTACCACGAACTCTCCATGGAGCGCACCATCGTCGAGGTGCAGGCCCGCGACGAGATCGGCCTGCTCTTCCGCCTCGCCCGCACCATCAGCGAGCACGGCTTCGACATCACCTTCGCCCGCATCGGCACCGAGCGCTCCATCGCCATCGACAGCTTCTACATCGAGAACGCCCGGCCCGACTCCCCCGCCGACACCGCCCGCCTGACCACCCTGCGCGACGCCCTCTCCGAGATCATCAGCCCCGTGCGGCTGCCCGCCGCCGGCTGAGTCCGCCCCGCGCCCGAAGCCATTTGCCGCAACCCGCCGCAGGCCTGTTGCCAAGCGCCGCCGGGCGCCCCATAACCGCTACCCATGCTCACGGAGTCCGCCGACCCCCGCCTCACCAACGCCCTCTACCACATCAGCGCGCTGGCCAGCCGCGCCAAGGACCCCGGCGAGGCCATGGAGTCCATCCTCTCCATCTGCAGCGGCCACTTCGACGCCTCCTCGGGCACCATCTCGCTGCTTAACCCCGACACCGGCAAACTCGAGATCGAGGTCCACCGCGGCATGCCCGACGACATCGACTCGGTCGCCCTTCGCCTCGGCCAGGGCATCACCGGCTGGGTCGCCTTCCACGGCAAACCCCAGCTCGTGCCCGACGTCAGCGCCGATTCGCGCTACATCCCCGTGCGCCCCGAGGTCCGCAGCGAGATGACCTTCCCGCTCATCCAGTCCAACGGCCAGGTGCTCGGCGTCATCAACCTCGACAGCGACCGTCTCGGCGCCTTCGACGAGGACCACCTCGCACAACTCGGCAAGCTCGCCGACGAGGCCACCGCCGTGCTCCAGCGCGTCTGGCAGCTGCGCCACCTGCAGGGCAAGGCCCGCCAGCTCGAAAGCCTCGTCGCCGTCGGCCAGGCGCTCGTCACCAAGCTCGAGCCCCAGGAGCTGCACGACACCATCACCCGCGACTCGCGCAAGATCCTCGGCTGCCGCGCGTGCGCGCTCTACCTGCTCGACAACCGCCAGGAGTCCGTGCGCCTCGAGTCCTTCACCGGCGACCCCGCCTGCGCACCGCTCGGGCAGGACCTGCCGATCGAGTCGTGCCTCGTCGCCGCCGTCGCCCACACCCGCCGTCCGGTCGAGTTCCTCAACATCCAGTCGCCCGAATACATCGACGTCGTCGACCTCCCGCGCGATCCGCACCTGCGCTCCATGCTCGCCGTGCCCATGCGCGTCGAGCACGAGATGGTCGGCGTGCTGGTGGCCTTCACCGACCACCCCCACCGCTACAATAACGACGAGAAACGCCTGCTCTCGGCCATCGCCAGCCTAGCGGCGGTGACGTTGCAAAACTCCCGCCTCTACTCGCGCGTGTTTCAAAGCGAGGAGTCCCTGCGCAAAAACGAACAGCTCACCACCCTCGGCCTGCTCGCCGCCGAGATCGCCCACGAGATCCGCAATCCGCTCACCGTCATCAAACTCCTCTTCGGCTACCTCGACCTCGACTTCCCCGAGGGCGACCCGCGCCGCACCGACGTGCGCGTCATCGGCGAAAAGCTCGACCAGCTCGAGGCCATCGTCTCGCGCGTGCTCAACTTCGCCAAGGCCCCCTCCAGCCTGCACTCCCGCTGGAACGTCACCGACATCATCACCGACACCCTGCTGCTCATCCGGCTCAAGCTCGCGCAGGGCAAGATCCACCTGCACTTCACCCCGCCCCCGCGCCAGATCGTGGTCGACGTGCACAAGGGCCAGCTCCAGCAGGTGCTGCTCAACCTCCTGATCAACGCCACCCAGGCCATGCCCGACGGCGGCGACATCACCGTCACCGTGGACACCGCCGAGCACGAGTCCCTGCCCTGCGTGGTGATCGACATCATCGACACCGGCCGCGGCATCCCCGCCGACATGCAGGACCGCATCTTCGACTCGTTCCTCTCGGGCCGGCCCGACGGCACCGGCCTCGGTCTCTCCATCGCCAAGCGCATCCTGCTCAGCCACCACGGCGACATCCTCCTGCACGCCAGCGGCCCCGGCGGCACCACCATGCGCCTGCGCCTGCCGCTCGCCGGTTGATCCCTCCGTTTTCCCCGCCCATGCCCACTCCCGAAAACCGGCTCGCGCGCCAGCGCGCCAGCCTCGCCATCGTCACCGTGTTGCTCTTCGCCGCCGGCCTTGCCCTGCTCGTGCTGCCGTTGCGACTGCCGATCCCCGTGCGGCTGATGCTCGCCGCCGGCAACCTCATCGGCGCGCTCGTGCTGTTTGCCGTGCTCAAACAACGCCGCCCCCGCGCATGAAGCCGGCCCTGCAAATCCTGTT
>JBDRJH010000091.1:0-28696 GCA_043815125.1 Verrucomicrobiota bacterium
GGCGGCGTGAGCCGCACTAACAGTCTCACAGTGGCGGACGGAGCGTTGGTGGTGGTCGACGGCCTCTTTAGTGTCTCGGGTGGCAGCGAAGACTCCAATTTCCTCCGACTCGACGGTGGCTACCTCGCCTGGTTTGGAAACCGCGCCACAGAACTTTCACAGCTGCTCGAAACAGGCTCGATCCAAGCATGGGACGGAGAGAGCTGGATCGATGCCGACGGTAGTTCACTGTTCGATTTCGGCTACTTCGTGAACAACGAGGATGCGTTCGCTTTCACCGGTTACGAAGGCCTGGGAGGATACACGATTCTGACCGCCGCCGCCGTTCCAGAGCCCTCCGCCTTTGCGACCTTGGCCGGATGCGGCGCGCTGGTCGTCGCTCTCTCGCTCCGTCGCGCATCGGGGCGATCTGTCACCCAAACCTAAACTCATCATGAAACACATTCGATCATCCATTGGTTATCTCGTTTTGTCCGCCCTCTTCGCCGGCGCTTCCTTCGCCTCCGAACTCGTGGGCACGTGGGTCTCCTCGGACTCGACCATGAAGTGGAAGTTGGAGTCCGACGGTTCGGGCGCGCTCATCAAGGAATCGGTGAACGGCAACCCCGGCACGCTCTACACCCATCTTGCCTGGTCGTCCGACGACCAGGCCGACACGATCACCTATCAGGTGAAGCGCATCGAGCTGAAGGGCAGCGGCGGCTACGACAAATCCGAGCCCGCGAAAAGCGATAAGAAATACACCGTGAGCTACACCCTGTCGGGAAACCGCTGGACCATCGGGGGCAATACCTACGTCAGGCAGTGACGTTATTCCCGTCTGCCTTGATCGTTAGCTGGTTCAAGGCGGTTTTATCGTCTGCAAGACGAGATTTCTAAACCGATCCAGACTCGACTGTCCGGCGAAAAGCGGGTGACAGTAACGATCCCGCTGCACTCCCCAGCGGCCGGCGTAGGAGGTTCAGTTACTTGGTCTTGGCCGGGAGCGCTGTTTCCCGGCGCCGCCCGACGGATTGGTTTTTGGCGCGGTCGGGCGCGTGTTCGGCTTGCAGGGCGTGGAGTTGCTCGATGATGCCTGCGAGTCGCTCGCCGACCGGCGTGAGGTGATACTCGACATGCAGCGTCGCGGCCTCGGAGCGGTCTTCGCGGACGACCAGACCGTAGTCGACCAGTTTGCGCAGGCGTTCGGTGAGCACCTTGGTCGAGATGCCGGGGATGTAGCGCTCCAGTTTTCCGGGGCGGTTGACTCCGCGTTGAATCGCGCCGAGCACCGCGGCCGACCATTTGCAACCGACGACGTCCTCGAGACGGCGGTAGGCCGAACGTTCGGGCAGGGTAAGGTGTCGGGCAGGCATGGCGACAGGCTAGTGCCGCGAGGCGGGTCACGTCCAGCAGGCACAAAACGGTGCCCGGTTCCGTTTTTGTGCCCTCTGTCGGCCGGAGCGGCGGGCGGTTATGCTATGGCTGCGGTTCGTCCATGCGGACCGCAATCCCACCACAACCCTCAAAATCATCATACCATGAAAACCACCGCCAAGTTCTACCACGCCGGATGTCCTGTCTGCACGGATGCCGAGACCGTTGTCACCCGTTATCTCGATGCCTCCAAAGTTGATCTGGAGGTCGTTCACCTCGGCGTTTCCCGGGGCCGCGTGGCCGAGGCCGCCGGGGTGCGCTCCGTGCCCGCCTTGGTGATCGATGGCCTGGCCGTGCACCTTAATTTCGGCGCGGCCATCGCCGATCTCAAGTAGACCGGGGGCGCCCTCCGGCGGCTTCAAAACTCGATGCCGCGCTGCGCCTGCACGCCGGCGTCGAACGGATGCTTGATCGCCTTCATCTCGGTGACGAGGTCGGCCAGCGCCATCAACTCCGGATGCGCGCCGCGGCCGGTGATGACCACGTGTTGATCGGCACGCTTCCCCCGCAGCGCGTCGAGGATTTCGGCCAGCGGCAGGTAGTCGCAGGTGAGCACGACGTTGAGTTCGTCGAGCAGCACAAAATCAATCGCCGGGTCGGCAAAGTGTTTTTTGGCGATGTCCCAACCCGCGCGGCAGCAGACGATGTCAGCGGCCTTGTTTTGCGTGTCCCAAGTAAACCCTTCGCCGACGTGGTCCCAAGTGAGGTTGGGACCGCGCAGGAGTTTTTCGACGGCGTCGTTGCTCGACTTGATGAACTGCACCACGCCGCACTTGCGTCCGTGCGCGAGCTGACGCGTGAGCATGCCAAAAGCGGCCGTCGTCTTCCCCTTGCCGTCGCCGGTGTGGACGATGATCAGGCCCTTGCGTTCCTTGGCGGCGCGCATCTTTTCGCGCATCTCGGCCTGCAGGTCCTGCATCTGCTGCTTGTGGTTGTCGGAGTCGGTGTCGGGCATGTTGGGAAAATATTAAGGGAGGAGCTGGCGTCGCAGCCAGTTCGCGGTGTCGAGAATCGAAGGACCGTCGTGGATGAGGTTTTGGCCGCGGGTGATGCCGGACTCGACAACGTTCCGGTCGGACCAGCCGCGTTCGTTTCGCCAGACCGGAACGTCGAGCGGATGGTCGTCTTCCTCGTGGAAAAGCACCGTCACGTCCGGACGGGCGGCCTCTACCGCGGGCAGGTCGAGCTTAAGGTAACCCTCGCACGCGTCCGCGAAGATGTTTTCGCCGCCGGACAGCTCGATCAGGTCTTGGATGAAGGTCAGTCCGCCGGCCATGCGCGGGTGACGGCCAAACCAGAGCTCGGCATAGACGCGCGGTGGCCGGATCGGGCGGCTCGCGCGCAACCGGGCGGCTTCCGTCTCCATGCGCGTCGTCAACGCGTGGGCGGGGCTCATCTCGCCCATCAGCGCGCCGAGCCGGCGGATGTTTTCGAGGATACCGGCGAAGCTGTCGGGCAACGGCAGCACGTGGACGGGATGTCCGGCTTTGGCGAGGCGGCGGGCGATGCCGAGCTGCACGCCGCCGGTCAGCAGGATCAGATCGGCGTCGATGGCGTCGAGTGCAGCCTCGTCGATCCGCAGGTAGTCGCCGACGATGGTCTTGCCGGCGGTGTCGACGTAGCGTGTGCAGTATTTGGATACGCCGGCGACGCGGTCGGCCAGGCCCATTGCCCAAAGCGCCTCGGTCCAGCCGGAGCAGAGACAGGCCACGCGTGACGGTTTGTCCGTCAGCGTGACGAGCGTGTCGAGCGGTTCGCAGCGCAGGGTTCGGCTCACGGCAGGAAGAGGGTGAGCCCGGGCTCGGTGCGGGCCTGCACGCCGAAGACGTCCAGGAGCAGCTCGGGCGTGAGCACTTCGTCCGGCGGGCCGAACGCGCGCAGTTTTCCGTGGTCGAGCACCGCGACGGTATCGAGGCAGTGCGCCATGCGCAGGTCGTGCAGCGAGAAGACCACCGTGCCGCCGGCCTGCGAGAGTTCGCGGCCAAGCATCAGCACCTCGAGCGCGTGGCGCGGGTCGAGTGCGGCGAGCGGTTCGTCCCAGAGCTGGATGTCGGCCTCGGTGACCACGGCGCGGGCGAGCAACACGCGCTGGCGTTCGCCGCCGGAGAGGCGGTTGACGGGACGGTCGGCGAGGGCGGTCAGGTCGAAGCGCCGGAGCGCCGCCTCCACGCCGCGGTCGTCGTCACCGTGGGCGAAGCGTCCCTGCGCGACCACGGAGCGCACGGTGAAGCCGAACTCGAAGTGAACCTCCTGCGGCACCCAAGCGGCGGTGCGCCCGCGCTCGATGATCGGGATGGCGGACTGCGGTTTGTTGTGCCAGCGCACCTCGCCGGCGTGGGGAAGGAGACCGGCGGCGGCTTGGAGGAGTGTGGACTTGCCGGAGCCGTTGGGGCCGACGAGGCCGGCGAATTGACCGGGACCGAGTTGCAGCGAGACCGCCTCGAGGCGGCCGGGCACGGTGACGTTGTTCAACGTGAGCGTGCTCATGCGGGCCTCCTGAGCAGCCAGAGGAAAAACGGGCCGCCGATGAGCGAGGTGACGATGCCGAGGCGCAGGCCGCCGGCGCTGCGTCCGATCAGATCGCAGCCGACCACGAAGGCCGCGCCACCGATCAGCGCGAGGGGGATGAGTCGCTTGTGCTCGGGGCCGAACAGCAGGCGCAGGATATGGGGCACCACGAGGCCGACGAAGCCGACGGTGCCGGCGACCGCGGTCGCGAGCGCGGTGAGCAGCGTGGACAACCCGAGTAGGCGTCGGCGCAGGCTGCGCACGTCGACGCCGAGGCTCTGCGCTTCGGTCGAACCGAGGCTGAGCAAGTCCATGGGACGGCCGAGCGGCCAGAGCAGCAGGGCGCCGACGACGATGGGCGAGGCCATCCAGACGTGTTCCCAGGTGCGGTCCTCGAGTCCGCCGAGCAGCCAGAAGAGGATCTGCGCGTTGCGCTCGTAGGTCAGCGTGACGTTGGACAACACGTAGCTGGTGACGGCGCCGAGAAGGGCGTTGAGCGCGACGCCGGCCAGCAGCAGGCGCTCGGTGCCGGCGCCTTGGCGGGCGAGCACGATGACCGCCGCGGTGGCGACAAACGCGCCGACCACCGCCATCAGCGGCACGCTCAGAAACGACGCGGCGGCCCAACCCGCGCCGATGGCGACCACCGCGCCGGCCGCGCCGCCGCTGCTCACGCCGAGCAGGCCGGGGCTGGCGAGGCTGTTGCGGAAAAAGGCCTGCATGACCAATCCGCTGGCGGAGAGCGCGGCGCCGACCAGTGCGGCGATCAGCAGGCGGGGCAGGCGGATCTGCCAAAGAATGGTCGCGGCGAATTCGTCGTTGTGGATAAGGCCCTGCCAAAGCTGGGCCGGGCTCAGCCGGACGTCGCCGGCCGCGAGCGAGATTGCCGAGAGCACGATCAGCGCGGTCAGCAGCACGGGCCACGCGCTGCGGGCGGGCAGCAGTGGTTTCATGGCGCGGAGTCCCCGAAGCGTTCGGGGTGGAGTTGGCGGGCGAGCTGTTCGTAGGCGCGCACCCGCAGGTGGCTCACGGAGCCGAGCGCCCACGGCTCGATCAACGCGACCCGCTTTTCGCGGATCGCGGGCATGAAAGCGTAGGGCGGGAGCTTGAGGTAGGGCAGGAGAGCCTCGTTGGAATCGGTGCCGCCGAGGACCACGCGTTCGACGGGCCAGGTGAGCATGCGCTCGTTGGGCGGGGCGGCGTGGCCGGTTAGGTTGCCGAGGGTGACGGCGAGATTGGTGGCGCCGGCGTGTTCGCAGATGTCCTGGAAGGTGGTGTCGCGTCCGGCGATGACGCCGTAGGTGGAGGGGGCGATGACGCGCACGGGTTCGGCGCCGTCGAGTCGGCGGGCGAGGGCGGAGGCGCGCTCGCGGGTGTTCAGGATCGTTTGGCCTGCGCGCGCGCGGGCGGACTTGTCGCCGATGGCGTCGGCCAGCAAGCGCAGGCTGTAGAGCGCGTCGTCGAGCGTGGCGTAGCGGTTGAAGACAAAGACCTCGACCCCGGCGCGGCGGAGCTGCTCGACGAGTTCGGCGCGGCTGTAGTCGGTGACGAGGACGAGGGTGGGGCGGAAGCGCAGGATGGTCTCGGCGTCTCCGTATCCGATTTGTGGATAAGCCTTGGCCTCCTCCGCGACGCCGGAAAACACTGGGTCGCGGGAGAGGTGGCTGAGGGCGGCGATCTGCTCCGGCGCGGCGACGGCCAGGAGCAGTTCGTCGGTGCCCACGGACTGGGACACCACGCGCACGGCCGGTTCCGCGCGCAACAGCGTGCAGGACAGGACGAGGAGGATGAGGTGTCTCAGCATGGGTCTTGCGGACGGGTTAGAAACGATACTCTGCACCGACAAAGGCGCCGATGCCAAGCGAAGGGAATCCGTTCACTGCGGCGTAATCCTCGTCGAAGAGGTTTTCGACGCGGGCCTTGAGGGTCAGGCGGTCGTTGAACTCCCAGGCGGCGTAGACGCGGACGGTGGTATAGTCCTCGCCGTCGATGGTGGCGAAGGTGACCGCGTCGATGTCGGTGGAGTCGGCGACCGCGTGGACGCCGAGGCCGGCGGTGATGCCGCTGCCGAAGTCGTTCCAAACGTCGAGGTCGACGGCGTGGCGGGGACGACGCAGGAGGCGCGCGCCGGTGCTCTGGTTCTTGGCGTCGAGGTAGGTGTAGGCGGCCTTGGTGCCAACGGAGCCGAAGTAGAGCGTGGAGGCGAGCTCGACGCCCGCGGTGCGGGCCTTGCCGACGTTCTGCGGAGTGAAGACGGGGGCAGGGTAGGTGATCAGGTCCGTGTAGTCGGTCTTGAAGTAGGTGACGCTGAGCACGCCGCGGTTGTCCGGCAGGTAGAAGTCGACACCGGCGTCGCCGCCCTTGGCGGTCTCAGGCATGATGTTGGGATTGCCGAAGAAGCCGTAGAGATCGGTGAAGGCGGGCGTGCGGTAGGCGGTGCCGTAGCTGGCGCGCAGCTTGAGACGATCAGGGATGACGAGCCAGGCGATGCTGCCGCGGCCGGTGACCTTGTCGTCGTAGCGGTTGAAGTTGTCGTAACGCAGGCCGGCGGTGAGGTAGACGTTTTCAACGGGGTTGATCTCGTCCTGCAGGAAGGTGCCCCACTGCGACTGCGAGCGTTCGGAGGCGCCGTTTTCACCGACGCTGTGCTCGGCGTTGAAGCCGGCGGTGATGCGGTTGCGTTCGAGGCCGGAGTAGGTGGCCTGACCCTCGATGAGGCCGCGCTCGTTGTCGAGGGTGCCGGGGAAGGCGAAGCCGGGGTTGGGCGCGGGGGTCTTGGATACGACGCGGCGGAGCTGTCCGCCGACGGTGAGCTTGGCGGTGAGGTCCTCGGTGGGATTGAACTCGACGAAGGTGGTGGCCAGCCAGTTTTGCTCGGTGTCGTAGTTGTTGGGATCGTTCACCGCGGTGCTATCGGGCGACTCGACGCGGCCGTGGTAGCCGCGGATGGTGGAGCCGACGGAGACGGTGTCTGTCAAGGTGCGGTCGACGCGCACGACGAGCGTCGAGTTGTCGGAGGAGTTGTTGGCGCGGTCGTTGTCGGTGTGCTGGCCGGCGACGAAGGCGGAGTAGGCCCACGGGCCGCGTTCGCCTTGGGCGGCGAGGCGGCTGCCGTAGGTGCCGAACGAGCCGGCTTCGGCGGAGATGCTGGCGGTGGGGGCGCCTTGGCCGCGTTGGGCGTTGATGGAGACGGCACCACCGACGGCGTCGGCGCCGTAGAGCGTGCTTTGAGGGCCTTTGACGACCTCGATGGTGTCGAACCACGAGGGCGCGGCACCGCCGATGTAGTTTGCGTAGAGTGCGTTTGAGTCGCCGAGGCGAACGCCGTCAACCAGCACGAGCGTCTGGTTCGAGTTGGAACCGCGCAGGAAGATCGAGGTGGCCCCGCCGGTGCCGCCGGTGGTCACGGGCGCGCCGGCGACGCCGTTGAGCGCGGAGGCGAGGCTGGGCAACTGGCGGCGCGCGACGTCGTCGCCGGAGATTTTTTCGACCGACGAACCGGTGGTGCGCAGTTCGTTGGGCGTGCGCGTGGCGGAGACGACCACTTCGTCGAGAATGACGGAGTCGGGGGTCGTCTGCGCTTGCGCGGAATTGAGGTGGAATGGCGCGGTGAGGACGCACGCCAGAGCGATGCAGCCGCTGGTGCGGCCACGGGTGGGTTTGTTCATGGAGGAGGACTCTCTCGGACAGGGGCAAGAGCAGGCCTCCCGTTCGCTTTTCAGGGCTCGGGGAAACAGCTACTCTCACGCTTCATTTTGCGATGAAGATTTCGCGATAGGCCGCCCGCAAAGTTTAGCGGCCGACGCGTGAGCACTCTCGGACGGGATATTCGGACTCCGTATGTGTCGGCGTGATCGTGTTGAACAAAATCACGCGCGTCCTCGCCCCTGGCCTTCACCGGTTTGCTGACCGATTGGCTTTGCCCCCGCGTTCGTTTCGCAAGGTGTGGGTCTGGTTTGATACGTTACCGCAGCGCAACTGTAGCCGATTTTCACGGCCTTCCCCGCTGCCCGAGTGTGTAGACTGAAAAAGAACAACGAACCGCTCCCACGTTGCGAAGCGCTCTGGACCACGACAACTCTCAAGCCTGCGCAAACGTTGCGATAGCCTTCGCGTATTATGTGGTCCGTCACACGACTGGCGTGGAAACAGGCCGGGCATAAACATATCAACATATCTAAATGTAAAGATATGTTTCTTGCCTCCGTGCAGATTTTGGCTTGGGTTGCCCTCTTAACCGCCAACGCTGTCCCGTCCATGTCATCCGCCGCGCCCAAGCCCACCTCCGCCGAAACCGAACTCCGCCGCCTGCTCGCCGAGCGCGTCGCGATCATCGACGGCGCCATGGGCACCACCATCCGCAGCTACGGCATCACCGAGGAGATGGCGCGCGGCGAGCGCTTCAAAGACGCCCCCAAGGACCTCAAGAACAACGGCGACATCTACTCGCTCACCCAGGCCGACGTCATTTGCGACATCCATCGCCGCTTCCTCGAAGCCGGCGCCGACATCATCGAGACCAACACCTTCTCGGCCACCGCCATCGGCCAGAGCGAGTTCTTCGTCGAGGACCCCCGCGAGCACGGCGGCCGCAAAGACCCCGCGTTCTACCAGTCCGTCATCGACAACCCCTTCCTCCAGGAACTCGCCCACGACATCAACTTCCAGTCCGCCCGCCAGTGCCGCGAGTGGGCCGACCGCATCGCCAACGCCACCGGCCGCCGCCGCTACGTCGCCGGTGCCATCGGGCCGCTCACCGTCTCGCTGTCCAACTCCCCCGACGCCGACGACGCCGGCTTCCGCGTCATCACCTTCGACCAGGTCAAAGCCGACTACCGCCGCCAGATCCGCTCCCTCATCGCCGGCGGCTCCGACCTCCTCCTCGTCGAGACGATCTTCGACTCGCTCAACGCCAAGGCCGCCCTCGTCGCCATCGAGGAAGTCTTCGCCGAGGACAACATCCGCCTCCCCCTCATGATCTCCGCCGCCGTCGGTCGCGGCGGTGAGACCATGATCTCCGCGCAGACCGTCGAGGCCCTCCTCAACGCCGTCCGCACGCACAAGCCCCTCTCCATCGGCCTCAACTGCTCCATCGGCCCCGACCTCATGCGGCCCTTCCTCGCCGAGCTCGCCGAGAAAGCCGACGACACCTTCGTCTCCGCCTACCCGAACGCCGGCCTGCCCAATCCGCTCACGCCCACCGGCTTCGACCTCGAGCCCGCCGACATGGCCCGCTTCATGGGCGAGTTCGCCGACGGCCACCTCTGCAACATCGCCGGCGGCTGCTGCGGCAACACCCCCGAGCACATCGCCGCGATCGCCAACGCCCTCG
Source organism: Verrucomicrobiota bacterium (assembly GCA_043815125.1). Lineage (GTDB taxonomy): Bacteria > Verrucomicrobiota > Verrucomicrobiia > Opitutales > Opitutaceae > JAUWBF01. The sequence continues at coordinate 9,257 of JBDRJH010000091.1, forward strand.
CGCCCAAGCGACCGCGCAAACCCGTCGCCACCCGCGTCACGCGTCCCACGCCCGCCGCGCCCGCGTCCACCGCTACCGCGTCTTCCTCCGACCTCGCCGCGCTCAACGCCACCCTCCCGCAACTCCCGCTCCGCCTCTCCGGCTCGCTCCCCTTCACCCAGCAGCCCGGCTCCTACCTCATGGTCGGCGAGCGCACCAACGTCGCCGGCTCGCCCCGCTTCGCCAAGCTCATCAAGGCCGGCAACTACGAGGAAGCCGTCTCCGTCGCCCGCCAGCAGGTCGACAACGGCGCCAACGTCATCGACGTCTGCATGGACGACGGCCTCATCGACGGCGTCGCCGCCATGACGCGCTTCCTCCAGCTCATCGCCTCCGAGCCCGAGATCGCCAAGGTCCCCGTCATGGTCGACTCCTCCAAGTGGGAAGTCATCGAGGCCGGCCTGAAATGCCTTCAGGGCAAAGGCATCGTCAACTCCATCTCCCTCAAGGAAGGTGAGGCCAAGTTCCTCGAGCAGGCCCGCCTCATCCTCCGCTACGGCGCCGCCGTCGTCGTCATGGCCTTCGACGAAAACGGCCAGGCGGCATCTTACGCCGAGAAAATCCGCATCTGCGAACGCGCCTACCGCCTCCTCGTCGACCAGGTCGGCTTCCCGCCCGAGGACATCATCTTCGACCCCAACATCCTCACCGTCGGCACCGGCATCGAGGAGCACAACAACTACGCCGTCGATTTCATCGAGGCCACGCGCTGGATTAAGCAAAACCTCCCCCACGCCAAAGTCTCCGGCGGCGTCTCCAACGTCTCCTTCAGCTTCCGCGGCAACAACCCCGTGCGCGAGGCCATGCACGCCGCCTTCCTCTACCACGCCATCGCTGCGGGCATGGACATGGGCATCGTCAACCCCTCCATGCTCGAGGTGTATGAAGAGGTCGACAAAGAGCTCCTCGTCCTCGTCGAAGACGTCATCCTCAACCGCCGCCCCGACGCCACCGAACGCCTCGTCGACTACGGCGAGAAAATCAAAGCCGCCAACGCCGGCACCAAGACCGCGGACATCAAGGTCGAGGAAACCTGGCGCAAAGGCACCGTCGAGGAGCGCCTCTCGCACGCCCTTGTCAAAGGCATCGACCAATACATCGACGCCGACACCGAGGAAGCCCGCCTCAAATACGGCAAGCCCCTCCTCATCATCGAAGGCCCGCTCATGGACGGCATGCGCGTCGTCGGCGATCTCTTCGGCGCGGGAAAAATGTTCCTCCCGCAGGTCGTCAAATCCGCCCGCGTCATGAAGAAGGCCGTCGCCTACCTGCAGCCCTTCATGGAAGCCGAGAAGGCCGCGCTCGTCGCCGCCGGCGGCATCGCCAAGGCCCAGGGCAAGATCATCATGGCGACCGTCAAAGGCGACGTGCACGACATCGGCAAAAACATCGTCGGCGTCGTCCTCGCCTGTAACAATTATGAAGTCATCGACCTCGGCGTGATGGTCTCGTGCGAAAAAATCCTCGCCGCCGCCAAGGAGCGCAACGCCGACATCATCGGCCTCTCCGGCCTCATCACCCCGTCGCTCGACGAGATGGTGCACAACGCCAAGGAAATGGAGCGCCAGGGCTTCAAGCTCCCGCTGCTCATCGGCGGCGCCACGACTTCGGCCGCGCACAACGCCGTCAAGATCGCCCCGCACTACTCCGAGCCCGTCATCCACGTGCTCGACGCCTCGCGCGTCATCGGCGTCGTCTCCCAGCTCCTCAACCCCGACAACAAACCCGCCTACGTCGCCGACATCCGCGCCAAGCAGCAAAAGTCCCGCGAAGACTTCGCCAACCGCCGCGAACGCAAGCCCCTGCTCAGCCTCGAGCAGGCCCGCGCCAACCGCACCACCTTCGACTGGGCTACCGTCGACATCCCGCGCCCCGACTTCCTCGGCGTGCGCGTCCACGACAAGGTCGACCTCGCCGAAGTCGTCGACTACATCGACTGGGGCCCCTTCTTCAGCACCTGGGAACTCCACGGCCGCTACCCCGACATCCTCACCGACGAAGTCGTCGGCACCGAGGCCACCAAGCTCTTTGCCGAGGCCCAGGCCCTGCTCAAACGCATCGTCGCCGAAAAACTCTATAAACCGAAAGCCATCCAGGCCTTCTGGCCCGCCAACGCCGACGGCGACACCATCGAAATCTACGCCGACGAGTCGCGTAGTGAAACCATCGATACATTCGCCTTCCTCCGCCAGCAGCTGCAAAAAGGCGCGGGCCAGCAAAACCACAGCCTCGCCGACTACATCGCGCCCAAGGACAGCGGCCGCATCGACTACCTCGGCGCCTTCGCCGTCACCGCCGGCCCCGAGGTCGAGGAATTCGCCGCGACCTTCAAAGACGCCGGCGACGACTACAACGCCATCATGGCCCAAGCCCTCGGCGACCGCATCGCCGAAGCCATGGCTGAACTGTTTCACAAAAAAGCCCGCGAAGCCTCCGGTTACGGCAAGACCGAGAACCTGGAGATGAAGGACATCATCCGCGAAAAATACCGCGGCATCCGTCCCGCGCCCGGCTATCCCGCCTGTCCCGACCACACCCACAAGCCCCAGCTCTGGCAGCTCATGGACGTGGAGAACAAGATCGGAGTCCGCCTCACCGAATCCTGCGCGATGACCCCCGGCAGCAGCGTCAGCGGCTTCTACTTCAACCACCCCGACTCAAAATATTTCGCCGTTGGAAAGCTCGGCAAAGACCAGATCACCGACTACGCCCCCCGCCACCGCAAGTCAGTCGACGAAGTCGAAAAGTGGCTCGGGCCGTATTTGGATTACGAGGTGGGGTGATCGGGTTTCCCGTAACTTCAGTAGCGGAACGACGGAGTCGTTTCGTTCGCGTTACCCCGGATTTGGCGCGTCTCCCATCGAAACGGCTCCGCCGTTCCGCTACGCGGTTGATTTCATCCTCGTAGCGGAAGCGCGGAGCGCTTTCGTTCTGCGCGCATGGAGTCCAAGCTCCCAGCTCGTCAGGCCCGCCTCTCGCGTCTCGTTGCGGCATCATACCGCGGCCTCGCCAGTGTGCATTGGTCGATGAGCATCCGCGACCGCGCAACCGGCTGGCTCGACGACGTGCATCACGCCGCGTTGCGCGAGTTGCTACTCCACACCTGTCATCGCTACGCGCTGGCGTGTCCGGCCTACAGTGTGATGCCTGATCACGCGCATTTTCTCTGGGTCGGCCTGACCGATCAATCCGACCAACGCCTCGCGGCGGCTTGGTTTCGTCGACAATGGAATGCGCTGTTGGCGCCGCATCATGAGCTTCAGCGCCAAGGGCACGACCATGTCCTGCGCGAAGCCGAACGAACGCACGACGCCTTCACAAAGATCGCTGGTTACATCTTGGCGAATCCCCAGCGTGCCGGCCTCGTGGAGTGCTGGACAGCTTGGCCTTATCTCGGCGCGATATTCCCGGGAGTCGCCTCCCTCGATCCGCGCGCCCCGGACCACTGGGAACGTTTTTGGAGGGAATATGCGCGATGGGTCGAACCAGAGGCCGGAAACACCCCGTAGCGGAACGACAGAGTCGTTTCGTTATTGCGATGCCGTTGTCTGGCGCCGCTCCGAAACGGCTCCGCCGTTCCGCTACGTAAGGAAGACGTCATTTTCCTCTTGATTAATTAAGCTAAAACTTAAATAAAGACCGTCATGCAAAGCCTAGCTGCCATCGCCGACCCGACGCGTCGGCGCATTGTCGAGATGCTGGCCGAGCGGGATCGCACCGCCGGCGAGCTGGTCGCTGAGTTCGACATGAGCGCGCCGGCGATTTCCCAGCACCTGAACGTGCTCCGCGAGGCGGGGCTGGTGGTGACGCGGGTCGCCGGACAGTCGCGCATCCAGTCGCTCAATCCGGCCGGGTTCGATCCGCTTGACGCCTGGCTGCACAAGACCCGCGACGTGTGGTCGCGCCGACTCGACGCCCTCGAACGCGAACTGCTGGCCGACGACGCGCGGCAGGCGGCCAAGTCCGTTTCCAAACCCGTCCGCAAAACCACCCGCAAGAAAGGCACCTCCTCATGAGCACTCCTCCCGTCGACAACTCCGCCCTTGCCCAGTTTCCCGTGCCCGGAGAGGTGCGGCTGGTCCGTCTCCTGCCCGGTCCCATCGAACGCGTGTGGGACTACATCACCGATCCGGAAAAACGCGCCCGCTGGTTCTGCGGCGGCGCGCTCGAACAAAAGGTCGGCGGCAAGTTCATCTTCGCCATGCATCACAAGAACCTCGCGCCCGACGAAACCCCGCCGCCGGAATACGCGCACGTGCAGGACCCCGGCGTGACCTTCGAGGGACGCGTGCTGCAGTGCGAGCCGCCGCGCCTGCTCACGTTCACCTTTGGCGGCGACGACTCGGTGGTGACCTTCGACCTGCAACCCGAGGGCGACAAAGTCCGCCTGCTGCTCACGCACCGCGCTTCGGGCGACGACCTCAAGGACGTCGGCAGCTTCGCCTCCGGCTGGCACATCCACTGGGGCATGCTCATCGCGCTGCTCGAAGGCCAACCGCGTCCGTTGTTCTGGGCGCAGTATCGCGAGCTCAAACCGCTCTACTGCAAGATCGCCAACACCGATCCCGATGCCGGCTGCATTTCAAGTCGATCCTGACGCGGTCTGCGACGCCTGCGGCGCGACCGGTGCCTATCGTTTCGAAACCGAGACGCTCTGCACCGATTGCTACGCGCACCGCGGCTCCTGCTGCTCCGCCGAGTTCAGCGGACGTGTTTCGGAATTGGCCACAGAGCCAAGCCGGAGCTCGGACACAGAGGGCACAGAGACGATCCCGGCCTGATTTTCAAGAAGTCGAGTTCCCATGGCTTGGCTCTGTGCTCTCTGTGTCCGAGCTCTGTGTTCTCTGTGGCCAAAAATCTGTCGTCAAACTGACGCCAGCACCGCCAGCATCTCGTCGTGGATGCGGCCGTTGCTGGCGACGTAGCGGCCGCGCTCTTCGCGTTGCGGCCAGTCGCCGCCGGTGTAGTCGGTCACGCGTCCGCCGCCTTCACGGGCGATCAGCATGCCGGCCATGACGTCGTAGGTCTTGAGATCTTTTTCCCAGTAACCGTCGAGGCGGCCGGCACCGACGTAGCAGAAGTCGAGTGCGGCGCTGCCGAGGCGGCGCTCGCCGCGGATGCGTTTGAGGAACGCGCCCCACTCGCGCTCGTTGTTGTCGGGGTTGGTGTGCTTGTCGTAGGGGAAGCCGCTGGTGACGACCGCGTCGATCAGCTCGGCGGTCTCGGTCACGCGCACGGGCCGGCCGTTGAGCGTGGCGCCGCCGCCCTTGGTCGCGGCGAAGAGTTCGTTACGCGTGGGGTCGAAGACGAGGCCGAGCAGCGGATCGCGACCGGCGGTGGCGAGTGCGATGCTGATGCAGAAGTGGGGGAGCTTGCTGGCGAAGTTGACCGTGCCGTCGATCGGGTCGACGAACCAGTGGTAGGCGGCAGTGTCGGCGGGCGCGCCTTGGCCGCCGCCTTCTTCGCCGACGATGTGGTGGTCGGGGAAACGTTTGAGCAACTCGCCGACGATGTAGGTTTCGCTCTCTTGGTCGGCCTCGGTGACGACGTCGATGCGGCTCGACTTGAGCGCGGTCGCCACGGGTTTGGCGAAATGTCGCATGACGATTTCGCCCGCGCCGCGCGCGATGGTTTCGATGTCGGGCAGCAGTCGGGAGAGGTCGGCGGGCAGTGGCATGGTCGTGTCCACAGCCTGCCGGCGGGCGAGGGAAGCGGACACAAAAAAATCCCGCCCGAGGGTGTCGGGCGGGATTGGTGGTGTGGGTTGATCGCGTGGGGCGGATCAGGGCGTGCCGACGGGCAGGACCTTGATGGCGTCGGCGATGACGTAGCCGCTGGTGCCGGTGGTGCGGAACGTGATCTCGGCGTTGGTGGTGGACAGCGGGAAGACCCCGAGCAGTTGCCAGGTGTTGCCGTTGACCTGCTGGTCGACGGTGACGGTGGCGGTGGTGCCGTTGGATTTGACGATGTCGACGGGCACGTTGTTGGCGCGATTGCCGGCGGCGGTCCAGCGGGCGTAGACGAGGTAGTCGCCGCTGGTGGAGAGCGCGGGTTTGAAGGAGACGCTCTTGGTGCCTTTGGCGGTGTTGCCGTCGTGCAGGTAGTCGGTGCCGAGGTAGCCGGGTGTGCCGGTGGAGCCGGTCCAGGAGCCGGTGGTGGTCACGTGGGCGGTGTCGGTGTTGTCGATGACGATCTCGCCGGTGGTGGGCAGGGGCTTGAAGCGCAGGGCGTCGGCGATGACGTGGCCGTTGGTGCCGGTGGTGCGGATGGTGACTTCGGCGTTGAGCACGGCGAGGTCGTGGACGCCGAGAAGGTTCCACTGGCCGCCGCCGGTCTGCTGGTTGACGGTGACGGTGGAGACGTTGTTGCCGGCGTCGCGGATGTCGTAGGGCACGTTGGTGGCGCGGTTGGGGTCGCTGGTCCAGCGGGCGTAGATGAGGTAGTCGGCGTCGGCGAGTAGCGGGGGCAGGTAGGTGAAGGACTTGGCGCCCTTGCCGGTGTTGCCGTCGTGCGCGTAGTCGGCGCCGATGTATCCGGCGGAGTGCGACGAGGCGCTCCAGGTGCCGGCGACGTCGATGTCGGTGGCGTCGGTGTTGTCCACGGTGACGGTGGCGGGGGCGGCGCGGGTGCCGCTCCAGGTGCGGACCCAGTCGACCTCCATGGTCTGGTTGTTGACCTGGGAGCCGGGGTTGTTGTTGGCCCAGCCGCCGAGTTGGAGGGAGAGCAGCAGGTAGGCGGGCACGCTCATGACGCGGGCGTCGGCGTATTCGCCGGTCTTGATGCCATCGACGTAGAAGGCGAACAGACCGGGCTCCCAATAGACTCCGTAGGTATGAAAGCCGTCGGGGGTGGCGTCGGGGTTGATGTCGGGCCAGTGGACGGTCTTGTGGTTGGCGCCGTAGCCGTCCCAGTGGAGGGCGTGCTGGGTGACGTCGGGGCCCCAGATGCCGAGGCTTTCCATGATGTCCACCTCCATGCCGCCGCCGTAGGTGTCGGCGGTGTTGCCCCAGTCGTCCTTGACGGCGATGTTGTCGAGACTGCCGTAGTTGGTGTTTGAATACGTCCCCCACTGCACGGTGGCGTCCTCGGTGACGGGGTGGGAGACGCCGTTGATGACGAGCACGGGGCGGTCGGCGGCGTTGGCGGCCTCCTTGCTGTGGAAGCGAAAGAGCTTGGTCCGCATGTAGGTGTCGGCGAGCACGAGGCTGACGGTTTTGTCACCGGCCAGTTGCTGCGCGACGTAGTCGGTGACGTCGATGGAGATGGTGTCGCCGACGGTGACGGCGTTGTTCCATTTTTGGGCGATCCACAGCGGGTCGGGCACGGGTTTGTTGTTCCAGGTGATGGTGGACTCGCTCCAGATGTCGTCGGCGAGCTTCATGCAGACGATGTTGTTGATGCCGCCGGTCTCCATGGCGGAGATCTTGAGTTTCAGCACCGCGCTGGTGACGGTCGGGATGCTCTGCGCGGTGAGGTCGAACTTGAGGTAGGCGCGGCGGTAGTTGCCCTGCCAGCCGTAGGTGCCGCGGTCGGGCATGAGCCAGAAGGCGGGCCAGAGGCCGGTGACGGCGGGGTATTTGATGCGGGCCTCCATGTAGCCGTATTGCTGGCGGTAGTTGAAGAAGGTGCTGATCTCGCCGGCGGCGTAGTTGTAGTTGGCACCGCTGAAGGTGGCGGCGCGTTGCTCGGCCTTTATTTGTAATGATCCGTCGGATACAGTGATGTTTTCCGGGGCGTTGGCTCCGGCGCCGGCGATGCCGCCATAGTGGCCGCCGAGGCGCCACTTCGAGCCGTCGAGGGTGTCGCCGTCGAATTCGTCCTGGAACTCAAGCGTCCAGGTGCCGGGCAACAGGGGCTGTGGATCCGCGGCGAGGCGCGGGGCGAGGAGGCCAAGGGCCGTGGTCATGAGGACGACTTGCAGACAGCCGGGCGCAGACAGGTGGACACGGGCATGCGTATTCATCGATGGGTATTTCAGGGGTTGGGGGGGCAGGGAACGCCAGACCATAGGCTGGTTTGGGCTCCGGGTGTTAACGCATCGCTGACCGCAAATATGCAGATTCCTGATCGTGCAAATCGTGCGGCGTCGCTTACAACCTTACTTGGGCGTTATAACGCGAAACGGATGCAATTCGCTCGCCCCCCAATCGGCTGCGTTGCAAACCTGCCTGCCCATGAAACGCGCCGAACGTCCCATCGAACTCGAACCACGCTATCCGATCTCCTGGAAGGTCGTCGGCATCATGGTGCTCGCCTGGGTATTGACCCTGGTCGCGGTGGTCGGTCTGCGCATGCGCATGCTGATCATTCTCATGCCGGTGATCGGCGTGCTGCTCGTGGTCTACCTCACCGTCTGCACCGTGATTTTTCTCAAAAACCGCAAATAACCCAACCCTCCCCATCCAGCTCAACTCATGAAACAAACCATCTCACTTATCGTCGCCGGCCTCGTGGTCGCCGCCGTTTTGCTCATCAGTGTCTTCATCGTCGATATCACCACCATCGAGGGTAACGAAATGGGCGTGAAGGAGACCTGGGACGGCGGCGTGCTGGCCGATCCGCTCCAGCCCAAGACCTACGTGCTCTTCCCGGGCTTCACCCAAAAAATCTTCAAATACGACATGTCCTCGCAGGTCTTCGTGATGAACGACGCCGCGATGAACACCTACGGCGAAGGCCGCGGACGCGACAGCTACCTCGTGCAATCCTCCGAAGGCCAGGACATGCGCATTTCGCTCAACGTGCGTTGGCGCCGCGATCCCGAGTATGTGGTCAACCTCCACAAGACCGTGCGCGAAAACGTCGAGGAAAAGATCCTGCGCCCCGAGCTCATGCGCGTCGTCAAGGACCGCGCCACCACCCGCACCGCCCTCGACGCCTACTCCGGCGAAGGCCTCGTGCTCCTTCAGAGCGACATCTCCTCCTCGCTGATGTCCCCCGAGGCCGAGCTGCGCAAACGCGGCGTCATCGTGGAAAACTTCGTCATCGAACACATCGGCCTCGACCCGTCCTACGTTGAGCAAATCAAGGCCCGCCAAGTCGCCGTGCAGGAACGCCTGCGCGCCATCGAGGAAACCCGCGCCGCCGAAGCCAAGGCCGACCGCGCCAAGGCCGAGGCCCAGGCCGCCTACGAAAAGGCGCTGGTCGACGCCAAGCGCGACAAGGACGTCGGCGTGCTCTCCGCCGAGAAACTCGCCGAGCAACAGGTGCTCGACGCCACCGCCGCCGCCCGCCGCGTGGAGCTCGCCGCCGAGGCCGACAAGAACCGCAACGTGCTCGCCGCCCAGGGCGAACAGGAAGCCGCCCTCCTGCGCGCCCAAGCCATCGAAGCGCTCGGCAAGGCCGAGGCCGAGGCCACCCGCTTGAAGCTCAGCGCCTACTCCGCCGAAGGCTCCGAGGCGTTCGTGCGCATCGAGGTTTCCAAGTCCATGAGCGAGGCCTTCAAAAACATCTCCGGCTACCTGCCGCAGGACATGACGGTCAATCTTCTCAGCGACAGTTTCCTGCGCGCGGTCGAGGCCGTGGTCGGCGGCGGCGCCACCACCCCGGCCACGCCCACGCCGTTGAAGCCGACGCGCTGATCGCCGCGCCGCTGTGTCTCCAGCCACCAGCCGTCCCGTTTTCGGGGCGGCTTTTTTTATGGCCGCGCCATGCGCGCGCGGCGCGTTTGCATGAACGCCAGCATCCCCTCGCCGGCAGCATCGTCCGGCTCCAGGCAACGCGTAAAAATGCTCCCGTGGTCGCGGTCGGCGATCACCTGCAGGGCGGTGTCCGCGTGGCCGGCGACCTTGGTCTGCGTCGCGACGAAAAATCGGTTCTCCTCCAGGCGCGCCGGCCAGTCGTCGTCGCCGATCATCAGGTGCAACGGCGGACAATCGGGCCGCACGTGAAAGATCGGCGCACATTCATCCGCGCGCACCGAGCGGCCGTTCCATGGTCCGCGTTCCTTGTGCAGCGCAAAGTGCGTCATCATCTGGCCGCTCATGGGAATCGCGCCCGCGAGTTCCTCCGTCGCGTGGCCGGCGGCGCGCAGCCAACGCTCGTCGAGCGCGAGCATGGCCGCCAGGTAGGCGCCGGCGGAATCGCCGCCGACAAAGATCGCGTTGGCATCGGCTCCGAGACGGGCCGCGTTGACGAGCGCCCACGCGACCGCGGCGGCGGCGTCCTCCAGCCAGCCGGGGAAACGTGTCGCGGGTGAAAGCCGGTAGTTGGCCATCGCCACGGTCACGCCGCGCGCGGCGAAGCGCCGGGCGAACGCGCGCGACTCCGGCGTCGCCTTGTCGCCGCCCTCCATGCCGCCGCCGTGAAACCAGACCAGCAGCGGCGGCGGAACGACGGAGGACGACTCGGGTGAATACACATCGAGCCGGCAGAACGCGTCGATCAACGGCTCGCCGTTCGACGCTGAACGATAGGCGATATCGGCATGGGGGCTCATCGCGTGGCGAGATAGTCCGCGATGATCGGCAGGTCGGCGGCGGGCAGGTCGAGCGCGGCCAGTTCGCCGACCGCCACCCATGCCAGCGCGCTGTGTTCGAGGCTCTGCGGCTCGGCGCTCCCGGCGGCGAGTCTGGCCACGAAGGGCAACAAACACACCGTCACCGTCTCGTAGGCGTGGGTGTGCGGAGCGAGCGTCCGCGTGATCTCCACGACACAGCCGAGTTCTTCGCGGAGTTCGCGGTGCAGCGCGTCGGTGTCGGCCTCGTCGGGCTCGACCTTGCCGCCGGGGAATTCCCACTTGCCGCCGAGGTGTTTGTGCGCGGGGCGTCGGGCCATGAGCACATGGCCGTCGCGTTCGATGAGCGCGCACACGACGCGCAGGACCGGCTTGGCTGACGACATGCCGCCCATGCAGCCGCCCGCGCCCTCGCCGCGCAAGCCCGGGATCACCCCCGCCTGGCGGGAAAGAGTAACCCATTAGGTTACTCTTTGGCCGGGTGCGGGGGGATGGCAAAAACGGGTTGGCGTTGGCGGAGGGGGCGGGCTGTATTGGCCGGATGGGTTCATCGGGCGATGCCAAACAGTCCTACGTCAGTCGCGTGCGCCTGCTCGGGTGGGGCGGCGGGGCGGTCAAGGCGCTGGGCGGCTTCAAAAAGAGCCACCACACGCTGCCCGACGCCGATACGCCGGCGACGCGGCGGTTCTTGGGGCAACTTTGCACGGGCGAGTTGACCGAGGAGGCCGAGGCGCTGTTCCAGACGGTGCGTGCGGCGATGAATTACAAGCGCAAGGATCTGTCGCTCGATCTGACCTCGCCGACCGCGGTGCTGACCGCGAAGGATTTTGTCTTCGAGTGGGACTACGCCCTGGAGCCGGCCGATCCGGCGAGCTACGTGGTCACGCGCACGTTGCACGGTCTGCGCAGCGGCGACCTGGTGCAGGCGGGGGAGTTTGACGCGGTGTTCGCCGGCCGGTTCACGGCGGTGGGGTTCGATCTGCGCAAGGGCGTGCAAGTCGAGGCGGTGATCGATGCGGTCGAGGGGCTTGATGACGAAAACGCCGCGGGCCTGCGGGTGGATTATCCGTCGGATTGCCGCACCTGCACGCTGTCGGTCCCGGACGTGGCGGCGGAGGTGGTTTGCGACGGCGCGTCGTTGGAGATGCGGTTCACGCGGGCGGGTTCGCCGCGGGAGTTGCTGGAGGCGTTCGCGGCGGTGCGGGCGGCGTTCGCGCTGAGCAAGAGCCGGCCGCTGGCGGGTTTGCTGTGAGCCGCCGGGCGCGTGGCTGCCTTATCGGTCGGGGAGCTGGGCCCGGCCAGCCTCCGCCGTGCCGTGGCTGCGGTGAGCTGGGCAAACAAAGTGTCACTTAATGAGTGACACTTTGTTTGGTGGCCTGGGCGGGGGGATGGGCGGAGGGTGGGGCGGGAGCGTGAGTCCGGCGTTGCTTTGGGGCGGGGGAGTTGTGAACGTTGTCCTCTTGGTTTCGGGGCCGGATCGTCGCTCCGTTGTTCTTTGAGCTATGGAGAGGAAAGTCCGGGCACCACAGGGCAGGATGCCGCACGAGCTTCACGGCAAGTGCGGGCGGCGCGCGTCAAGGCGCGACCGACGGACAGTGTCACAGAGAATATACCGCCGCGCGGGTTCGCCCGCGGGGTAAGGGTGAAAAGGTGGGGTAAGAGCCCACCGCGCCGGCAGTGATGTCGGCGGCACGAAAAACCCCTTCCGGTGCAAGGCTAAATAGGTGGCCGGGCGGCCCGCCCGACAAGGCCACGGGTAAGTCGCATCGGGGAGGTCCTTCGGGGCACTCCCCGGCCGGGCGTCGCAAGGCGTCCTGGAGATAAATGACGATCGGCGGAAGGCGGCGACGCCGACCGAGACACAGAACCCGGCTTATGGTCCCGAAACCAAGATTTTTTCAACAAGCCGTCAGGGGCTGCCTACGACTTAATCACCACGATTAATTTCGAAGACAGCCCCTAACATCCAAAGGCCGGCCTTTGGGCGCGGGGCGGATCAACCGGGCCGCCTAGAAGTCCATCAGCGGTCCGAAGGTGGCGCGGTCGGCGTAGGAGACGTATTCGCGCCAGCTGTCGATGCCGAAGCGACCGCCGCTGGTGTCGTCGCTGAGGGATTCGTCGTAGTAGAAGCCGTCGTTGCCGGTGAAGGTGAGGGTGTTGCCGACGAGCGAGCCCATGACGAAGCCGGCGTTGCCGCCGCCCTTGGCGCTGATGTCGGCGTTGGGGGCGTAGACGATGCCGCTGAGGCTGCCGTTGCCGGAGATATTAAAATCCTGATAACCGGAGACGTCGACCTGCTCGTTGGTGCGGGTGCCGTAGATGTGGAAGTTTTTGGGCTGGCCGACCTGGGTGATGGTCTCGGTGGAGACGACTTCCTGGGTGGATTCTTGGTTGACCCATTTGTTGCCGACGCGCACGCGGGTGGTGACGGTCTGGGTGGTGGTGGTGGTCTCGGTCCAGCTGACGCGGTTGGCGGCGCCCTTGCCGGCGATGCTGATGTCGCCGGCGGTGTAGATCTTGAGGGTGCCGGCGGTGATGACGTTGGTGTCGGGGTCTTTTTCGCCTTCAACGACGATGCCGCCGTCGCCGCCGCCGACGGAGATGTCGTCGAGGACGTTGTCGAGCCGGATGACGACGTCGGCGCCGGCGGCGACCACGAGTTCCTTGTTGTTCAGGCTGATGCCGTCAGCGTCGTAGTAGTAGATGCCGTCGGCGGCGGGGGTGTCGCCGCCGCGGGGCAGGGTGAGGTCGTTGTTGACGGTGCCGAGGTTGGTGTAAGTGGCGGCGGGGGCGGACTCGACGGTGAGGTCGGTGCTGAAGTCCGTGCTGACGGCGCCGGGGGCGATGGTGCCGTTGGGGGTGCCGAAGGGGCCGATGTAGCCTTGGGGGCCGATTTTTACGGAGTTGGTGTTGTTGCTGCCGACGGCGGCGGAGCCGTTGACGTCGGCCTGGCCGGAGTTGAGTTCAGCGTCGAGTTCGAGGGTGGCGATGCTGGCCTGGTCGTTTTTGACGGAGTCGCTGAAGGGCACGTAGGGGGTGGAGGGGTCGTTGTCGGGGTCGGAGTTCCAGCTGGCGAATTCGACGTTGTTGCCGCTGGCGTAGATGCCGCGTCGGCCGAGGCCGCCGATGGCGCGGCCGGTGCGGCGGGCGAGGGAGACGGTGATCCATTTCTCGATGGGCCGGCCTTGGGTGGGGGTGACGATGGCGCGGGCGATGAGCACGGGGGTGGAGGAGGTGTCGCGGGCGTAGATTTTGACGGTGCCGGTGGCGCCGTTTTCGAAGGTGCCGAGGTCGAAGCTGCGGCGGTAGTCGTCGTCGCCGGCGCTGACGAGGGTCCAGCCGTTCCAGGCGCCGCCGAGACCGGCGTTGGCGCGGTTGATGGACCACATGGCGCGCTCGAGGCCGGTTTCGGCGATGTTCATGGCGACGCCGAGGTCGTAGGTGCGGTAGGAGGTCCTGGTGGCGTTGGTGGCGAGCTTGAGGAAGCTGCCGATGGAGATGGCGATGATGGCGCTGAAGATCAGGCTGACCAGGAGGACCGAGCCGCGGCGGGCGCGGGGGTGGCGGGAGTGTGTTTGCATGGCGGGCGCGGGTCGGGGGTGGGTGGCGGCTCAGGTGCCGCGGCGTTTGTTGCGCAGGACGAAGCGGGCGGAGACGACGTTGTTGGTGGCGGTGACGACGCTGGTCTGCGCGCGGGAGGCGGAGAGGGAGAGCTGGACCATCTTGGTCTCGTTATCGAGTTGGGTGAGGGTGGAGTCGCCGGGGACGAGGAGGTCGAGCCCGGCGGCGTCGTCGTATTTGTAGGCGCTGAAGGTGAAGGACTGGATGCCGGTGATGACGGTGGTGGTGCCGGCGTTGTCGGTGCGGTTGAGCGCGCCGCCGGCGGCGTCGTAGGCGTAGGTGACGGCGGTGCCGTCGACGGCCTGGAGGCGCAGGGAGGTGAGGGGGGCGTCGTCGTCGGCACGGCCCCAGGCGACGACCTCGGTCATGCGGGCGTCGACGGCGAAGGTTTCCAGGGCGGTGCGCGCCTGCTGCTCCATGTCGCTGTAGTTGTTGAGCAGATACCCGCTGCGGGCGATCACGACGGCGGAGGAGAGCACCGCGACCATGATGATGCCGGAGAGCGCGGTCGAGGCGAGGACCTCGAAGAGGGTGAACGCGCGGGGGGAGGGGGCGCGTCTAGAGGCCGGTGTAGTAGTAGGCATAGAGTCCGTCCTGGCAGTATTGGGTGGAGCTGGTGCGGGTGTGGTTGACGCCGTCGAGGCCGGTCCAGGTGATTCTCACGTCGATCTGGCGGATCTCGTTGTTGTATTCGGCCAGACTGGTGACGGTCCGGGTGGCGGTGAAGGTCTGCCGGATGCGTGCGAGCACGGCTTGCTCGGCGGTGGTGTTGGCGGGAAAGATGTCGTCGAAGTCGATCGGTTCGCTGGGGGGCAACGCGCTGATGCGGCCCCAGCTGAGCATGCGGATGCGCTCCATCTCGCTTTGCATGATCTGGGCGGCGAGGGTGGTCTTGCGGGCGGTGTCGAGGTAGCGGAAGCCGTGTTGCATCACCAGGATCGAGGAGGTGATGGCGAAGGCCATGACGAAGGTGGCCATGAGCACCTCGACGATGGTGAAGCCGGCTTGGCGTTGACGCCCGGGGCGGCGTGGGGGGGGCGAGCTTTGCATACGCCCATGATAGCGCGCCGGGGTGTCCGTGCAGAGGGTCGCACGGGCCTTGATTTTCTACCTAGCAAAAGGGCCCGAAAGGGCCTGTCGTGGCGGTGCCTCCGGGCGGGCGGTGCCTGGGGGTCACCAGCCGCTGAACCGCGCGCTGTTGGCGGCGGCCTCGGGGCCGGTGAGTTGGCGCCAGCCGGTGGCGCGGTAGCCGGCGTGATCGGAGAGGTTGGCCAGGGCCTCGTCGTAGTGAAAGGCGGCGTTGCCGGTGAGGGTGATGGTGTCGGCGACCATGGCCCCCTGAACGTCGCCGTTGCCACGGAGGGTGAGGTCGGCCCTGGGCGCGTAGATGACGGCGCTGAGCGAGCCGTTGCCGGTGATGTCGATTTCCTGGTTGAAGTTGTCGGAGGTGTGGGTGCTCCAGAGGCGGAAGGTGGCGGGACTGGCGTTGGCGTTGACCAGACCGTTGCCGGCCACGAGCACGTCGCCGGGGGTGTAGAGGGTGAGGGCGGAGCCGGCGGGGATGATGATGGAGGCCTTGCCGGTGATGGAGAGGGCCTTGATGGGGTCGGTGAGCACGAGGGTGACGTCGCCTAGGATGGTGAGGGTGTCGTTGCCTTTGAGGATGAGCGCGGGGCAGATCCAGCTGGTGCTGGTGCCGGGGGTGCCGAGGGTGGGGCCGATGGCGCCGATGACGGTGCCGTCGGCGGGGGCCGCCAGGTCGGGGAAGTTGGCGCTGAAGTCGGTGGCGACGCGGTCGGGGTCAATGACGCCGTCGGGGGTGCCGGCGGGGCCGATGAGGCCCTGGGGGCCGACCGTGGGGTAGGGGCCGCCGGTGCGCACGTAGCCGTGGATCCGGGCGTTGTTGAAGATGAGGTCGGTGCTCTCGACGGTGCTGCTGGCGACGCCGCCGGTGTCCTGGGCCAGGGCGGGCGAGTAGGGGACGGCGGCGGTGGCGGGGTTGTTGTCGGGGTCGGAGTTCCAGGAGTCGAAGGTGGTGCTGTTGCCCTTGAAGGCGAGGGTGCGGCGGGCGGTGAGGCCGTTGGCGAAGTAGGAGCGGCGCTTGAGACTGACCTCGATCATCTGGGTGGTGCCGGTTCCGGACTGGGTGTCGATGGTGGCGAGGGCGACGACGCGGGGCGCGGTGCCCTCGGCCGGGGTCCGGGGCGTGGCGTAGACCTTGACGGAGCCGGTGGTGCCGGCGGCGAAGCTGAAGCCGTCGAACTTGCGCCAGGCGGAGCCGGCGTCGGTGTTCCAACCGGTCCAGCCGTCGGTCTCGCCGGAGAGGGTGCGGTTGTAGGACCAGAGGCCTTCCTCGAGGCCGCATTCGGCGAGGTTGAAGGCGGCGTTGCGGTGAAAGGTGCGCTGGGCGAGGCGGGTGGAGGTGAGGTTGAAGCTGAGGTAGCTGCCGAGGCCGAGGGCGATGAACGCGGCGACCAGCATGGCGACGATGAGCAGCGACCCGCGGCGGGAGCGCGGGAGGCGGCGGGCGGCGGCCGGACTGGCGGGGCGGGGGGTCACTGGCTGACGTTTTTGTTGCGCAGCACGCAGCTGGTGGAGATGGCGGTCTGGCTGGCGGCGGGGGAGCCGTTGGAGAGGGAAAGGGCGCGCAGGGTGAGCTGGATTTGTTTGGTCTCGAGGTCGTTGGCGGCGAGGTTGTCGCCGCCAACGGAGGGTTGGAGCTTGTAGCGTTGGAACGAGAAGTCGCTGGCGACGTTGTCGACGAGATCGCGGGCGGCGGCGCCGTCGTTGGTCTCGCGGCGGAAGATCCCGAGGGCGCTGCCGTCGTTGGCGATGTAGCGGTAGGTGATTTCGCCGGGACCGGGGGTGCCCGGGGGCATGATGAGGGTGATCGCCCGGGGAGATTCCCAGCGGATGTCGGCGGCGCCGCGGGCGTCGGCGGAGAAGAGGTTGAGGGCGTGGCGGATCTGGTTCTCCATCGTGCCGTAATTGCTTGCGCTGAGGGCGGTCCGGCCGATGAGGAGAAAGGCGCTCAGCACACCGGCCAGCGTGAAAACGGACAACGTGGCCGCGATCATCACCTCGGGCAGGGTAAACGCGCGGAAACCGCGGCGACCGGAGCGGTTTTCAGTTGGAGGCATAGAAGTAGTCATTGAGTCCGCTCTTGCCGTAGCGGGTGATGAGGCGCGCGGTGTGGGCCCGGCCGTCGATGCCGCCCCAGCTGGCCTCGAGGGTGATTTCCTTCATGCCTTCGCGCAGGCCGCGGATGCTGCGCAGGCATTGGAACCGGATGCCGGGTGTGGCTTGGGCGACGTCCAGCAGGGTGTCCCCTTCGGCCTGAATCATCGTGAGTTGATCCCAGCTTTTCAGACGTAGCCGCTCGATCTCGCTTTGCATGATGGCGGTGGCCTCGCCGAGATGGCGGGCCTGGCTGACGGCGCGCAGGCCGCTTTGCAACGTGACCAACGCCCCGCTGATGCTCAGCACCATGACGGAGGCCGCCACCATCACCTCGACCAAGGTGAAGGCGCGCGCAAGACGCCCGCCGGTGCGGCGGGCGAAGCGGTTCACGGGACTGTTCATGCCTCTAGATATAGCATGAACCCGGGGGGCGGCGGCGTTTTTTTTGGCCGCGATACTACCTACCAAACTAGGCCTTTATGGGCCTATTTTTTGTCTGAGTGGGCCTGAATGTAGAGCGCGGCGGCGTGGGAGCGGCGCTTGACGTTCAGCTTTTCGAAGACGTTGACCAGGTAGTTCTTGATGGTGTTGTCGCTGAGGTCGAGGGCGACGCCGATCTCCTTGTTGGTCTTGCCTTCGGCGACGAGGGCGAGCACGCGGCGTTCCTGCGGTGAGAGGGAGGCGAGTTGTTTGTCTTCCTGCGGGCCGCCGTCGCGGACCATGCGCATGACGCCGGCCATGATGTCGGGCGAGAGGATGGATTTGCCGGCGGCGATGTCCTGCACGGACTGGATGAGGCCCTGGGGGTCGATCTCCTTCATCAGGTAGCCCTGGGCGCCGGAGGTGATGGCGTCGTAGATGAAGTTGTCGTTGATGAAGGAGGTGAGGATGAGGACGCGGGTCTCGGGGCGGGCCTTGAGGATCTCGCGGCAGGCGGTGAAGCCGGTGCCGTCGGGCAGGCGGATGTCGAGCAGCACGACGTCGGGCCGCAGTTGTTGGGCGGAGGTGATGGCGTCGGCCACGTTGGCGGCCTCGCCGACGATCTCGATGTCGGGGGCGGCGTGCCCGGTTTGGAAAACGGCCTTGATGCCTTGGCGCACGAGAGCGCTGTCGTCCACGAGGAGGACGCCGATGGTTTTGCTGGTAGAGGTCGGGGTCATGGGTGCGTCAGGATTCGTTAAGGTTAAACCGGGCTTGGACGCGAGTTCCGTTTCCGGGCGAGGACTGGAAGTCTATGTTCGCTCCAAGGAGGCGGATGCGTTCGGCGATGTTGTCGAGACCGCGGCCGCGGCGCACGGTGGCGGGGTCGAAGCCGGTGCCGTTGTCGGCGATCAGCAGGCTGGCCCGTCCGTTTTCGCGCCGGAGGTGGATGTCGATGGTGTCGGCGTCGCCATGGCGGACGGCGTTGCTCACGGCCTCGCGGATGATCTGCAGGGCCTCGGTGCGCACGGCCATGGGCAGCAGGTCGGTGAGGCTTTCATCGATGTCGAGGTTGGTTTGCAGGTCGTGGTTGGCGGTGCGCACGGTGGCGAGGAGTTTGTCGACGGCCGTGGCGAAGGTGCTGCGCTGGAGGGCCTCGGGTTCCAGGCCGGTGATGAAGTTGCGCACGTCGCGGATGGTGTCGTTGAGCACGGCGCGGACTTCCTCGACGCGGACCGATGCTTCGACGGGTTTGGCCTTGAGCTGGCTTTGCGCGGCGGCGAGTCCCATGCCGGCGGCGTAGATTGATTGGATGACACCGTCGTGCAGGTCGCGGCCGAGTCGTGCGCGTTCCTCGAGGGTGCGTTGGAGGGCCAGTTCGGCCGCGGTGCGCTCGGCGATCTCCTGACGGAGTTGGGCGCGTTGTTCGAACGAGGATTCGACGAGCCGGGCCACGCGGGCGAGTTCGGTGTGCTCGTGGCGCAGGTCCCGGATGGGGGTGGTGTCGTGTCTGGCGAGGCTGTCGCCGATCTGGCCGAGGGGGCGCAGCACCCAGAGTTGGAGGCTGAGTCCGAGGGTGACGACGAGGCAGAGGCCAAAGATCACAAAAATGCGCGTGGCCAGCGCCTCGGAGCGCAGGCGCTGGGCGAGCGCGGGGGTTTCGCGGACGATGCGCAGCATGGCGATGGTCTCCCCGCGCCAATCATCGAGGGGACGCAGCAGGG
>JBDRJH010000092.1:0-7411 GCA_043815125.1 Verrucomicrobiota bacterium
TACCACCCCATCAACCCTTACTCCTCATAACTGTCACCCCCATAGCGGAACACCTGTTACCCTTGACCCGAGACTATACACTCCGCTGGCCGCCTCCGTTGCTCGTATGACCCTCAGGCGGCCAGCGGAGTGGTTTGTTCCGGCTTTTCGCTTGGCGGCGCGGGGGGGCGGGGCGCACGATGATCGCTTATGTTGAAATTGTTCTTTGTGGGCGACATCGTCGGCCGGCCCGGCCGGGAAATCCTCACGGAGCGCCTGCCGCGGCTGCGCTCCGAGTTGGGGGTCGACGTGGTCATCGCCAACGGCGAGAACGCCGCCGCCGGCTCGGGCATCACCGAGTCCATCGCCAAGTCGATCCTCACGCTCGGCGTCGACGCGATCACCCTGGGCGATCACGTTTGGGATCAACGCGGTTGGGAGGACGACATCGGAGGCTTCGAGCGCGTCTGCCGTCCGGCCAACCTGCCCGCGGTCTGTCCGGGGCGCGATCACCTCATCCTCAACGTCAACGGATTCCGGCTCGGCGTCTTCACGGTGCTGGGCCGCCAGTTCATGAAGATCAGCGCGGACTGCCCGTTCAAGACCTGCGACGACATGCTGGCCCGGCTCGAGGGCCAGGTGGACGGCGTGTTTGTCGAGTTTCATGCCGAGGCGACCAGTGAGAAGCAGGCGCTCGGCTGGTATCTCGACGGGCGCGCGATCTGCGTGCTCGGCACGCACACGCATGTGCCCACGGCCGACGCCGAGGTGTTGCCGCAGGGCACCGCCTTCATGTGCGACGTGGGTATGACCGGTCCCTACGCCTCGGTGCTGGGCCGCTCGGTCGGGCCGGTGGTCGCCAAGTTCCGGGACGGGATGCCGCGCCGCTTCGACATCGCCGAGGGCGACGTGCGCATCTCCGGGGCCTGCGTCGAATACGATCCCGAGTCGAAGCGCGTGGTGAAGGTCGAGCACGTCACCGTGCGGCGCAACAACGCCGGCCTGGCGGCGTCGCGTTTGTGAGCGCGGGGTGAGGAAAGTAGCGCAGGCTTCCAGCCTGCATCCGAACCCGACGGCAGGCTGGAAGCCTGCGCTACTTTTGGCCTAAGAACAAAAAAGCCGCCACCCGATGAAGGGAGGCGGCTTTGATGCGGATGTCTTGAAAATCAGTTGTGCGCCGCGCCGGCCTCTTCGTAGACGCCGAGGTGGCGGTAGCGCTCGTAACGGCTGTCGAGGAGCTTGTCGCCCTTGAGGCCCTTGAGGTCGTTGAGGTGTTTTTGCAGCGCGTATTTGAGCGCGTCGGCGGACTTTTCGAGGGAGGTGTGGGCTCCGCCGAAGGGCTCGGAGATGACCTCGTCGACCACGCCGAGTTTTTCCAGTTGGTCGGCGTTGAGTTTGAGGGCTTCGGCGGCCTTGGGGGCCGCGGCGGGGTCTTTCCAGAGAATGGCCGCGCAGCCCTCGGGCGAGATGACCGAGTAGTAGCTGTTTTCGAAGATGAGCACGCGGTCGGTGACGCCGATGCCGAGCGCGCCGCCGGAGCCGCCTTCGCCGACGACGACGGAGATGGTGGGGACCTTGAGCATGGCCATCTCGCGTAGGTTGACCGCGATGGCCTCGGAGACGTGGCGCTCCTCGGAGCCGATGCCGGGGTAGGCGCCGGGAGTGTCGATGAAGGTGATGACGGGCAGGCCGAATTTCTCGGCGAGCTTCATGAGGCGGAGGGCCTTGCGGTAGCCCTCGGGCTGGGGCATGCCGAAGTTGCGGGCGATCTTTTCCTTGGTGTCGCGGCCCTTTTGCTGGGCGATGATCATGACGGCCTCGCCGTTGAAGAACGCGGTGCCGCCGATGAGGGCGCGGTCGTCGTTGAACTGGCGGTCGCCGTGCAGCTCGGTGAAGCGTTCGCAGAGCAGACCGACGTAGTCGAGGGCGTAGGGGCGGCGGGGGTGGCGGGCGATCTGGACCTTTTGCCAAGGGGTGAGCTTGGAGTAGATGTCGCGCTGGGTGGCGGCGATCTTGCGCTCGATGGCGGAGATCTCGCTGCCGAGGTCGAGATTGTTTTCGAGAGATTGTTGACGCAGTTGTTCGAGCTGCACGCTCAGGTCGCGCAGAGGTTTTTCGAATTCGAGCGTATAGGAAGAGGGTTCCATTGGGTGAAATTACGGGGGCGGTCGGGCGGCTGTCAATTGGCGCGGTGAGGCGCGAAAGGCGGTTGGGCGGAAGGGCTTTTACAAGCCGCCCTGGTGGTTTTCGGGGTTTTGCAGCTGGTCTTTCCAACCGAGGATCTTGGCTTGGGCGCCGAATTTCTCGGCGGTGGTCTTGTCGCCTTTCTCCATCCAGATGCGGGAGAGGGTGGTGTTGATGAAGAGGTCGTCGGGGCGCAGTTCGTGGGCCTTGGTGGCGGCGGCGAGGGCGTCGTCAAAGCGGCGGGCGCTGAAGTTGATCTCGGCGGCGGCGTGCCAGGCTTCGAAGGAGTCGGGCGCGGCGGCGGTGGCGTCGGCGAGCTTGGCCAGGGCGGCGTCGATGTCGCCCATGGTGTAGTCGAAGGTGGCGTCCTCGATGAGAGTCTGGAGTTCGTCGGCGGTCATGCGGAGGTCGAGGGTTGGGGAGGGGCGCGCGGGCACAAACAAAAACAGCCGGCCCGGGGGGCCGGCTGTCGAAGTGGGGAGCGGGGGCTGCTCAGGCGTCGGGCGCGCTGCCGACGAGGGCGAGCGAGAGATCGATCTGAGGGGAGACTTTGTCCTCGTTTTGGCCGGGCTTGATGCCGTAGTCGGCGCGTTGGATGGAGAACTGGCCGCGCACGACGAGCAGATCGCCGCCGACCTCGGGCTTGTTGATGCGCTTGCCGAAGGCGCCGGGGAGGTGGGTGATGGTGACGGGGACGGTGATTTCCTTGGTGACGCCCTTGAGGGTGAAGTCGCCGGTGGCGTCGGCCTTGGTGGTGTTGCCGTCGGTCTTGGCGTTGGCGAGGGACTTGATGGTGAAGGTGATCTCGGGGTGGCCGGCGGCGTCGATCCAGCCGGCGCTGAGCAGGTGCTCGTTCATGGTGCTGTTGGTAACCTTCAGCGATTTGGCGGCGATGGTGACCGAGCCGGTGGTGGCGGCGGGCGCGGCGGGGTCGTAACTGACGGTGCCGGAGACGCCGTCGGCGGTGCCGGCGATGGGCTCGAGCAGGGAGTCGAGGTGAAAGCTGACGGCGTTGACGCCCTTGGGGTCCTTGAAGTCGAAGCTGATCGGCGCGGCGGTCAGCGCGGCGGTGGTGGCGAGCAGGAGGGCGGCGAGGCGGAGGCGGGTGTTCATTGGGCTTTTGATTTTGGTTTCAGGCGGATGAAAGTGGCGGCGGAGAGCAGGAGGCCGAAGGTGATGCCGGCGGACAGGAGTTCGACGCCGGGCATGAAGTGGTCTTTGTAGGTCACGTATTCGATGCCGGTGATCTCATCGACCTGGGTCTCGGCGATCCGGTTCTTGGTCCAGCCGGTGTTTTGGCCGGCGGCATACCAATGGGAAAACACGGCGAGCACGACGATGATGCCGAAGAAGCGCAGCAGGATCCGCCAGGCGGCGATGGTGGACTGCGGGTCGGCTTGCGGGTCGGTCGGCATGTGCGGAACTGGTGGCGGCTTGCGCGCGGTTTGCAAACGGGCGCAGGTGAAATTTCTCAGATGATCAGCATGGCGTCGCCGTAGCTGAAAAACCGGTATTCGCGGGCGACGGCCTCGGCGTAGAGTTCGCGCAGCCAAGCGATGCCGTCGGTGGAGCCGGGGGCGAGAAACGCCGACACCAGGCAGAGCAGGGTGGAGCGGGGCTGGTGGAAGTTGGTGATCAGCATGTCGACGCCGGCGAAGGTGCGCGGTGGATAAATGTAGATCGCGGCTTCGTCGGCGACGGGGTGGGGCAGGGCGGCGGGGTGTTTGGCGAGGTGGTCCTCTACGGTGCGCACGGTGGTGGTGCCGACGGCGATGCGGCGGCCGGTGGGGTTGCGCAAAGCCTGCTGGGTGGCCGCGGACATTTCGTAGAGTTCGCGGTGGATCGGGTGGTCGTTGATGTGGTCGGTGGAGATGGGTTTGAACGTGCCGAGGCCGACATGGAGCGTGACGTCGGCGGTGCCGACGCCGAGCGCGGGAAGTTGCGCGAGCAACTCGGGCGTGAAGTGCAGGCCCGCGGTGGGGGCGGCGACGGCGACCTGGCGGGCGCGGTCGGCGTAGACGGTTTGGTAGCGTTCGATGTCGCGCGGGCGCTCCGCGTGGGCGGCCGCGCGCTCGATGTAGGGGGGCAGGGGGACGTCGCCGAGCCGATTGGCCACGCTGGTGATGGACTCGTCGGCGCGGGTGGTGAAGACGATGCGCGCGGCACCCTCGGCGTCCTTGGCCAGCACGGTGCCGGTGAAGTCGTCGCCGTGTGCAAAGGTTGCCCCGACGGGTAGCTTTTTGCCGGGGCGAACGAGACACCACCAGATTTCGCCGTTCAGTGCACCGGGGCTGGGGTCGGGCCGCAGCAGCAGACACTCGACGGCACCGCCGGTCGGGCGGTTGGCGTGGAGGCGCGCGGGGAGCACGGCGGCGTTGTTGCGAAAAAGCGTGTCCCCGGCGCGCAGGAAGCGCGGGAGGTCGGCAAAGACGCAGTGCTCGATGGCGCGCGAGGCGCGGTCAACGACCATCAGGCGTGAAGCGTCGCGATGCGCGGCGGGGGTTTGCGCGATCAGTCGGTCGGGCAGGTCGTAGTCGAAGAGGTCGGTCGAAAGTTGCACGGGAGGGGGAAATGAGGCTTGCGATTGGCTTCGCGGCGAGTTTCTTCCGAACTTTCCTGCGCACGCCGATGTAGCTCAGTGGTAGAGCAGCGGTATCGTAAACCGCTGGTCGTCGGTTCGACTCCGACCATCGGCTCCAGTTTAGCACCTGCAAACAAGGCTGTTGTGAATGTCGCAGTTTTTGGCCCGCGCTGTTGCTTAACCAGTGCTTAACAATAGGTCAGCAACACAGACCGTGAAGCGAGTTCACCGACTGTGGAAACTGCGGCCGCCATCGATCAACCGGAGATCCGCGTGCGCTTCTCTCCGGCCGAACGAAAGCGGGGGCACCGAGAGGCAGGGAGACGGGTTTGCGCTGCGCTGGGCCATACCTGACGCGGTCGGGTGCTCCGCCGCGGATTAGAACGGCTTCGCCGTGGCCTTTCCCTGCTCGGGGTGACCCAAGCTGACACGGTGTCAGTCGGCCGCCTCGGGGTCGGCCCTCGTTGGGGCTTCTACCATGATCGCTCAACTCATTGCCCTCTGTGACAGCAGCTCCCCCCGTTGTCGTCACCGTCTCCAAATACTGCGCGGCCGGACAAATCGGCGAACAACTCTTCGTCCTTCCTGCGGGATCCCGTTTTTTCCTCGGGCTTCGCCACCTTCTGCGCCTCAGACGTTCGCGAGATCAAACAGAAGATCACCATTGGCGGGCGAGTGGTGACCCAAATCGACCTCAAAGCCTGAAGCCATGAAAGCGAAGCGCACCAAAGACAAATTCCGTCGCTGCGTCATGCGGGCGAACTACACCACCGCGGCCGGCTTCCAGATCGTGCCCGATTCCGTCCACCTCGGCACACAGTCGCGAGAGGGCGGACCGGTCGAGATCTACATCGGCGAAACCAACGAGCGCGTCTGTTTCACCGCGCGTGAATGCGGCCTGGCCCCTCAGTCATGAACGCCCATGTGCAAAATCTGCACTCTCAGGATCTGAGAGACCAATTCGGCCGGGCCGTGTCAGCGGCTCGACACAAGCGCCGGCTGACTCAGGAGCAGGCCGCGGACAATGCCTCCGGCTTGGTCGCGGCCGGCAAGGAACGCATCGGCCCGGGATTCCAGCAGAAAACACAGGTCGAGGTCATTCTGGCGGATGGACGGACGCCGGACTGTGCAGGCGAGTGCAAATCCTGCACCTTGACCCATGCTCAAAATGAGCACATTTGAACCCATCATGCCAACCGCCTCCAAAACCGAACTTTTCCGCGCACGCATCGACAAGGGGCGCAAGGCCCGCGCCGAACGCATCCTCAAGCGTTACGGCCTCACTCCAGGAGAGGCCGTCAACGTCTTCTTCGCCAAGGTCGAGCAGACCGGCGGCCTGCCGTTCGACCTCCGCCCTGATGATCACATCACCCCACCCAAGGCTTACATCGGCCGCCTGTGGGACTCCCTCGACTCATGACCAAGGAACCTTCACCCGGTGACGTGTTCATGGTCGACTTCGGCATGGCTGCCAAGGTCCGCCCCTGCGTCGTCTTGTCCAGGCACGACCCCGCAGCCGCCCGCGCCGTCTGCATCGTCGCACCGTTCACCACCTCGAGCCGAGAATCACCTTACGAGATCCCGGTGCCTAAACCTCGGTGGCTCACACGCGCCGGCGTCGTCAACCTTCAGGGCCTCGTCTCAATGGGACTGCATGACCTTGGCCGACACCTGGGCAAGCTGCCGACCGGCGACGTGGCCAAAATCAAAGACGGATTACGATTCGTCCTCGATCTATGAAAAAAGCCCCGCAGATCCGCGGGGCTTTTTTATGATCCGTCACGCTGGCCGGCGGAGGACTGCATGCTCGTCTCTTGACCTGTCTCCGATCCAACCGCCTCCGGCTGGATCCTTGGGGCCGGTTTGAAATACAGCCTCTGACCGTCGATCACCACCGCGGCCGGCGTGATGTCTGAAATACGATCCGACGCTCTCTGGTTCGCCGACGACCAAAAGCGACGGGTGCCGTCGCTCATCTGCACATAGACGCGGCGCGATGACATCACCACGCCAGTCGGCCAGATTTGTCAGCTCCATCGGCACTCGCCGCCGGATTGCTGGTGAAACGCTGATTCGCGACACCGGGTGCGCCATTGTCACACCTCAAGCTGTCCGAGTGTGACACAAGGTGTGACACGTTGGCTTGATTTAAGGGCGTCGGATACTTCGTGGATACCGCGAGATAAAACGCTAACTATTCATAATAAATAGAATAAGGATCTTGCCGGCGACCTCGCACATGCCCTGCTAACCATGCGGCATGAGCCGTATACTCGGAATCGATCTCGGAACCACCAACTCCTGCATGTCCATCATGGAAGGCGGCGAGCCTGTCGTCATCCCCAATGCCGAAGGTGCCCGCACCACGCCTTCCATCGTCGCCTTCACCAAAACCGGTGAGCGCCTCGTCGGCCAAGCCGCCAAGCGCCAGGCCGTCACCAACCCCAAGAACACCATTTTCTCCGCGAAGCGCCTCATCGGTCGCAAATTCTCGGAGTGTCAGGAAGAGGCCAAGAACCTCCCCTACAAGGTCGTCGCCGGCAAAAACGGCGACGCCTACATCGAGGCTCAGGTCGGCGACAAGACCGAGCAATTCGCGCCCCAGCAGATCGCCGCCTTCGTGCTCGGCAAGCTCAAGGCCGATGCCGAAGCCTACCTCGGCGAAAA
>JBDRJH010000093.1:0-5050 GCA_043815125.1 Verrucomicrobiota bacterium
CGGCGCTGGCTGGAAGATGGCGAGGCGTTCGTTCGGTTCCACGTGGATCGCAGCCACGACGTTGTACCGTTGCGGCTGGAGGTCATTGACGCGGACCAGCTCGACACAACGGTAATGAGCTACCAGGGCAATCCGGTTTTCCTCGGCATCGAATTGGATCGCCAGTCCTGGCGGCCCGTCGCTTATTGGGTCTACAAGTACGCCGGCGAGAACCCGGCATATCCGTCGCTCTATCACAGTGAGCGCGTCCCGGCAGATGAGATCGTGCACCTGTACACGCGCCGCTATCCGTACCAACTACGCGGCATTCCGTTCATGTCGGCCGTGGCCGCGCAGGCGTGGAATATCCAGGACTACGCGGACGCGCAACTGTTGCGCAACAAACTCGCCGCCTGCTTCTCGGTGCTCATCACTGGCGGCGAGGGTGGCGGCGGCGGCCTGGCGGATGACAGCTACGACGAGACCGCGGACAAGGATTCGCAGTCGTTCCCAGTTGACAGCAACGGCAATCGTATCGCGCACGTTGCGCCTGGGATCATCGGCAAACTGCCGGAGGGCTACGAGGTCCATACCGTCAACCCGACCTCGCCGGAATCCAGTTACGAGCCGTTCTTGACTTCGCAGATCATGGCCTTCGGCGCCGGATTTGAGGGCGGGATTTCATATACCGGCCTGACGCGCGACACGTCGAAAACCACGTTTGCCGGCGGGCGCATGGCGGAAAACATGGACTCGCAGGGCTACCGGCCGCTGATGCGGCGGTTTGAACACGCGTTTTTGCGCCAGGTCACGCACCGGTGGCTTGACGCCGCGGTGCTATCCGGCGCAGTCACGGCGCCGGGTTACGAGGTCGATCCGCGGTACTGGCGCAGGCACAAATGGATGCCAGCAGGATGGACGCGCGGGATCAATCCGTCGCAGGAAATGGACGCCGCACAGAAGTCGCTGGATATGGGCATTACCACGCTTGACGACGAGTGCGCATCGCTGGGACTTGACTATCAGGTACAGCTCGCCAAGCGGGCGAAAATCGCGCGCGAGAAATTGCAGCATATCCAGGCTGTGCGCGACGCTGCGAAGTTGTTTCCCGACGTGACGCCCGCGGATATTGACACGGTTCTCGGTAACGGAACGAACGCGAAGTCGGCGGCTGGCGATACGGACGACGCGCTGCTTGTCGGCAAGGGAATGGTGGGCTAGATACGGAGGTTGCGATATGAAACCAGTGGTGAACGCACGCGCGGAGTTCGGGATCATTGCAGCGGTTGAAGCGAACGGCGACGCTAGGCGCACCGTGACCGTCGGCGAACCGGTTGTGCTCTGGCGTGACATGGCGCACGAGGCGCGTGCGGTTGCCGATGGCGAGGTGGAGTTGACCTTTTCATCCGAATCACCCGTCAAACGCTGGGGCGAAGACGAAGTGCTGCTGCATTCTTCCGCGGCGTGCGATCTGACGCGGCTCTCACAGGTAGGCGCCGTCCTGAAGAATCACAATCCATCGCAGATCGTCGGGATGCCGACTCGCGTGTGGCTCGGCGATGACCGCCGCGGCCACGCGTTGATGAAGTTCGGTTCGACGCCGGCCGCAAAAGAAGCAGAAATTGAAACAGTTACGGACAAATCGCTCCGTGGCGTCAGCGTTGGGTACAAGGTCAACCAGTGGATGTATTTCGAGAAATCAGGACAGCACGATGGACGGACTTACGCCGCGGGCACGTGGCTTGCCACCAACTGGCAGCCGCTGGAAATTAGCCTGACTCCAGTGCCGGCGGATTGGACGGTCGGAGTTGGGCGCAGCGAGCGGGCAATGCCCGCGGAAAAGGAGCACACCATGAAGGACGAAATCAAGAAGGAAGAGCAGATGAACGCACCGGCCTCGACGGCCGAGGCTCCGGTGGCCCAGGCGCCGGAAGCGCGCTCCGAGCCGGACGTGAACGAACTCGTCGAGCAGCGCATGCAGGCCGAGCGGGCGCGATGCAAGGACATTCGCGCCATCGGCCAGAAGTACGGCGTTGACACGCAGGAGTTCATCGACGCCGGCGCGACGGTGGACGCGGTGCGCGTGCACGTGCTTGAGGTGCTCGCCGAACGCGGCAAGACGCGCCCCAATCCCGAAACGCAAGGTCGCGTCGAGGTCACTCAGGACGGCAGGATTTCGTGGATGCGCGCTTGCGCTAACGGCATCCTGATGCGGGCCGGCGGAACGCTGAACGACGAGGACAGGAAGAGCGCGAACGTGGACGCCGCGAACTGGTCGCTGGTGCGGCTGGCCGAAGACTGTCTGCGCCGAGCAGGTTTGCGAATCCCGCAATCGGCCAGCGAGATCGTGGCAGATGCGATGCGCGGTCCGCGGATTAGCGCATTCGACCTGAACGTCGGCGCGCGCCATGGCGAGACGATCAGCGTGGGTACGAGCGACTTCCCGTTCATCCTGGCGAACGCGGCCAACAAGGAAATGCTCGCCGGCGCCAAGACGGTAGTGGTCAGTTACCCGATGTGGTGCAAGATCGGGTCCGGGACCGACTTCAAGGCCATGTCGCGGCTGAAGCTGTCCGAGGCCGGCGAACTGCCGGTGGTCGCAGAATCGGCCGGGTACACAACGACCAAGTTCAGCGAACAGCGCGAGACGATCACGCTGGCGACGTACGGCAAGTGCTACAACTTGAGCCGGCAGGCGATCATCAACGACGACCTGAATGCCTTCATCGGTGTTCCCAGGGCGCTCGGTCGCGCGGCGGCGTTCAAGCCGAACATCCTGGCGGTTTCGGTTCTGTGCGCGAACGGCAACATGGCGGATAGCGTGGCGCTGTTCCACGCGACGCACAGCAACCTGAGCGGGTCGGCGGACCACAAACTCGACACGGTGGATCACGCGCGCGCCGGTATCGCCAATTTGTGGGCGATGCTCGCGAAGCAGACCGCGATGAAGCATGGCGATCTCTCGACCGAGGTTGGCATCTACGCGAGCTCGATGCTCAAGACCGTGCTGACTCCGATTACCGGGCACTTTTTAGCGGCGTCGGCGATCGGATCCAGCTCGTACGGCAGCGGCGTCGAGGGCGTCAATCCGCTGGCCGGTCGCGGTATTCAGGTCGTTCCCGAACCGCTGCTTGAGCACGCGCTCGTCAGCGGCTACTCGGCGATCAAGTACTACGGATTCGCCGATCCGGCCGACTCGCCGGTTATCGAGGTGGCGTTTCTCAACGGCAACACGAACCCGTATCAGGAAGAGGTCGAGAACACGGGCACCGGGGCCGACGGTCGCGTGTTCAAGGTCCGCCTGGATTGCGCCGCCGCGAAGGTGGACTGGCGCGGTGCGGTGCGCGAAGACTCCGCCTGAGTGAGGCGGTAAGATGATACGCGGTCCGGCCGGTGCAGTCCGGCCGGGCCGCTGAACAACAACGGCAAACAAGCCAAGCGCAAGAGCAAAGGAGAAGACGAAATGAACAGGAAGATTTGGACGGGCATCGGCGTTGGCGTGCTGGTCGCGTGTGGGATCGCGCTGGCCGCCGGCAACTATTTTCACACGCAGGCGAACATGCAGTGGACTGCGAGCGGAAACGTGTACAGCGGAAACGTGGTGGACCTGGGCGATAAGTACGGCATTGTCCTGGTTGACACAACGAACGCGCTGCCGTGCGCGGTCGCGCTGGAGGGCGTATGGAACCTCACGCTTACAAGCAACGAGACAGTCACGGCTGGTGCGAAACTCTACTGGGATTCGACTAACTCGCGGGTGACGACCACGGCGACCGCGGACACGTATATCGGCACGGCGTACAGCGCCGTGACGACCACCACGAGCACTGGGATCATCCCGGTGTTTCTGAACGATTCGCAGCGGCAGAGCATCGTCGGCCTTGATGTGCAGGCGTACGATGCTGACCTCGATGCGCTGGCGATCAACAACGGTGCATCGTTGACGAACATTCCGGAGTCCTCGATTGTCGGCCCACTGGCCGTAGCGCGTGGCGGTACTGGCGCGGCTACGTTGACGG
Source organism: Verrucomicrobiota bacterium (assembly GCA_043815125.1). Lineage (GTDB taxonomy): Bacteria > Verrucomicrobiota > Verrucomicrobiia > Opitutales > Opitutaceae > JAUWBF01. Next base: position 3,999 of record JBDRJH010000093.1, read on the forward strand.
ACGGCGGCATTCTGCTTGGCAGTGGAACGGGCGCGATTACGGCGCTGGGCGCTGCGAGCAACGGTCAGATTCCGATAGGCGACGGTACGACCGATCCGGTGCTTGCCACGCTGACCGGGACCGCGAACGAGGTGGACATCAGCAACGGGGCCGGCAGCATTACCATCGGCATCGTTGACGAACATTCCGGAGTCCTCGATTGTCGGCCCACTGGCCGTAGCGCGTGGCGGTACTGGCGCGGATACTCTGGCCGACCACGGCGTCATGCTCGGCAGTGGTACCGATCCTGTTTCCGTTGCGGCAGTCGGCACGGACAATCAGGTGCTTTGCGGCAGTACGGGCGCGGACCCAAGTTTCCGGGCGCTCGTTGCTGCGGACATCGGGGCGGACCTGATTTCCACCACGAACATCATTAACGGAACGATCGTGGCCGCCGACCTCGCCGCCGACAGCGTCGAGGCCTCGGAGATCGCGACCGACGCCGTCGGCAACGACGAACTGGCTGACGATTCCGTCACCACCACGAATATCGTGGACGGAACAATCGTGGCCGCCGACCTCGCCGCCGACAGCGTTGAGGCCTCCGAGATCGCGACCGACGCCGTCGGCAATGACGAGCTGGCCGACGACTCCGTCACCACCACGAATATCGTGGACGGAACAATCGTGGCCGCCGACCTCGCCGCCGACAGCGTCGAGGCCTCGGAGATCGCGACCGACGCCGTCGGCAATGACGAACTGGCTGACGATTCCGTCACCACCACGAATATCGTGGACGGAACAATCGTGGCCGCAGACATTGCGACGGACGGCGTGGAATCGGATGAAATCGCCGCTGACGCGGTGGGCAACTCAGAGATCGCGGACAACTCTGTCACGACCACGAACATTGTGAACGCAACGATCATCAACGTGGATATCAACAACGCCGCCGCAATCGCCGTGACGAAGTTCGCATTAACGGCGGTGGTCGGGCCGAGCGCGGCCGCAATCGCCATCGACTACGGCACCGTGACAAGCACGGCCAACACCACGCAGACCAATGCGTTTAA
>JBDRJH010000094.1:0-26863 GCA_043815125.1 Verrucomicrobiota bacterium
CATCCGCTTCGCCGCCGAGCACGGCACCCCGCTGCGCTTCATCGAGCTGATGCCTCTCTCCAGCACCGACGTGTTGACCGAAGCCAACTTTCTCTCGGTGTCCGAGCTGCGCGCCCGCCTGCACGCCGAGTCGCCCATCGAGCCGCTCACCGACTACCGCCCCGGACACGGCCCCGCCCGCTACTGGCGCGACCAGGCCAGCGGCGCGTATCTGGGTTTCATTGGCGCGATCACGACCACCGACTTCTGCGCCAACTGCAACAAACTCCGCCTCACCGCCGACGGCAAAATCCGCCCCTGCCTCGGCCGACACGGCGAACTCGACCTCAAGGAAGCCCTCGCCGCCAACGCCGACCTGAGTGAACTGCTGGCCCGGGCCATCGCCGAAAAACCCGAGGATCACCAGTTCACCGAAAACTACCAACCCGCCCGCCCCATGACCGCCATCGGCGGCTGAAAAAGTGTCACTCATTAAGTGACACTTTTTCAGGCGGCCTCATTTGCGCCATGACCATCCTCTACTTCGCCCACGCCCGCCGCATCACCGGCTGCGCCGAGGAAACCATTGCCGCCGCAGCGCCTTTCACGGTCGACCAGCTCTGGGCCGAGCTGCTGTCGCGCCACCCGGGGCTCTCCGCGTTGCGCGCCAGCTGCCGGCTCGCCTGCAACCAGCAGTTCGCGGCAGCGGACACGATGATCCAGCCGGCCGACGAGGTCGCCGTGATCCCACCCGTATCGGGAGGCTGAATACGCAATGGACATCACCATCCGCATCGGTCCCGAGGTCATCGTGCCCGCCACTCCCGTCGCCGCGGCGGGCACCGGGGCCGTGGCCACGTTTCTTGGAACCATCCGCGCGGAGGAAAACGGCGCTACCATCGGAGGTCTTCATTACGAGGCCTATCAGCCGATGGCCGAGGCGGTCATGCGCGACATCCTGGGCCAGCTCGCCATTGCGCATCCGTGCCGGACGGTCTTTGTGCAACACCGCACCGGCCCCGTGCGGGTTGGCGAAGCGGCCATTTACATCGAAGCCCACGCCGCCCACCGCGCCGAGGCGTTCGCGCTGCTGGCGGGATTCATGGACCGCCTTAAACAGGACGTGCCCATCTGGAAAACCGACGTGATCCCGTGAATATCTGCAAATGTGCAAAGACTATAAAACCATGCGTAATCCGTGTTCGCGCCTTGGCCCGGACGGCACAAGGTTTTGAGGATTGTCGCTCATGATCACCGTCAACGAGCTTTGGACTCAACTCGACCAGCTGGCCGCCGCCCCCCTGCCGCCGGAGCGCATTGCCCTGTTTCACGCCCAGGGCCGCGTGCTGCGCGAGGCCATCCTCGCCCCCGAGGACCAGCCGGCGTTCGACCGCTCGGCCGTGGACGGCTACCTGGTCCACATCGACCAGCCCGCCGGCCTGACCACGCTTGAGGGCGCCGTTCACCCCGGCTCCCCCGCCCCGGCGAACGCTCCCGCGCCGGGCACCGCCCTGCGGATTTTTACCGGCAGCGCCCTGCCCCACGAAGGCGTGGCGCTCATCATGAAGGAGGATACCAAGCTCTCCGACGACGAGCACCGCCTGCATTTGTTGCAACCGCCCTCCGGCCGCCACATCCGGCGGCGCGGTTCGCAGGCGCGGGCCGGCGACACGCTGCTGGCCGAAGGCATCCGGCTCAACGCCGGCTCGCTGGCGCTGCTGGCTTCGATCGGCGCCATCCATCCGCTGGTCAACCGTCCCGTGCGGGTCGCCCACCTCGTGACCGGCGGGGAGCTCGTTCCACCCGATCAAACGCCGACCGAGGGGCAGATCCGCGATTGCAACTCGACGCTGATCGACGCCCTCCTGCGCGATTGCCCCGCCGAGCTTGGTTGGCAGCACCGCGTCGACGACTCGCGCGAGGCCACCGCCAAGGCGTTCGACGAGGCGCTCGCGACCGAGACCGACATTTTCCTTATCAGCGGCGGCTCCAGCGTCGGCGAGTATGACCACACCGGCACGCTGCTCGCCGAACGCGGTTTCACGATCCACTGCGACAAGGTCGCCAGCCGCCCGGGCAAGCCCTTCATCGCCGCTTCGCGCGACGGACGCCTCGCGTTTGGCCTGCCGGGCAACCCGCTCTCGCACTTTGTTTGTTTCCATCTCTTCGTGAAGCGCGTGATCCATCGACTCGCCGGTCTCGCCCCCGTGCCGCTGGTGCGCGCCACCCTCGCGCCGCGGGCCGAGCTGCGCGCCGATCCGCGCGAGACCTGGTGGCCCTGCATCTGGACCGACGAGGGCACCCAACGCCGTGTGCTGCCGTTGCCGTGGATGGACTCCTCCGATCTCACGATCCTCGGCAACACCGCGGGCCTGCTGCGCGTGCCGGCCATCGCCGGCCCCGGCACCGAGGTCGACGTGCTCCCCTGTCTTTGATTCATGAATACATGAAAAAAACCTTTTCGCATCTCGATGAAACCGGCGCGGCCGCGATGGTCGACGTCGGCGCCAAGCCCGATCAAAAACGCGTCGCCATCGCCACCGGCGAGCTGCGCTGCGCGCCCGCCACCATCCGCCTGCTGAAGCAGCAGGCGTTGCCCAAGGGCGACGTGCTGGCCTGCGCGCGCGTCGCCGGCATCATGGCCGCGAAAAAAACCGGCGAACTCATCCCGCTCTGCCATCCGTTGATGCTCGACAAGGTTTCCGTCGACTTCGCCGTGAAGCGCGACCGCATCGTCATCACCGCCGAGGCGAAACTCACCGGCAAAACCGGCGTCGAGATGGAGGCGCTCACCGCCGTCTCTGTCGCCGCGCTCACGCTCTACGACATGCTGAAGGCCGTCGACAAAGCCATGGTCATCGGCGAAGTCCGCGTTACTTCCAAAACCAAAAAATGAAGATCGCCCGCGTCACCCTCAGCGACCGCGCCTCCGCCGGCGCCTACGCCGACCTCAGCGGCCCCGAGATAGAACGCGTGTTGCGCGACTCGTTCGGAGACGAACCGGTCGTCATCGCCCGCCTGATCCCCGACGAACGCGACCGGATCGCCGCCGCTCTGCGCGATTTGTGCGACGTCGAACACTGCGACCTTGTCATCACCACCGGCGGCACCGGTCCGGCCCCGCGCGACGTCACGCCCGAGGCCACGCGCGACGTGCTGGAACGCGAGCTGCCGGGCTTTGGCGAGGCCATGCGCGCGGTGAGTTTTGCCATGGTGCCGACCGCCATCCTCTCGCGTGCCACCGCGGGCACGCGCGGACGCAGCCTGATCATCAACCTGCCCGGCCGCCCCCAGGCCATCGGCGAGTGCCTGCCGCCGCTGTTGCCCGCCATCCACGAATGTCTGAAGCACCTCAACGGAGGCTGACCATGCTGCGCATGGAACACATCTACCTGTCGCCGGGTCACAACTACTTCGGTCACCACGGCCAGCCGGCCGGCGAGCATCCCATGATCGAGGTCGACGAGGTCGAGTGCGTCGCGGGTCAGGGCCTGCGCGGGGATCGTTTCTTTGGATTCAAGGAAAACTACAAGGGCCAGATCACCTTCTTCGCGGGCGAGCTCCACGATGAACTCTGCGCGCAGTTCGGCGTGATCGACCGCGAACCGTGGGCTTTTCGGCGCAACGTGATCACCCGCGGCGTCGATCTGAACACGCTCATCGGGCAAACCTTCACCGTGCAGGGCATTCGCTTCGAGGGCGTCGCCGAATGCACGCCCTGCTACTGGATGGATCAGGCCTTCGCACCCGGCACCGAGGCCGCGCTCAAAGGCCGCGGCGGCCTGCGCGCCCGCATCCTCGACGACGGCCGGTTGCGACGCGACGTGTCATGAGTTTTGCGGGCTTGGTTCTGGTCGGCGGTCGTTCACGCCGCATGGGTTTGGACAAGGCCGCGCTGCCGGCTCCCGACGGTGCGCCCGGCACCCTGCTCGACCACCAGATCGCCACCCTTCGGCATGCCGGCGCCGAGCCGGTTCTGCTGGCCGGCCGCGCCGACCAAACCAACCCGCGCCCCGACCTGTGCTGGTTGACCGATGCGCCGGAGGCCGTCGGTCCGCTGGCCGGGTTGCTCACCGGCCTCAAGGCCTGCCCGCACCCCTGGCTTGCGGTGCTGGCGGTCGACATGCCCCGCTTTCCCGCGGCGGAGTTTGCCCGCTGGCACCGGACCGCCGATCCAAAGTCCGGCTGGATCATCGCCGGCCCGCATGGCTACGAACCGCTGGCGGCGCTTTACCCACGCGGCGCGCTGGCCCCCATGCAAGAGCTGGCTGCGCGCGGAGTCTTTCGATTGCAGGATCAGATCAAAAACCTGATCCAATCCGGCGTTTTGCAGGTTTGCCAAAAAAGCACCCTGCAAACTGCACGTTTGGCGAATTGGAACACTCCGGACGATCTGCGCCAATCGTGACAAAAAGTGTGCCTCGAAGGGCCATTTCGCCCCGGGTTTACACTTTTCTCATCAGAAAAAAGGCATCCGCCCGAGGAAGTTGGACGTTGAGCACATATGGAACGAATCAAGCTCGACCGTGTCCATAGCCACAGACCGATTCCCCACCGGGAATAGGGTCCCAGCCTTCAACGCTCATACGCAGCACCACACACCATGCCTACCAGAACTTCCCATCGAGAGTTTACGCCAGCCGTGTCCGTGGACAATTTTGCCGGCAATCGACTCGCACCGCAGGACGCTCCTCCCTCCTTTTTGGAGAAAACCATTCCGGCCGCCGAGCCCGCCAGCCCCTCCGTCCACGGCGACCGCAGCAACCTCCAGCTCTATCTCCAGGAGATCGGCAAGACTCCGCTTTTGACGCCCGCCGAGGAAGTCACGCTCGCCAAGCGCATCATGAAAGGCGACAAGGCCGCCCGCGACCACATGATCTCGGCCAACCTGCGCCTCGTGGTGAAGATCGCCATGGACTACAAGGATTTCGGCCTGCCCCTGCTCGACCTCATCAGCGAGGGCAACCTCGGCCTGATCAAGGCCGTCGAGCGCTTCGACCCGGACAAGGGCGGCAAGCTCTCCACCTATGCCGCCTGGTGGATCAAGCAGTCCATCAAGCGCGCCCTGGCCAACCAGTCCAAGACCATCCGGCTGCCCGTTCACCTCGTCGACAAGATCTCCAAGATGCGCCGCACCGCCCTCGCCCTCACCGAGGAACTGGGCCGCGAGCCCACCGACGAGGAGATCGCGATCGAGCTGCAAATCCCGACCAGCAAGGTCGCACATCTGAAGTCCGTCAGCGTGCGCCCGGCCTCGTTGGACGCGCCGATCAGTGACGACGGCGACTCCGCCTCCTTCGGCGAGATCGTCGGCGACGAAAACGCCGTTGATCCGCACGCCAGCCTCAGTGAGCGCAGCCGCAACCGCGACCTGCACGCCATGGTCGAGTCCCTCGATCCGCGCGAGGCCGAGATCATCCGCTATCGTTTCGGACTCGACGGTCGCGACGAACTCACCCTCGAGGAAGTCGGCGTGAAGTTTAAGGTGACCCGCGAACGCGTGCGTCAGCTCCAGAACCTCGCGCTGTCCAAGATGCGCCGGGCCATGGCCAGCCACGAGGCGCAGCGCACCGTCGAGGAAATCGCCGAGGAAACCCTGCTCATCAAACGTCAGGAGGTCATCCGCGAGTTCATCGAGTCGCGCACCGCCGTCGAGGGACGAACGGGCGAAGCCCCCACCCCGACCTCCGCACGCCAGTCGGTGAAGACCGCCGCCCCCACGGTCACCGGTCGACGCCCGGCGCGGCGCTGATGTAAAGCCCGTCTTTCAGCTTGGTTTGGTTGCAGCGAGCCCCCTCGTGGTTGAGGGGGCTCTTTTTTTGCAACTTTGTTTCGATTCAAAACCAGCCGTTGGGTTGCGCTCACCGGGCAGACGCTCTTTTTAGAAGGTCTTTTTAAGATTTTTTAATCATCCGAAACCATACCCGCATGCGTCACGCCCTTCTCTCCACCGCCCTGTTAACGACCACCCTGGTTTCCGTCAGCGCCGCCGACTTCACCGCGCGTGGAACCTACACCTGGACGGAAAACCTGACCCGCGCCTCGGGGCCGGCCGACTACCGCGATGCCGCCAGCTACGGGGCCGAGTTGACATTTGGCACCGTCCGGTCGCTCGAATCGGGTTTCCTGCTGCGGCCACAACTCTACGCCAGCTACACAACCACGCCCGAATACGATCTGTTGAACTCCGGCGAACTGGGTTCGCGTCTCGTCGTCCAGCGCAAGTTTGGCCTCGGTCCCACCGCGCCCGTCGTCGCGGTCGACGCGACCGTGGGCGGCCGCCTGGGGCGGCTGGACGGGGCCGACGCCCTCGTCACCCAGGCCGGCGTGACCCTCTCCAAGCGCTTCAGTCCCTATGCCGCCGTGGATCTGCGCGGCGAGATTGGCCGAGACTGGGCCCGCGAAGAGGTCTATGAGGTCACCAACCGCGACCTCATCGCCACCATCGCGCTGGACCCGCATCCTCGCCTGCGCTTCACCACCGGCGCCGGCCGACGCTGGGGCACGTTTCTGGCCACCGCCTCCGCCGCGCGCTTCGCCGGCGCCCTTGCCGGCGGCCTCGGTCCGCGTGTCGCCAACTACTACGCCGGCTCGCCTCAGGCGGCCGACGGCATCTTCGGCCCGGGCTGGATCAGCTACCGCGTGCGCGGCGAGGCGGATTTTTTCTTCTTCGATCTGTCCCCCGTCATCAGCGACCAGACCTCGGTGTCCATCCGCTACGAGCGGGTCAAAAGCGTGAACATCGTGGACGTCGACTACTATCAGGACATCTTCCGGGTCGCCCTGATGCACGCCTTCTGATCCCCGCCTACCCCGCATGAAACTTCCCTCCATCCTTGTCGCCCTGCTGGGCGCGGTCGCAGCGCAGGCGCAGACCACCACATTCAGCACGACCGTCACCACCTCTAAGGGCGAGGCCGTCGCGGACGCCGTGGTCTTTCTGACTGCCGCCACGCCGCCCGCCACCGCTCCGACCGCGCCCTCGACTCCGGTCGTGATCGCCCAGTCGGGCCAAGAATACCAGCCCTTCGTGACCCCGATTCTCGTCGGCACCTCCGTGGAGTTCCCCAACCGCGACAACGTGCAGCATCATCTTTATTCGGTCTCGCCGCCCAAGCGCTTTGAAAAACCTCTCTACGCGAGCGGTTCCAGCGAAGTGGTGCTGTTCGACAAGCCCGGTGTCGTCGTGCTCGGCTGTAACATCCACGACTGGATGTCCGCCTACGTCCTGGTGCTGGAAACCCCGCACTTCGCACTCACCGACGCCGAGGGCAAGGCGGTCGTCGACAACTTGCCGCCGGGGACTTATCGCGCCGAAGTCTGGCACCCGCGGATCCGCAAAAACGCCGCCCGCGATGTGGCCATCGACAACAACCCCCGCTCGGAAACCTTTGCCATCGACCTGCGGCCCGACCGCCGTTTTCGCCGGGCCCCCGTCAGCGACGGACCCGTTTACTGAGCCGGCCCGCCGCCGCAAGCGCCCACCCGATGCCAGGATTTTTCAAGTTCCGTCGCTTCGGCACCCGTCTGCTCATCCTCATCGCCGGTTCGCTCGCGGCCACGCAGCTGACGAGCTACCTGCTCGTTTCAAAGGCCAATCTCTCCAACGCCCGGGCCAACATCGACATCGCCCTCTCACAAGGCGCCCGCCAGTTCCAGGCCATCGCCCAGCGCCGCGAGGTCGACCTGCAACTCGCCGCGCGCCTGATGGCCGCCGACTACGCCATTCGCCAGCTGTTCCTCATCGAGGAGTTCAGTCCGGCCACGGTGCGCTCCGCGCTTGCGTCCTATCAGGACCGGATCGGCGCGCCGTTTGTCGCCATGCTCGACACCGGCGGCGAACTCATCGCGCACACGGGTCGGCGCGACACGAGTGACTTTACCGCCGTCAAGGCCCTCTGGGACCGGGCCGACACCTCGATCGAATTCGAGGCCTCCGGCTGGGGATTTATCAACGGCGGCCTGCACCAAATCGTGGTTGTCCCGGTGCTCGCCCCCCCGCCCGAGGCCGTCGCCTGGATCGGGCTGGGCTTTCGCATGGATCGCGAGACCGCCACCGAGCTGCGCGAGACCTCCAACCTCGAGGTGACTTTTCTCTCCGACGATCCCGGCGAAGGCCCGCTGGTCGTGCTGGCCTCCACCCTGCCCGACTCCCTCGCCGGCGAACTGGCATCGAAGGCCGATCCATCCGCCGGGGTCATCGACGACCTGCTGCTGGCGGACGAGGCCTATGTGACCACCTACCGCCGCATCGACGCGGCCGACGGCAAGGCCGTCTGGATCGTCCTGCAACGCTCCCTCAGGGACGAGCTCGCCCCGGCCCGCATGTTGGAAAACATCCTGTTGCTCACCACGCTGCTCAGCCTGGCCCTGGCCGCGGGTGTCTCGCTCGCCCTCGCGCGTTCGTTCAGCCGGCCCGTCATGCAACTCGCCGACCATACCAAGCGCATCGCCGCCGGCGACTACCAGGCCCGCCTGGAGCTGAACCGTGCGGACGAGTTCGGCCGGCTCGCCGGTGCCTTCAACTCCATGGTCACCGGCCTGGCCGAGCGCGATCTCGTGCGCGACCTGCTCGACAAAAACGTCTCTCCCGAGGTCGCCGCCCGGCTCATGCAGGAAGGCCACGCCCTTGGCGGCGAGGAGCGTCTGGTCACCATCCTCTTTGCCGATCTGCGCGGCTTCACCCCGCTCAGCGAGACCATGTCCCCGCACGAGCTGCTCACCCTGCTCAACCGCTATCTCGACCGCATGAGCGCGGAAATCGAGCGCGAGGGCGGGGTGATCGACAAATACATCGGCGACGAGATCATGGCGCTCTTCGGCGCGCCGGTCGACATGGAGGACGGACCGGATCGCGCCGTGCGCGCGGCCCTGGGCATGCGCGCCGCGCTGGCCTCGCTGAATCGCGAACTCGTCGCCGAGGGGCGCCCTCCGCTGGCCTTCGGCGTCGGCATCAACACCGCGCGCGTGGTCGCCGGCAACATCGGCTCGGCCCGACGGCTCAACTACTCGGTGCTCGGCGACGGCGTGAATCTGGCCGCGCGCCTCCAGCCCCTGACCCGTCTGGAGAATTATCAGGCCGACATCATCGTCAGCGACGGCACCCGCATGAGACTGAAACAGCGCTACCTCATGCGCGACCTCGGCGACACCAGCGTGAAGGGCAAGACGTCCCTGATCCGCGTGCATGCGGTCGACCAGGCGCTCGACTGAGCAAATCCCTCCTCGGCCAGCGGCGGAGTCGTCGATGCCGGCCCGACCGAATCAGAACCCAGGCGCTCGCCGGGCGCAAAAAAACGTCCAGCCCCGCGAGGGACCGGACGTCGTGAGTTTTTAACTACGGCTGGTGAACCGATCAGTCCTTCTTGTCGGACGCGGCGTCGAGGATGTCGCCGAGGTTCATCATGTCGCCGGAGCTGTCGCGGTTGAGGGCCTCGAAGGAGGCGGTCTCGGCGGCGAGCTGCTCGGAGCTGTAGTTGGCGGCCTTGATGGAGAGGCCGAGGCGGCGCTCGTCGCGGTCGATCTTGATGACGCGGGCGGTGACCTCCTGGTCGGCCTTGAGCACGTCCTTCACCTTGTCGATGCGCTCCTCGCTGATTTGCGAGATGTGCACGAGGCCGTCGATGCCGTCCTTCAGGTCCACGAAGGCGCCGAAGGTGGTGATCTTGGTGACCTTGCCGGTGACGACGTCGCCGATCTTGAAGTGGGCGTCGATGTCGGACCACGGATCGGTGGCGAGCTGCTTCATGCCGAGGCTGATGCGCTGCTGGGAGGCGTCGACATCGAGAACGATGGCGTCGACCTCGTCGCCCTTCTTGAGGACTTCGGACGGGTGGTTGACCTTGCGGGTCCAGCTCATGTCGGAGACGTGAACCATACCGTCGATGCCTTCCTCGAGCTCGATGAAGGCGCCGTAGGTGGTCATGTTGCGCACCTTGCCGCGGACGCGGGCGCCCATCGGGTAGTTGTGGCGGACCATGTCCCAGGGGTTCGGCTCGAGCTGGCGCAGGCCGAGGGAGATCTTCTGGTCGTCCTTCTGGATGCCGAGGACAACGGCCTCGACGTCCTGACCGACCTTGAGGAGCTCGGAGGGCTTGGAGATGCGCTTGGTCCAGGACATCTCGGTGATGTGGACGAGGCCCTCGACGCCGGGCTCGATCTCGATGAACGCGCCGTAGGGGACGAGGTTGACGACCTTGCCCTGCACCTTGGCGCCGACGGGGAACTTGTGCTCGATGGCGTCCCAGGGGTTGTTGGTGGTCTGCTTGAGACCGAGGGAGACGCGCTCTTTCTCGCGGTTGACCTCGATGATCATGACCTGGATCTCCTCACCCTGCTTGAGCATTTCGCTCGGGTGGGTGATGCGGCCCCAGGACATGTCGGTGATGTGGAGGAGGCCGTCCATGCCGTCGAGGTCGATGAACGCACCGAAGTCGGTGATGTTCTTGACGACGCCCTTGCGGACCTGGCCGGGCTGGATGCTCTCGAGGAGCTCGCGACGCTTGTTGGCGCGCTGTTCCTCGATGAGCTCGCGGCGGGAGAGAACGATGTTCTTCCGCTCCATGTTGACCTTGAGGACCTTGAAGTCGTAGGTCTGGCCGACGTATTGATCGAGGTTCTTGGGCGGCTGGATGTCGATGTGCGAGGCGGGCATGAAGGCATCGACGCCGATGCTGATGATGAGACCGCCCTTGACCTTGGCCTTGACGCGGCCGGCCGCGATGGAGCCTTCCGGAAATTTGGTGAGGATGTTATCCCAGTTCTTCTTTTGCTCGGCCTTGTCGAAGGAGAGGACCGGCAGGCCGGACTTGTCTTCGAGCTTCTCGACGTAGACGTCGATGCTGGAGCCGATCTGGAGCTCGCCGATGTCGAGGAACTCGTTGGCGGGGATGACGCCTTCGGATTTGCCGCCGATGTCGACAACGACCTCGTTTTGGCGGATTTCGGTGATGACGCCCGAGACGATCGAACCTTCCTTGAGCTGGTCAAAGGAGGATTGGGCGAGCAGTTCTTGCATTAAGGAACTCATGGACTGTAAACGAAACTCCGCGGCGTGCTCCGCCTGTCGCGTCTTTTCGTGGCTGACCCCGCTGATGGGCGGGACCGTTGGTTGATGGTTAACTGACGTTGGTTGGCTGATGGGAGCACCGCGACGTGCACCAGCCGTTCCTGACAATTGTCGCGAAGGGAAAAACGTCTCAGAGTGAAAATCGCTCCGCAAGAGCAAAAACCTCGGTTTTCAGAGGAGCGACGCACGGGATTCAGGGCCAAAAAAAGACGCCACCCGGAGGTGGCGTCTTCGCAAGAGATGGTTTCAAGAACCGCTCGCTCAGGGCGTCGGAACGGTGGCGATGGTCTTGAGGATGCGGCCGGCGATGGCGTAGGGGTCGCCCTGGGAATTGGGACGACGATCCTCGAGGTAGCCCTTGTAGCCGTTGTTGACGAAGCTGTGGGGGACGCGGATCGAGGCGCCGCGGTTGGCGATGCCGTAGTTGAACTTGTCGATCGACTGGGTCTCGTGGAGGCCGGTGAGGCGCATGTGGTTGTCCGGACCGTAGACGGCGATGTGCTCGTTGCAGAACTTCTCGAAGGCACCCATGAGCGCCTCGAAGTATTCCTTGCCGCCAACTTCACGCATATACTTGGTGGAGAAGTTGCTGTGCATACCGGAACCGTTCCAGTCGGTGGCGCCGAGCGGCTTGCAGTGCCAGTTGATGTCCACGCCATACTTTTCGCAAAGGCGGAGGAGGATATAACGGGCGACCCAGATCTCGTCGGCGGCCTTCTTGGAGCCCTTGCCGAAGATCTGGAACTCCCACTGGCCTTTGGCGACCTCGGCGTTGATGCCTTCGTGGTTGATGCCGGCGTCCAGACAGATGTCGAGGTGCTCTTCGACGATCTGGCGGGCGATGTCGCCGACGTTCGTGTAGCCGACGCCGGTGTAATAAGGACCCTGCGGGGCGGGATAGCCGTGCTCGGGGAAGCCGAGGGGGCGACCGTCCTGATAAAGGAAATACTCCTGCTCGAAGCCGAACCAGGTGTCGGGATCGTCGAGAATGGTGGCGCGGGTGTTGGTGACGTGCGGGGTAACACCATCCGGCATCATGACTTCGCACATGACCAGGGCGCCGTTTTTACGGGTCGAGTCCGGGTAAACGGCGACGGGCTTGAGCACGCAGTCAGAGCTGCGGCCTTCGGCCTGCTTGGTGGAACTGCCGTCGAAACCCCAGTTGGGCAGCTCTTCGAGCTTGGGGAAGCTGGCAAACTCCTTGATTTGGGTTTTGCTACGCAGATTCGGCACGGGCGTGTAGCCGTCGAGCCAGATGTATTCCAGTTTGTATTTGGCCATGGATGGTTGGTTTAGGTTGCTTGGAGTTGAAACTAGGTGAGGCAGAAGCGGGTCACCGATCTAGTAAACTCGCTCATACCTATGAGCACCTTACATGCCAGAAGCAATGGGAAGATTGGCCAAAATTCATGATTCTGCGAGGCTCTTGCAGATCACTTACACCAGCCTTGATCAACTGCTTGCAAGCGGACCTTGCAACCTGGCGGCATCCCGCGTCTCCTGATGGCGCTTTCGCCATGCACGAAGTCAAAGACACCCGCCGCGCCCTCGTCCGCATCGGCTACGATGGCAGAGTCCACAAAACCTTTCGCGGTTCGGCCGCCGAGGAGCGCTACCGCAATGAAGTGAGCATTTTGCGCTACTTGGAGGAACGCGGCTGTCACTTCGTCCCCAAGGTTCTGGAGACCCATGACGACGAACTGCGGGTGGTCACGACCAACTGCGGATCGCGCGTGGATCACTTGTCGGAAAGCCGCATGGCGGAGCTCTACGACGAACTGCGCCAGTATGGCGTGCGGCATGACGACGCGTTTTTGCGCAACGTGACCTACCGGCAGTCGGATGGACGTTTTTGCATCATCGACTTCGAGCTGGCGACGCGGCTGGACAAAAATGACCAGTCACCGCCAGAGTCTTCCGCCCCTACCGCCTGATTGCGGACAACTGTCACTTTTTGCACACCTTCATGGGTCCTGATTCAGTTTCGTCACCCCACCCGCCTTGTCTGCGTTGGTCAGGCATGACCCACCGTGGTCGCTACCGACAAAACAACGAGGACACATTCCTGGCCATGCTGCTCGACGGTCATGGCGTGAGCTACCTGGGCAAGGAGGGCGAGCTTACCGCTCCCGGCCCGGACTGTATCTTCGCGGTCAGCGATGGCATGGGCGGGGCCAAGGCCGGCGAGTTCGCCAGCCGGGTGACCGTCGACCAAATCACCAAGCTGCTGCCCAAGAGCTTCCGAGTCGGCGCGCTGGGCATTTCCGGCGGCCATGTCGACCTGTTGGGCGAATTGTTCGGCACCATTCACAAGGAGCTCATCAATCTCGGACGCTTTTACGAGGAGTGTCAGGGCATGGGCGCCACGTTGAGCCTGTGCTGGTTCACGCCGGATTGGATGCACTTCGCGCACATCGGCGATTCGCGCATTTATTATCTGCCGGCATCCGGAGGAATCACCCAACTGACCCACGACCACAGCCACGTGGGCTGGCTGCGCCGCACCGGCCGGATCAACGAACGCGAGGCGCGCATGCACCCGGGCAAAAACTCGCTGCAAAACGCGCTCGGCGCGGGCCACCAGTTTGTCGACCCGCAGGTCGGCTCGGTCGGCTTTCGTCCCGGCGACCGGTTCCTGGTCTGCTCCGACGGCCTGGTCGACGGGCTCTGGGACAAAAACCTGGAGGAACTCATCCGCACGCCTTCGCTCGCGCAGTCGGCCTGCACGCCGGCGCCACGTCTGATCGGCGAATCGCTGGAGGCTTCGGGCCGGGACAACCTCACTGCGGTGGTCATCGAGGTGTTGCCGCCCGACGCCCCCGTCGGTCCGGTTTGACCGCGCGCCCGGCACGCTCCCTGCAAACCCGCACCGCCGTGATGCACCTGCTGTTTGTCTACGGAACCCTGAAACGCGGCTGCAAAAACCACGCGCACATGGCCGGCCAGTCGCTCGTCGCCGACGCACGCAGCGTCGGCGGCCACCGACTGTATGACCTCGGGGACTACCCGGGGCTGGTGCCCGACCCGACGGAACCGGACGGCGTGATCGGCGAGATCTGGTCGGTGGATGCCGCGGCCCTGCGTCGGCTCGATGACTTCGAGGGGGTCGACGAGGGACTCTACGCGCGCCGCCCGATCAAGCTGCGGCCACCGCACGACACCCTGGCGGTCGACACCTATGTTTTTCTCGGGCGCGTGGACGGCCGGCCGCGGATCGGCCCGGAGTGGCGCGAATCGGCGTGACCGGATCGGGACGACGCTTCACTTGGTGGTCATCACGAACACCCCGTCCCACTCGTCGCCCGGCGGGTTGGACTTCATAAACAGGCAGCGCTCGACGAAGACCAATGACGGATTGGTCGACACGCCCGGTGTGATGCCCGGGTAGTTGGGTTCAAGATCGGCGCTGCGCCGGAACAACGCGGCGGCCTCCTCCCAGCGCCTGAGTCGGTAAAGTTCGGCGGCCTGTTCAAAGAGGACGATGCACTCCCGGGTCGAGGCGGAGACCTCGTCCTTGAAGCCCATGACCTCGTGAATTGGCACCGGTTGGGCGCGTCCCTTCACCTGGATGAGGTCAAGATGACGAAACACGATGCGGTCGCCGCCATGTCGTTCGCACTGCTCGCGGGTCGCCTCGGTGACCATGGTGAACACCCCGTAGGTTTTCGCAGCCGTCTCCATGCGGGCGCCAAGGTTCACCGTATCGCCCATCATGGTGTAGTTGAACCGCGTGGTGCTGCCCATGTTGCCCACCACGGCCGGCCCGCTGTTGAGGCCGATGCGGGTTTGCAGGAGCTTCACGATGCCGGGCCATTTGTCGCCCTCGGCGACCCATTTTTCGCGCAGCTCGGCGATCCCGGCCTGGACCTTCAAGGCCGCCTCGCAGGCCCGGAACGCGTGATCCTCCAGCGGCAGCGGGGCGCCGTAGATCGCCACGACGGCGTCGCCGATGTATTTGTCGAGCGTGCCGCCCCCGGCCTGCACGATGTCGGTGCAGGCGGTCAGGTATTCGTTCATCAACTCCACCAGGCGCGGCGGCGTGAGTTTTTCGGAGAAGGTCGAGAAATTGCGGATATCGCTGAAGTAGGCGGTGATCTCCGCCTCGACGCCGCCGAGTTTCGGTTCCTCGCCAGAGCTGATCATTTTTTCAACCAGCTCGGGGGCCACGTAGGTGCCGAACATACCCTTGATGCGGCTCTTTTGCTTTTCCTCGATGATGAGCTGAATCATGACGCCAAGAAAACTCGTGCTCAGCGCCGCGCCCACCGGGACGACCATCGGCAGGATGAGATCAAACTTCGCGAACGCCACGAAGACGCCCGCGACATAACCGCCGGCAACGCCGATCGCCGCCACCCGCGACCACAATCCCCGCCGCCCCGCCGACAACACCAGCGCCGTCACCACGCCTGTCAAAGCCAGCGCGATCAACGCCTCGCTCCAACGCGGCAGCGTCTTGATGAACCGTCCCGACAGGATCGTCTTCAACACATTGCCGTGCACGCCGACCTTGGGCACCGGCGTATCGTCGAACGGGGTGGGCGCGAGGTCCTGCAACAACCGGTCGACCGGACCGATCAGCACGATGGCATCGGCGAACCCTTCCTGCGCGAAAAACGTTTCCGCGGCGGCGCGTTCCTCCGCGTCCTCCGAGTTCCGCATCCGGGTGTAGCCCAGCACGTGACTGAAGCTGATATGCATGTCCTGCGCGTCGCCCCAGCCCGCAAACCAATTGATGTCGAGCAACTGCCGGTCGCGCATCGGCACGGTGAGCGCCACGGCGTCCTCCGCATCGCGCAGTTCGATGCGGTCATCCAGCACCGTGACGCCGTCCCGTGGCAGTCCCCGCGCCAATCGCGCCAACTCCAGGCCCAACGTGTAGATCGGCCGTCCGGGCAACGGCACGTGCAGCGGCACGGTGCGCGTGTCGCCACCCAACGAGTCGATCAGGCCGACCAACGGCGGGTTCAGCACCATGCCGTTGCGCACGCGCCACTCGGCGGTCTCGGGCGGTTCGAGTTCGTCCACCGGCGTGTCGGCCAGCAACGGACTCACATCCTCCATTTCGCCGTTCGCCCCCTCGCGCTGCATGCCCGCGTAGGAGCCGGCCATGACCACCGGCTCGCCGCCAAAGAGCAGCTTGCCAAACTTCACGTGGCCGGCGTTCCAGGCGGCGCGGTCGACCGCCCTCGGCACACCGCCGTCGGACATGACGACGTCGACGCCGACAGCCTTGACCTTGCCCGTGTCGACCAAGGCCGCGCAAACCTCCGCGAACAGCTCGTGATTCCAGGGGAAATTGCCCAGCGCCTTGATCGACGGGCTGTCGATGTCGACGTAGACCAGTCTGACCGGCGGCTCGATCGGTCCGCGCAGGCGAAAACGCCAGTCGGCGGCCATGTCGCGCAGGGGTTTGAGTCCCCCGCCCCACCCGAGCGCGATCCACGCGAGCGGCACGGGCAGCAGCACCAGATAACGCCCCGCCCCTTGGATGAAGAATCGCTTTAGCACCGTGCGCATGGACCAGATCAATGAAACCTCGTTTAAACAATCACAACCATCACCATGCGTCGCCGGGCGTTCAGCCCCCCTCGGTCGGCGGTCGGTTGAACATCCGGGCGGGCAGCCGGCGCACCTTGGTGTATTTTGCACGGAAGAGATCCTCCAGGCCTTCGCGCACGGCGGCAGGCAGCCGCTCAACCAGCTCCTCCAACGCGGGCAGGTCCCGCACCGACTCGGCTTCCTCCGCCAGCCGCTCGGCCTCGGCGTGGTCAATCTGCTCGCGGATGGTCGCCGGGGCGGTCCGCTCGGCCAGCACCGCGGCCTCCTCATTTTCGTCGGGCCAGCGCGGACCGTCGTCGTCGGAGTAGGCGGACTCGTCGGCAGACTGCGCGCGCGGCGAGGTGGCCGTGACCGCGTCCTCCTCGTCGTCGCCGCCGGTGTTGACGACCCGATACTCGGCGCCGACGCGCGAGGGCTCGAGCGGACGCCACGAGGCGGCCAGTTCGGGCGTGGCCGGGGCGGTGGCGGCCTGCGTCACCAGGGCGGCGGCGAGGTTGGCCTCGAGCCGGTCAATCAGTCCTTTTTTTTTTCGTCGCCCGCGGCGACGTCGGCGCACTCGGCGGTGAGCGCGGTGAGCTCCTTGATGAGCGAGTCGATGGCGCGCGCGCGGCTGGCCTCGACGGCCTTGAGCAGGGCGACTTCAAAATTGATCTTGTCGGACAGGCCGAGCTTCACGCCGGCCTCGCCCTCGCGCAGCGCGTCGAGCATCCGGGTGATCTGCTCGGTGGTAAGCTGGATGCCGCCGAGCCGGTCGGTGGAGCCGCCCTTGGCGATGGAGGCAAGCAGCGCCTCGCGCACGATGCCCTGTAGGTCGGTGAGCAACCGCACGAGGTCGCGGCCGGCGGCGTCGCACTCCTCGACGATGGCGATGATCGACTGGTGGTTGCCCGAGGCGAGCGCGCCGGCGAGCGCGGCGATGCGGTCGGCGGAGACCAGGCCGTAGACGTCGAGCACGTCGGGCTCGGTGATGTCGGTGCCGCAGAAGGAGATCATCTGGTCGAAGATCGACTGGGCGTCCCTCATGCCGCCGTCGGCCATGCGGGCGATGCAGGCGAGGGCCTCGTCGGTGACGTTGATGTTCTCCTCGTTGCCGATCTTGCGCAGGCGCTCGATGATGAGCGGGGCGGGGATGGGTTTCAGGTCGAAGCGTTGGCAGCGCGAGATGATGGTCGGCAGCACCTTTTGCACGTCGGTGGTGGCGAAGACGAACTTCACGTGCTCGGGCGGCTCCTCGAGGGTCTTGAGCAGGGCGTTGAAGGCCTGGTTCGAGAGCATGTGCACCTCGTCAATGATGTAGACCTTGAACTTGCCCTGGGTGGGCGCGTAGCGCACGTCGTCGCGCAGGTCGCGGATCTGGTCGACGGAGTTGTTGGAGGCGCCGTCGATCTCGATGACGTCCATCGAGGTGCCGTCGGCGATGGCCTTCACGACGGGGTCGTTCGGGTCGAAGTCGGCGTTGGGGCCGTCGGTGCAGTTGAGGGCCTTGGCGAAGATGCGCGCGGTGGAGGTCTTGCCGGTGCCGCGCGGGCCGACGAAGAGGTAGGCGTGCGCGATGCGGTTGCGGGCGATGGCGTTGCGCAGGGTGCGAACCACGTGGTCCTGCCCGACGACGTCCGCGAAGGTTTGCGGACGCCACTTGCGGGCGATGACTTGGTAGTGGCTGGTGGACACGGGTGCTTAGGGGAGATTTCGGAGGGGAAAGTTCAAATCCGAAATCGGGAAAAAGAGGTGGCCAGGCAATCCACGGCACTGGGAGAACGTCGTTACCGTTGCTACCTTCCGGTCCTGGCGGAGTTCACGCGCCTGCCCATGCATGGCACCTGGCCAACGCGGACCGTGGGCCGCGTGCGGACGGGGTTCAATGAGAAACTAACGGGAATTTTTGGCGGCGTCCGCAGCGAGTCGCGCCAGCCGCCGTTGGTGGTCGGCGGGCAGCTTTTGGCGCTTGGCCGCGCACAGCAGCAACGCCCAGTCCGTGTCGGGCGGAATCGGCGTCGTCTGGCCTGCGGGACGTCGGTAACAGATGACCTGCGCGGGCGGCCCGGCCGGGCTGATGATCCGCACGGTGGTGCGCTCGCGGCGACCGGTGTCGACGCCGTGGGCGTGGTCGAGCTGCGCGAGGTGCTCGGCGGGCACCATCCAGAGCACGCCCCAGACGGAATCACCGGCCCGGGTGACGGGCTCGGGATCTCCGTTGGCGGACAGGTCCAGCGTGTGCCCGGGCAAGTGTGAGGGGCCGAACAGCTCGGTGCCGGGCGCGATCCGGTTGAGCGTGGATTCGTCCATCCGGTGGTCGTAGGCGAAATACAGCAGATGTCCCACGGCGCTGGTCAGAGGCCTTCTTCGTGCGGCGGTGGCGGCGGCTGGCGATGTTCGCGATTCGCGGGGTCGGAACGCCGCGAGGGGTCGCCAAAACGTTGGCGGATGCGCTCGCGTTGCTCGGCCTGCATGACGGCGAGGCGCTGGCGTTGTTCCGGGGTGAGCAATTCGGACATGCGCGCCTCCATGCCGGCGATGAGCGCGGCGCCGGCCCGGTAGCTCTCGCGGCGCAGCTTGCGGAGTTCGCCGGCGGTGTCGTCGAGGATGGGTTGAATCCCGGCCTGTTGTTCGGGCGTGAGGTCGAGCGCGCCGGCGAAGCGCCTCATCTGGCTGGGGCCGAAGGACTCGGCCTTGGCCCGGCGCGCCTCGCGCTTCATGTCGTCGTAGCGCTGTGTGCCGAACACGCCGGTGGCCGCGCCGGCCGCGAAGATGCCCACGCAGACAAGGGAGATTTTGAGGGTGCGGTTCATCGGGAGGCTTGGACGAGTTGGAGGACTTCGCCGACGGGATCGATCAGGTCGAGCGCGCGGTCGTCCGCCGCGGCCGCGGTGGCGGTCGGGGCGATGCTCCAGACCGCGCTCAACATCATCACGGCCACGGCGCAGCCGAGCGCGCGCAGCGCGAGCCGTTCGAAGGGCGCCGTGCCGGCCGCCTGCGCCGAGACACCCGCCAGAGCGACGACGCGGGTGGCAAAGCCGGCCGGAGACACGAGGTCGCCGGCAAGTTCGTCGGGCGCACGGCGGGCGGCGGCGACGAGACGTTCCCAAGGTTGGTTGGCGGGTTTCATGAGCGTTCCTTTTGTTGTAGGGCGGTGAAGAGTTTTTGCAATTTACGTCTGGCGCGAAAGGCGCGGACTTTGATGAGGGTCAGGTTCCAACCGGTGAGTTCGCGGATCTCGACCAGCGTCTTTTGTTCGAGGTCAAGCAATTGCAAGACCATGCGGTCCGGGGCGGACAATTGCTCAAGCAGGGTGTGGACCAGCTCACGCGCGGCCAGGGCGTCGGGCGTGGCGTCGGTGTCGTCATTGCGCAGACTCGCCTCCAGCGCGGCGGCTTCGCCCTCCCCGAGGTCCGCCCAACGCAGCTCCGGGCGACGCCGCTGACTGCGCAGTTGGTCGATGCAGGTCGTGACCGCGATGCGCGAAACCCAGTGCGGGAAGGGGACCTGCCTCTGGTATTGATCGAGGCGGCTGAACATCTTGAGGAAGATGTCCTGCGCAAGATCCTCCTCGGCCACCCGGCGCGGACGGCGGGCCCGCACGATGCGAATGACCAGCGGGTAGAGGTCGTCGACCAGCTCGCGCGCGGCCGCCTGATTCCCCTCGCGAACCCGCTGCAGGCAGACGGGGTAGTCGAACGGGGGATCTTCGGGAGGCATGGCGTCATGGAAAAACATGCGGGCACGACAATCAAGACGTCCCTCCGCGGGCGCGGGTTACGCGACACGGCCCCTTGACTTGCTCCGGCGAAAATCGCACCGTCGTCCCCTTCCCTCCCGACATGTCCGCCATCCGCCAAGTCCTTCGACTTACCTAGACGCACGATCCCGCCAGGCCTTTGAGCCCGGCGCCCGTGGTTGTGCGTCTGAAACGGCCAACAATCTCCCGTCCGGAACCCCGGCAAAGATCGGCCAGTGACGGCCGGGAGCGTTTTTCAAAAGTCAGGATTCCATTTACAACATCATGTCATTTTCCCCCGAGACCAAATACCGCCCCTTCCCTCCGGTAACGCTGCCGGACCGGCAGTGGCCCGACCGCGTGCACGAACACGCCCCCATCTGGTGCAGCGTCGACCTGCGCGACGGCAACCAGGCCCTCGCCCAGCCCATGAGCGTCGAGGAGAAACTCGAATACTTCGAGATGCTCGTGAAGATCGGCTTCAAGGAGATCGAGATCGGCTTCCCCTCGGCCTCGCAGATCGAGTTCGATTTCTGCCGTCGCCTGATCGACGAAAACCGCATCCCCGACGACGTCGCCGTGCAGATCCTCTGCCAGTGCCGCGAGGATCTGATCACGCGCTCGCTCGAGGCCTTGCAAGGCGCGAAGAATATCATCTTCCACCTCTACAACTCCACCTCGCCCAAGCAGCGCGAATACGTGTTCGGCGCCAGCCGCGAGGACATCATCCGCATCGCCACCCACGCCGTCGGCTTCCTCAAGGAAAAGATGCAACCGCTGGTCGCCGCCGGTTCGCGCATCCGCCTGGAGTATTCGCCGGAGAGCTTCACCAGCACCGAACTCGATTTTGCCCTGCAAATCTGCGAGGCCGTGACCGACGTCTGGCAACCGACCGAGGACAACAAGATCATCCTCAACCTGCCCGCCACCGTCGAATACGCCACACCCAACGTCCACGCCGACCAGATCGAGTGGATGTGCCGGCACCTCACGCGTCGCGACCTCTCCATCATCTCCCTGCACACGCACAACGACCGCGGCACCGGCATCGCCGCCACCGAGCTCGGCCTGCTGGCCGGCGCCGACCGCGTCGAGGGCACGCTCTTCGGCAACGGCGAACGCACCGGCAACCTCGACATCGTGGTGGTCGCCATGAACCTCTACACCCACGGCATCGACCCGCGGCTCGACTTCAGCGACATCAACACCATCCGCGAGGTCTATGAGCGCACCACCCGCATGGAGGTGCCGCCCCGCCAGCCTTACGGCGGCGATCTGGTCTTCACCGCGTTCAGCGGTTCGCATCAGGACGCCATCAAGAAATCCTGGGAAAAGCAGCGCGCCGGCGAACCGTGGAGCGTCCTCTACATTCCCGTCGACCCCGCCGACATCGGCCGCAGCTACAAGGCCATCATCCGCATCAACTCCCAGTCCGGCAAGGGCGGCGTCGCCTACATCCTGGAGACCGAGTTCGGCTACCAGGTCCCCAAAGCCATGCACAAGGAACTCGGCCGCCTGGTCAACCAGCTCGCCGACACCAAGGGCACCGAGCTCACCACCGCCGACATCCACGACGTCTTCGTCAAGGAATACATGGACCGCCAGGAGCACCTGAGGCTCGAACAATTCCGCACCACCGAGCGCGACAGCGACGTCGCCTGCGAGGTGCGCATCGTCTGGCGCGGCGAGAAACAAACCATCACTGGACGCGGCAACGGTCCCATCGACGCCTTCGTGCGCTCACTCGGCCCCGTCGGCCTGCCTGCGTTCGAGTTGGTCGGCTACACCGAACACTCGCTCGGTCGCGGCGCCGACACCCTCGCCGTGTCCTACATCCAGATCAAAACCCCGCGCGGGCACCTCTACTTCGGTGCCGGCATGGACACCAACATCGAGCTCGCCTCGATCAAGGCCGTCGCCAGCGCCATCAACCGCCTGGTCGCCGCCGGCTGAAGCCGCCGGTCAATCCTTCCATCCACCAAAGCCGCGTCGCTTCCGGGCGCGGCCTTTTCGCGCCCAGCTCAGTTCCGTCCCAGCCGCCGAAACAACCACAGGCCCAGCGCCGAAAACACCAGCGGCGGCAACCACACCAGCAGATCCGGACGCAGCGCCGGATAACCCTCCAGCCAGCCGATCACGCCCTTGGAGAAAAAATAATACGTCATCAACAACCCCAGCGCCAGGCCGAGGTTCGCCGACGTTTCCTTGCGCGAGACCTTGATGCCGAGCGGCACCCCGAGGATCGCAAACGCCAGCACGCCCAGCGCGTTGGCCGCCTTGTCGTTGATCACCATCTGCACCTTCACCCGCTCCTCCGGGCCGGTCGCCTGTCCGCGCAGGCGCAACAACTCGGGCAGGGTCAGCCAGCCGAGCTTTTGTTTTTTCCATCCCGTGCCCAGCAGGTTGTCCAGCTTCAGGTCGACCGCCATCGAGTCCAGCGTCGCGATCGGCGTGGGCGTTGAAAAATCCTCCGGGTTCTCCTCGTTGCGCGTCTCCACGGACACGTTTTCGAGCACCAGCACCAGCTTGCTCTCGGCCTCGTCAAACTCCACCCGTCCGCTGCGCGCGTGGGCCAGCCGGGTCACCCGCTTGGCGTCATCCAGCTCCCAAATCCAGAAATCCTCCACCTCCGCGCCCTCCTTGGACCCCACGTAAACCACCACCCCGGGAAAATCCCGCACGAAGGTCCGCGGCACCAACATGCGCAACGGATTGGAGCGGACCGCGTCGACCAGCGTCTCGCGGTAGGCCGTGCGCGCCAGCGGCATGTAATAAAAATTCACGATCAACGCCACCAACGCCCCCAGCCCCGCCACGAACCACACCGGCCGCGCGATGTAGCCCAGGCTCAACCCCGCCGCCCGCATCGCGGTGATCTCGCTGTTTCCCGACAACCGCCCCAGCACCAGCAAGACACCGGTCAGGATACCAATGTGCAACGCAAACGCCCCCACGTAGGGCACCAGCAACATCATCAGCTTCCCAAACGTGCCCGGCGTCATCTGCCCCGCCAACGCGTAGCCCAGCAAATCCCGCAGCGCGTTGCCCGCCAGCAGCACAAAGGTGAACAGCCCCACCGCCGCCAGACACGTCGTCAGCACGCTGAAAAAAATATGTCGGTGAAGAAGGTGCATGTTTCGGACTGCAATCCCATGTGTTCTCCCTAAACACAGGCATTCCAAGCATGAAGTTCACTCCCGCCAAGCCGCCGCTCACCGGCGAGACCCTCGACACCCTCACCGCCCGCCTCAAGGAGCGCGGCGAGCCGGCCTTCCGCGCCAAACAGATCCTCGAGTGGCTCTACAAAAAGCGCGCGCGCAGCTGGGACGACATGACCAACCTCTCCAAGCCCCTGCGCGCCTGGCTCGACGAAACCTTCGAACTCCTCCCGCTCTCGCTCGTCCACGGCAAGCAGTCGCTCGACGTCACCGACAAGCTCCTCCTGGAGCTCGGCGACCGCTCCCTCATCGAAACCGTCATCATCCGCGTGCCCCAGGAAGGCGTCGGCCTCGACCACTCGCGCAAGACCATCTGCATTTCCACCCAGGTCGGCTGCGCCATGGGCTGCAAGTTCTGCGCCTCCGGCCTCATGGGCCTCAAGCGCGACCTCAACGCCGGCGAGATCGTCGCCCAGCTCCTCCACGTCTGCTACCGCGAGGACGCCCGCACCGAGCGCGCCCGCGCCGAGCTCGTCTCCTTCGACAACATCGTCGTCATGGGCATGGGCGAACCGCTCGCCAACTACGAGGCCATCACCCGCGCCCTCACCATCATCAACGCCGACTGGGGCCTCGGCTTCGGCGCCCGCCGCATCACCCTTTCGACCAGCGGGCTCGTGCCCAACATCATCCGCCTCGCCGACGAACCCGTCAGCGTGCGCCTCGCCATCTCCCTGCACGGCGCCACCAACGAAGTCCGCCAGCAGATCATGCCCGTCAACAAGGCCTACCCGCTGGAAAAACTCATCCCCGCCATCAAGACCTTCTCCGAGAAACACGGCCGCATGGTCACCCTGGAATTCATCCTCATCGAGGACGTCAACGACAGCTTCGACCAGGCCGAAAAACTCCGCGACATCGCCCTCGACGTGCACGCCCACGTCAACCTCATCCCCTACAACACCGTCGAAGGCCTCCCCTGGAAACGCCCCTCGGTCACCCGTCAGGAAAAATTCGCCGACATTCTCCGCCGCGCGCGTGTATCCGTGACCCTGCGACGCGAAAAAGGCCACGACATCGACGCCGCCTGCGGCCAGCTCCGCCTCAAGACCGAGAAGGACCGCGAGGCCGCCACCCTCTGACCGCTGAAAAGTGTCACTTAATGAGTGACACTTTTTCTGGCGGCGCCCACCACGTCATCGGCATCGCCGCCGCGGGGCCCTCGAAAGGGGCTCCGTTATTTTTTTCTGGAACCTCTTCGCCGGTTCGTTTTTCCAAGGCGGCCTTACTCCCTTCATTCTCCCCATGATCGAAGTCAAAGGCCTCGTTAAAAACTACGGCCCCAAACGCGCGGTTGACGGCGTCAGCTTCACCGTGCGCAAGGGCGACATCCTCGGCTTTCTCGGCCCCAACGGCGCCGGCAAATCCACCACCATGAAGATGATCACCGGCTTCCTGCGGCCCACCGCCGGCACCGCCGTGGTCGACGGACACGACGTCACCCGCGACCCCGTCGCCGTCAAACGCAGCCTCGGCTACCTGCCCGAGAGCGCGCCCGCCTACGGCGAGATGACCGTCGCCGAGTTCCTCGCCTTCATCGCCGAGACCCGCGGCTACCGCGACCCGGCCGCGCGCCGCGAACGTGTCGAACGGGCCATCACCCTCACCCACCTCGCGGCCGTGCGCACGCAGGCCATCGAGACACTCTCCAAGGGCTACAAGCAACGCGTCGGCTTCGCCCAGGCCCTCCTCCACGACCCCGCGGTGCTCGTGCTCGACGAACCCACCGACGGCCTCGATCCCAACCAGAAGCACGAGGTCCGTGCGCTCATCAAACAAATGGCCGCCGACAAGGCCGTGATCCTCTCGACCCACATCCTCGAGGAGGTCGAGGCCATCTGCACCCGCGTCATCATCATCAACCACGGCAAGGTCGTCGTGGACGAGACGCCCGCGCAATTCCGCGCGCGCCGGCCCGGCGCGCGCCTCGACGAAATCTTCTGCGCCCTCACCTCCAACGACGCCTGACCCACCTTCACTCCGCTTTCCCCACGTCCACTCCGCCCGCCATGTCGTCCCCGCTCACTCCCGTTCTCAAGCGCGAGTTCCTCGGCTACTTCCGCTCGCCCGTCGCCTACGTGTTTCTCGTCGTGTTCCTGGCCGCCTCGGTCGGCCTTGCCTTCTTCGTCGGTCGCTTCTTCGACAACGGTCAGGCCTCGCTCGAAAGCTACTTCGTGTTTCACCCGTGGCTGTTTCTGTTCCTCATTCCGGCCGTGGGCATGCGGCTCTGGTCCGAGGAAAAACGCACCGGCACCGTCGAGCTGCTCTTCACCCTGCCCGTCACCACCCTCCAAGCCGTGCTCGCGAAGTTTTTCGCCGCCTGGCTCTTCCTCGGCATCGCCATCCTGCTCGGCGTCATCCCCATGGCCGCGACCACCGGCTACCTCGGAGACCCGGACTGGGGCGTCATGGCCGCCAGCACCCTCGGCAGCCTGCTCATGGCCGGCGCCTACCTCGGCGTCTGTTCGCTCATGTCGTCGCTGACCAAGAATCAGGTCATCAGCTTCGTGCTCGGCGTGATCGCCTGCCTCGTCCTGCTCTTCCTCGGCTGGAGCGTCTTCAACGACGTGCTTTACGCCGCCTTCCCCGTCTGGCTCGCCGACCTGCTGGCCAACTTCAGCTTCTCGTCTCACTTCGACGCGTTCACCCGCGGCATCGTCGACCCCAAGGACGTCGTCTACTTCCTCTCCGTCGCCGGCTTCGCCCTCTTCCTCAACGTGCTCGCGCTCGAACGCTGAGCCGACCGCAACCACGCCCAACTTTTTCAACGCATGAAACCCGCTGGAAAACTCCTCGCCGCCGGCCTGCTCTGCGCCGGCCTTGTCTGCGTCAATTACCTCGCCTCCCGGCTCCCGTTGCGCGTCGACGCCACCGCCGGCGGTGCCTTCACCCTCTCCGACGGCACCAGGTCCATCCTCAAAAAAATCGAGGAGCCCGTCGTCCTGGACTTCTACCACACCCGCGACGTCGAGGGCCTGCCCGTATCCTATAAAAACTACACCCGCCGCGTGGAGGAGATGCTTCGCCAATACGTGCGCGCCTCCGGCGGCAAGCTCCGCCTCAACGTCGTCCACCCCGAACCCGACACCCCCGAGGAAGAGCGCGCCGCCGCCGCCGGCCTGCAACCCCAGCTCCTGCCCACCGGCGAGGCCGTCTACCTCGGACTCGTCGCGCTCCAGGCCGACCAGCAAAACACCCTGCCCGTGCTCAGCCCGCAGCGCGAAACGTTGCTCGAATACGACGTCTCCTCGCTGATCCACGCCGTTCAGCAAATCGACAAACCCCGCCTCGGCCTCATCACCAGCCTCCCCCTTCAAGGCA
>JBDRJH010000095.1:0-18852 GCA_043815125.1 Verrucomicrobiota bacterium
GATTGGCGCGGGTGGGCCGGCGGGGGGTTCGGGCCGGCGGGCCCGGACCACCCAGTCCCAGGGGAACGGGGTGGCCATCCCGGGGGGCGGGTCGTCGAACTCGGTCGTCCAGGGGTAGGTGAGCTTGCGGGTTTCCAGGACGTCCATCTGGTGCTCGCCGAGCAATACCTGCAGCTCCTCGCGGAGGTAGTGCTTGGTGGGCACGCCTTCGATGGGACGCACGCCTTGATAGAGGCCGCGCAACGAACCGGTGCGGGGGAGGTTCTCGCGCACCGCGGTCTCGCAGTCGTATCCGTCGCGCAATGACCAGTCGACCATGCGGAACCGGGTGTAGAGCATCGATTCGGTCGAGGGCACGACGAGCAAGAGGTGTCCGCCGTGCGCCACCTGCGCGGTCACCGCGCGGAGGGCGCGCAGACGGATGTCGAGCGAAGCCATGATGAGCACGTTCACGCAGAGCACGAAGTCCACCGGCTCGAAGGGATGGGCCTCGGCGCCGAGGTCGGTCTGGCGAAAGACGACGTTGTCGTGCGCACGGCAGACGCGGCGCGCGCGCGCGAGCAGTTTCTCCGAAAGGTCGCAGGCGTGGACCCGGCCAAAGTGCCGGGCAAGCAGCGGGGTGAACTTGCCGATGCCGCAACCGAGGTCGGCGGCGGTGTGGCGGGGATCGGCGAACCGCGCGACGCGCTCCTCGATCAGGCCGCCGGTGTCGTGGTCGCGCACGCTGAAGATCTCGTCCTCGTAGGTGTCGGCGACGTCATCCCAGTAGGCGCGGTCCATGTCGCGCGGGCGGCGGTCGTTCGGGTCGGTCATGCCCGACAGGGTGGCGGATGCGGGGTCCCGGGCAAGCCGCGTTTGGCCATAGCAAACGCGGCCAGGCGCGGCGACGATGTAGTTGAAATTATAATACAGACGGCCAGGCAAGATCGTCGGGACGCCCGAGGTTCTCGCCGTCGCCCTCCCCTCCCTGGTCGACTCCGTCGGGGCCGACGCTCCATACGCGGGCGTGTTGCGGATCGATCAGCAGTGGACCGTCTGAGAACGGGTCGGCCGGAGTCGAGTCGAGCAGGCCGGCGTCGCGCAGCGTGGCGATGTCGGCGGCGCGGCCGAGGCGGCGCCACGCGAGCAGCACTTGCAGCGCGTTGCTCTGGGCCTGACGGCGATAGACGGTCTCGCTCACGGAGTTCCAGTGGGGCGTGGCGATGAGCACGTAGAGTTTGCCGACGGGGTTGTCGACGGTGGCCAGCACGGCGTTGGCGGCGGCGATGCGTTCGGGGGTGGCGAGTAGATCCTCGACGGCGTAGCTCAGAAACGCGCCGAGTTCCTGTGCAAGCCGGCGGTGCGCGGGCAGGTGTTGCTCGTTCCAGATTTGCCCGGGGTGGCGCAGCGGCTTGGCTGCGAACGCCTGCGTATAGTCGTGGGCGCGAGCGCGGCTGAGGGCGAGTGTGGCGGTGGCGTCGAGTGGCGGTTGTTCAGCGACCGGCAGGCGAGGTTCGCCTTCGGGCGGCGCGGATGGCGGGGCCATGCCGAGGGAGCCGATGGAGGAGAGCAGCAGCTCGGGATCGTTGGTGACGGGCAGGCGTTCGATGACGACCTTTTGGATGAAGGTGTATTCGCCTTCAAAGGCGCGGGTGAGCGCGCGGGCGGCCAGCGAGTCGTCGTTGGCGAGGCGGGCCTGGAGGAGGGCGGCCTGCGCGGGAGTGAGTCCCGGCTGGCGGGACAGCCAGTAGACGCCGTCGAGCGCGGTTTGCCATGTGCCGACGGAGGCGATCACGGGGATGATGCCTTGCTGGGCCTCCAGCATGGCGCTGGCGAGGTCCAGATTTTGTTTCGCGAGCGCGAGGGCGCGGTCCGTTTGGCCGTCGTTCCAGGCGAGTTTGATCAGCGCCATGCGAAGCCGGGCGACCTGGTTGAGCGGGGCATGGTCGGGAAAGGGGGTTTCGGGACCGTGGATGGGGGGGAATGCCAAAACATCGTCCGGTCGCATCGCGAATGCGTCCATGACGGGAAGCAGGGTGCGGAGGGTGCCGGCCGTGGCTGTATCCAGTATTTCATCACGCACGGGCGAATTGAGCGTGGGCAGACGGTGCGCGATTTCGGGCGGGGTATTTTGTAACGACGAGAAGTGCTCCCGCCAGCGATCCAGGGCGGAGGTCGTTTCCGCGCAGGCGGTGAGTCCGCCGATGAGCATGAAGAGCAGGGTGATGGGGAAGCGCTGGGGCACGTTGGAACGGGGTTGACCGGCAAGTGTGCCGGCGGTCGGCCGCGGTGGCGAGGTCGGATGGGGGGGCGATTGACCGCGGGCTTTTTGCTAGCCAACGCATCGCGCGGCTACTCGCAGGAGGTTTGGCTCTTCATGACGGTCGGCGGCAAGTTCTCGCCGGTCCAGGAGATCTTCGATGCGCGGGATATGGTGGAGCGGGAACACGCGCCATCCGGGGATCCGCGTTCGATGGCGTCGTTAAATATTGGATACGTTGCCTCGGGGCACAAAAAACCGCGCTCCTTTCGGGCGCGGTTTTTGGTGGAGGCCGGGCTCAGACCGTGATCGCGAGCTTGGCCGGGTCGAAGGTGCAGAGGCTCTTCGGGAAGTCCGGGGTCGGCGGGAAGGGCACGACTTTTTGGAACTTCTTCACGGTGTTGGTCCAGTCGTTGAGCAGGTCCTGCGCGTGCGGCGAGCCGGTGAGCTGGGCGTGCGTGGCGATGAGCTTGCGCAGGTTCTCGATCTCGGCGGTGTCGGAGAGACGCTCGAGGCCGATCATGGCGGGGTTGATGCGGGCGGGGAATTCGTCGGCTTCGTCGTAAACGAAGGCGATGCCGCCGGACATGCCGGCGCCGAAGTTGCCGCCGGTGGGGCCGAGGATGACGATGGTGCCGCCGGTCATGTATTCGCAGCCGTGGTCGCCCACGCCTTCAACCACCGCGGTGGCGCCGGAGTTGCGCACACCGAAGCGTTCGCCGGCGCGGCCGGCGGCGAAGAGGTGACCGCCGGTGGCGCCGTAGAGGCAGGTGTTGCCGATGATGGACTGTTCCTTCCAGACGAAGGTTTCGGCGGGCTTGGGGCGGATGACGATCTCGCCGCCGTTGATGCCCTTGCCGACATAGTCGTTGGCCTCGCCGTTGAGGGTGAGGCGCACGCCGTTGACCAGGAAGGTGCCGAAGGACTGGCCGGCCGAACCGGTGAAGGTCAGGTCGATGGTGGCGGGCGGCAGTCCTTCGTCGCCGCGCACGTAGGCGATCTGACCGGAGAGCTGGGTGCCGACGTCGCGGTTGACGTTGGTGACCTTGTAGCGGGCGACCAGGCGGGAGGACTCGCCGAGGATGACGTCGCGGGCTTCCTGGAGGATGGCTTCGTCGAGCGAGCCTTCGCCGCCGAAGCGCTCGTTGCGCTCGCGGGTGTGGTAGCGGTCGAGCTCGCCGGAAGGATCCGGGTTGTGCAGGAGGCCGGCGAGGTTGATGAGCTTGGTCTTCGGGTTGACGGGGTCGTCGATCTGCTCGAGCAGGTCGACGCGGCCGATGATGTCGTTGAGCGTTTTGGCGCCGAGCTTGGCGAGGTAGTGGCGGACATCCTCGGCGACGGCGTTGAAGAAGTTGATGATGTTTTCAGGTTTGCCGCGGAACTTGGCCCGGAGGTCTTCGCGCTGGGTGGCGACACCGACGGGGCAGGTGTTGAGGTGGCAGACGCGGAACATGGCGCAACCGCCGGCGATGAGGGCGGCGGTGCCGAAGTTGAATTCCTCGGCGCCGAGCAGGGCGGCGATGACGATGTCGCGGCCGGTCTTCATGCCGCCGTCGGTGCGGAGGACAACGCGGCCGCGCAGGCCGTTCATCATGAGCACTTGGTGGGCCTCGGCGACGCCGATTTCCCAGGCGGAGCCGGCGTTCTTGATGGAGGCGAGCGGGGAGGCGCCGGTGCCGCCGTCGTGACCGGAGACGAGGATGACGTCGGCGTAGGCCTTGGCCACGCCGGCGGCGACGGTGCCGACGCCGGAGGAGGACACGAGCTTGACGCAGACCTTGGCGCGGGGGTTGACCTCCTTGAGGTCGAAGATGAGTTGGGCCAGGTCTTCGATCGAGTAGATGTCGTGGTGCGGGGGCGGCGAGATGAGGGTGACGCCGGGCACGGAGTAGCGGAGGCGGGCGATGAGCGGGGTGACCTTGGCTCCGGGCAGCTGGCCGCCTTCGCCGGGCTTGGCGCCCTGGGCCATCTTGATCTCGATTTCCTTGGCGGAGGAGAGGTAGGCGGCGGTGACGCCGAAGCGGCCGGAGGCGACCTGCTTGATGGCGGAGTTGGCGTTGTCGCCGTTCTCGCGAACGTTGAAGCGGTCGGCGTCTTCGCCGCCTTCACCGGAGTTGGACTTGCCGCCGATGCGGTTCATGGCGATGGCGAGGTCCTCGTGCATCTCGGGGGAGAGCGCGCCGAGGGACATGCCGGCGGTGGTGAAGCGCTTGCGGATGTCCTCGATGCCCTCGACTTCCTCAAGGTCGACGGGTTTGGCGCCGTCGAAGCGGATCTTGAGCAGATCCTTGAGCGCGGCGGGCTGGTGGTCGTCGGACTGGGTTTTCCATTCCTGGTAGCCTTCGAAGGTGCCGGCTTTGACGAATTTGTTCATCGAGGCGACGACCTTGGGGTTCCAGCCGTGGAACTCGCCGTCGCCGCGCTTGTTGACCTTGTAGTAGCCTTCGGCGGCGAGGGCGGGGGCGGTGGCGTCGGGCGCAACCTCGGCGGGGAAGGCCTTGGCGTGGCGCACGAGGGTGGCCTCGGCGATCTGTTCGTAGTCGATGCCGCCGATGGGCGAGGGGGTGCCGGTGAAGCACTCCTCGACGACTTTGTGGGAGACACCGATGGCCTCGAAGATCTGCGCGCCACGGTAGGATGCCAGGGTGGAGATGCCCATTTTGGCCATGATCTTGAGCAGACCGGCGCCGATGGCGTAGCGGTAGTTCTCCAGGGACTTGGCGACTTCGACGGGGTTCTTGGTTTTGCCGGTGGCGGCGAGTTCGGCGATGGTGGCGAGGGCGAGGGTCGGGTTGACGGCGTTGCAGCCGAAGCCGAGCAGGGTGGCGATCTGGTGGACCTCGCGGGCTTCGCCGGTTTGGGCGACGAGGTCGGTCTGCATGCGCAGGCCGGCGCGAACGAGGGCCTGGTTGACGGCGCCGACGGCGAGCAGCATGGGGATGCCGGCCTTGGTGGCGGAGAGGCCGAGATCGGAGAGGATGATGAGCTTGGCGCCGTTTTCGGCGGCGGCGGTGGCGGCGTCGCAGAGGGCTTTGACCGAGGCTTCGAGACCGGCGGTGCCGGCGGTGGCGTCGAAGTTGGCGTCAAGGGTCACGACGCGGTCCTTGAGCGCGGGGGCGGTTTGGAGAGCGGCAAGTTCGTGGTCGAGGAGGACGGGCGACTCGAGTTCGACGAGGCCGGTGGACTCGGGGAATTCCTCGAAGAGGCCGAGGCGGCCGCCGATGAACATGTTGAGGGACATGACCGCGTTTTCGCGGATGGAGTCGATCGGGGGGTTGGTGACCTGCGCGAAGAGCTGCTTGAAGTAGGTGTAGAGCAGGCGCGGCCGGCGCGAGAGCACGGCGAGGGGGCAGTCTTCGCCCATGGAGCCGGTGGGCTCGAGGCCTTCGGCGAGCGGGGTCATGACGAGCTCGACTTCGTCGGTTTCGTAGCCGAAGGCGATCTGGGCGGCGACGTCCGGGGCGACGGGCGCCTCGGGAGCGAGGCCTTCGGTGAGGGTCTCGATGGTGGTGAGGTGCTTCTTGCACCACTCGAGGTAATGCGGGTCGGAGGTGAACTGGGCCTTGACCTCGTGGTCGCGGAGGAATTTGCCGGCGACGAGGTCCATGGCGACCATGCGCCCGGGGCCGAGGCGGCCGGACTCGACGACCTTGCCGGGGAAGTCGTGCACGAGGCCGGCTTCGGAGCCGAGGATAACGTAGCCGTCGTCGAAGATCTTGTAGCGCACGGGGCGCAGGCCGTTGCGGTCGAGCGTGGCGCCGATGACGCGGCCGTCGGTGAAGACCACGGCGGCGGGGCCGTCCCAGGGCTCCATCATGGCGGCATGGTAGCGGAAGAAGGCCTTGGTCTCGGGGGTGAGGGTCTGGTCTTTTTCCCAAGCCGGCGGCATCATGAGCATGCAGGCGTGCAGGGGGTTGCGACCGCCGAGGGTGAGCAGCTGGAGGGCGTTGTCGAAGGAGGCGGAGTCGGAACCGGAGGGTTGGACGAGGGGCTTGATGTCGTCGAAGCGATCACCCCAGACGCCGTGGGCGGCGGAGTTTTCACGGGCGCGCATGCGGTTGCGGTTGCCGCGGATGGTGTTGATCTCGCCGTTGTGCGCCATCATCCGGAAGGGATGGGCGAGGTGCCAGGTGGGGAAGGTGTTGGTGGAGTAGCGCTGGTGGAAGATGGCGAAGGCGCTGGTGAACTTCGGCGACTTGAGGTCGATGAAGAACTTGCGGATCTGGGCGGGCGTGAGCAGGCCCTTGTAAACGATGGTGCGCGAGGAGAATGAGCAGATGTAGAAGCCGTCGATCTTGGCCTCGAGGACCTTGCGCTGGACGGTGTTCTGGATGAGGAAGAGTTTGCGCTCGAAGTCGTCGGGAGTGGTGTCGTCCTTTTTGGCGACGAGGGCCTGCACGATGAGCGGCTGGGTGTCGAGGGCCTTGCGGCCGAGGCAGGAGGAGTCGGTGGGGACTTCGCGCCAGCCGAGCCAGGCGATGCCTTCGGTCTTCACGGCCTCCTCGACGATCTTTTTGCAATGGGCCTGGGCGTAGTCGTCCTCGCTGGGGAGGAAGAGCATGCCGACGCCGAGGTCCTCGTCTTTGAAGAGGGGCTTCTTTTGCGACTCCAGGAAGTCTTTGATGAGCTCGACAGGAATCTGGGTGAGCAGGCCGGCACCGTCGCCGGTGACCGCGTCGGCGTCGATGGCGCCACGGTGGGCGAGGGCCTTGAGGGCCGTGATCGCGCGATTAACGACATCGTAGGAGCGTTCGCCATTGAGCTTGGCGATCAGGCCGACGCCGCAGGCGTCGTGCTCGAAGTCGGTGCGGTAGAGCGGGGACGGGATGATCTTGGCCATGTTGATAAAAAAGGTCGTTTTAAGGTCTGTCGGGCGGGGCGACGGCGCTCGGGCAAAAAAAGAGGCCGGTCGCATCTTGGCGAGAGCCGGCCCCGGGGGAAGTTTCAGGTGAGCCCTCGAATGAATTAGAAGAATCGGATGGTTTTCGTGGCCATTTTGGCGTGTTCCTCATCCGTGCAGGCGGCATTGGTGGGGACGTCGGCGGCGCGGTCGGTGGGTTTCACCAAATCATTGGACAGGAGGTAGTTTTCAACTTCCTCGCCGGACACGTCGGCGAGCATGACCCCGTCGACCTCGACGCAGGGGGACAGGGGCTGGCCTGATTTCTGGACCATCTCCGCGTAATTGTCGCGGTTGTTGATGATATCGATGTCCTCGTAGGGGAGGTTGTATTTGCGCATGATGGCGCGGACCCCGTTGGACCAGCCGCACTGCGGTTTGAGATATGCTTTGATGTTCATGCGAAAACAGAGGTGTGAACCTATGGAAAGTAAACTTTAAGGGGCCGATTTGGCGGGCATCAAGCGAAAGGTTGTCCCGCCTAGCAGAAAGCGGGCCGGGGCGCGCACCGATGGCGCATGAGTCGGAGATCGCACGACACGTTCTGCGGCGTGGGCGTTTTTGGAGAAAACTTGAGACAGGGACCGCAAAAGTCCCACTCTCGCGATATTCTGGGCGACGAATCCAGCCGCGCCGCCGTCGTCGTTAACGCTCCGCGCTTGCCTCGCGCCGCCGGCCCGACACGGTTCGCATTTTACCATCACGTCCACTAGACCGACCCATCACGCCTATGTCCAAAGCCGCCGCTTCCAAGTCCTCCACCGCCCTCGCCGTTCCTGATCGTAAAAACGTCGAACTCGCCATCAGCGCCATCACCAAGCAGTTCGGCGAAGGCTCGATCATGCGCCTGGGTGACAACCATAAGATGCAGGTCGAGACCCTGTCGACCGGTTCCCTCGCCATTGACCTGGCGCTCGGCGTCGGCGGTCTGCCCCGCGGCCGCATCGTCGAGATCTACGGCCCGGAGTCCTCGGGTAAGACCACCTTCTGTCTCAGCGTCATCGCCGAGGCTCAGCGCAAAGGCGGTCTGGCCGCCTTCATCGACGTGGAGCACGCCCTTGATCCGAAGTATGCCCGCGTGGTCGGCGTGAAGCTCGACGATCTGCTCGTCTCCCAGCCGGATAGCGGCGAGGACGCGCTCAACATCACCGAAACCCTCATCCGTTCGAACGCCATCGACGTCATCGTCATCGACTCGGTCGCCGCCCTCATCTCCAAGAGCGAACTCGACGGCCAGATGGGCGACGCGACGGTCGGTTCCCAAGCCCGCCTCATGTCGCAGGCGATGCGCCGCCTCACCGCCGTGGTAAGCAAGACCAAGTGCATCTGCATCTTCACCAATCAGATTCGCGAGAAGATCGGCGTCATGTTCGGCAGCCCCGAGACCACCCCCGGTGGTCGTGCGCTGAAGTTCTTCTCCTCCATCCGCATCGACATCCGTCGTAAGGAGCAGATCAAGCTCCCCGACGGCAAGATCGTGGGCAACCGCACCAAGATCAAAGTCGTCAAAAACAAGGTCGCCCCTCCCTTCACCGAGGTCGAGTTCGACATCATGTATGACGAGGGCATCTCCGCCGTCGGTTCGCTCATCGACCTTGGCGTGGAGCACAAGATTCTCGAAAAGAAGGGGGCCTGGATCTCCTTTGAGGGCGATCTGGTCGGTCAAGGTCGCGACGCCGCCAAGGCCGCCCTGCGCGAGAAACCCGAACTCGCCGCCAAGGTCAGCGCCGCCATCAACGCGAAGGTCAACGTCACCGGCGGCACCGCCGTCACCGGCGAGGGCGAAGACGCCGAGTAAGCGCTCACTCCCCTGCCCCGCCGCCCGCCCTCCCCGTTCGGGCAGCTGCCTGCCGGCGGTTCGTCGAGGCGCGGTGGCTGCCATCCGATTCACAGCCGGGCTTCATGCGAAGCCCGGTTTTTTCGTATCCTGCGCGCGCGGTCGTGTTCGCTAAGTCCATGTGGCCTGTGGGATTGCCATTGCGCCAATTCTCTTCGAACCTGCGGGCCATTACCGACCCGCCGACTCCGTTCGGCTTGCCGCAATCCAAACCACGCCCAATCCCCATGATTTTGCTCCCTCGTCGCATCGTATCCGTCGCCGCGCTGGCCTTGGCCGCCCCGCTCGCCCTTTTCAACACCGGTTGCGGTAAAAAAACCGCCAGTCAACCCGCGCCCTTTACCGCCGAGCTGACCGAGATCGCCGGCGTGCAGGCCGTCTACACCCTGCGCCACCCCAAATTGATCAACGCCGATCTTGAAAAACTCATGACGGCCGTCCCCGAGGCCGCCCTTGCCCGCATGTTCCTCGGGCAACTCGCCGCCTACGGCTACCCCGAGTTCTCCGACATCGAGCCCGGTTCCAACCTTGGTGTGGCTTTGCTCGACGACGGTGATGCGACCATGCTGTCGGGGCAGCCCACCTTCGTCGGCTTCGCCAAGCTCAAGCCCGGCGGCAAGATCGCCACCGCCCTCGGCGCCGCCGGTCTCGTGTTGGAGCAGCGCGGCGAATGGACCTGGATCGCGCGTGACGCCGCGGCCTTTGCCAAGGTCACCGCGCCCGACGCCATCACCGCCCACGTCTCCCGTCCGCAGACCGAGGAGATTCGCTTCTGGGGTCGCCTGAGCCCCGCCCTGCTTGCCGAACTCAAGTCTCGCGTGATGGGTGCCATCGAAACCCAGCTCGCCGAACAATCCGCGGCCGACCGCCAGGCCCTGGTCGGCTACGCCGAGGTCGCCTGGAGCTATCTTGCGCAGATCCACTCCGCCGGCGGTGCGCTTGATCTTAATGACCAAGGCATCGCCCTCACCTACTCCGCCCAGTTCCTGCCTGACACCGCGCTGGGCGTTTTTCTGCGCCACGCGCCCGGTGCGGACCCCGAGATCAACCGCTCGGTGCCCGCCGACGGCCTGTTTAACCTCCTGGTGCGGACGAACCCCGCCGCCCAGACGGAACTGTTCAACGGTGTCTTCGCCGCCCTGCTGGCGGTCGACCACCCGGAAGGCCGTCAGGCGCTCACCTCCATGCAGCCCGGCTTCATCGCGCTGATTGAGGCGGGCAAACGCGGCACGGTCGCCACCTTTGACATGGATATGCCCGTCGCGGACCGGGCTCCCGAGATCGACCTATTCATGGTGTCCGAGGGCGACTACCAGCGAGAGACGGTCAATGACTACTATCGCCAAAGCGCCGCCCTTACCGATCGTTTTTCCAACGCCCTGCTCTCCGGCATAGCCTCGCTCGCGCCCGCCGGCACCGCTCCGCAAACCACGATCAAGACCGAGTTCAACGGCGAACAAACCACCATCGCCGGCGTGCCCTTTGGCGCCATCACCAGCACCACCGCCACCGACGGCCTGCCCCCGGTGGTCTCCACGCAATACTACGGCGTGTCGGACGGTCTCTTCATCATGGGTTCCGACCCCGAGAGCCTGGCCGCCCGTCTGCCCGCCGTGCTGGCTCGCCAGGCGGTTGCCAACCCGGTGCAAATCCCGCTTGGTCCCGACGACCTGCTGGTCGCCGAGATCAGCGGCCGGCGCATCGTCGACATGGTGGTCGAATCGTCGGGTGGCAACCTCGACGACCCCGATCTGAAGGCCCAGGTCCAGACGCTCAAAGATGGCTACGCCGCCGTCGCCCCGCCGCGCATGACGGTCACCGCCTCCCAGGCCAAAATGGGTTTTGCCCTCACCCTCCCCTACCCCTTCCTCGCGCAAAGCGCCCGTCTTGGACAGTTTGCCATGATGCTGAAGCAATCGCAGCAGCAGCAGTAAGTCCTGCTGCCCGTCCGTCCCTCCGTCCGGTGTGACGCCTCCCGGCAGGCGGGCGCGTCCACCCGTTCACTGCCCGGTCCCCGCCTTTTCGCTTGGCGCGGGCCGGGCCCGGGGGTTGGTTGCGAGGCATGTCCGAACACGCCTCCGCCGACACCATCGCCGCCCTCGCCACCCCGGTCGGCACCTCCGCCCTCGCCGTTATTCGGGCCAGCGGGCCGGATTGTGCCCGGGTCGCCTCGGAAATCCTCGGCCGCTCCCCCACCCCGCGCCACGCCCACTATTGCGACTACCGCACGACCGACGACGACCGCGTGCTCGACGACGTGCTGCTGACGTTTTTTCCCGGTCCACATTCCTACAGCGGCGAGGATTCGTTGGAAATCTCCACGCACGGCAACCCGCTGATCGCACAATACGTTCTGGAGGATCTACTTAAGCGCGGGATGCGCGGCGCCGAAGCCGGCGAATTCACCCGTCGCGCCTTTCTGTCCGGCCGCCTCGACCTGAGCCAGGCGGAGGCCGTCATGGATGTCATCCACGCGCGCAGCGAACGCGCCCTCGCCGTGGCCCGCCAACAACTGGAGGGCAGCCTGGGCCGCCACCTCGACACGCTCACCGAAGGCCTGCTGCTCGTGCTCGCCCGCATCGAGGCCTACATCGACTTTCCCGACGAGGACCTGCCGCCTGAAGACCGTGACCAGGTGCTCGGCGAACTCGACAATGTTC
Source organism: Verrucomicrobiota bacterium (assembly GCA_043815125.1). Taxonomy (GTDB): domain Bacteria; phylum Verrucomicrobiota; class Verrucomicrobiia; order Opitutales; family Opitutaceae; genus JAUWBF01. The sequence continues at coordinate 11,637 of JBDRJH010000095.1, forward strand.
TACGTGGAACGGACCGTCTGTTGGCCACCAGTCACTACGGCGATGTCCTGCGGGATGGCCTGAAGACGGTGATCCTTGGCGAACCCAACGCCGGCAAAAGTTCCCTGCTCAACCGTCTCATCGGCCGCGACCGCGCCCTGGTCAGTGATCGTCCCGGCACCACGCGGGATTTTATCGAGGAGCGCATCCTGATCGGTCCCCACGCCATCCACCTGATCGACACGGCCGGTCTCAACCCCGCACCCGAGGAACTCGAAAAGCTCGGCATGGGCAAAACCTTGGAGTGCGCCGCCGACGCCGACCTGATCCTCTGGGTGGTTGATGCCAGCCGGCCGTGCCCAATCCAGCCGGAGGCCGTCGCGACGGCTGATAAAATAGGCAAAGTGCTTGTTATTAAGAACAAATGCGATTTGCCGGAGGGGTGTTTTTCGCCGGCGGATCTACCGACGTTCCGGGTTTCCGTGCTGACGGGCGCCGGTTTTGAGGAGATGTCGCAGGCGATCGCCGCTCATGCCGATGCCTTCAGTCGGCAGCACGGCGACGAAGTCGTCGCCATCAACGCCCGCCATGCCGACGCGTTGCGCCGGGCCGGAGACTGCCTGCGCGCGGCCCGCTCCAGGCTTGCCGAGGGTGGGCCGGTCGAGTTGCTGGCCAGTGATCTGCGCGGCGCGCTCGATGCCTGCGGGGAGATCTGTGGGCGCATTGATAACGAGCGTATGCTGGATCACCTCTTCAAGACCTTCTGCATCGGCAAGTAGGGGCGTGGTTTTTGCGGGGCTGCGACCGTTGGGGCGCATTGGGCGCGATTTTCGTCAGCGATTTGATCCGGCTTGACGGGTTTTGGGCCAGGCTGCCTGCCTGGGTTGAGTGGCGTCCGGCGGTCGCGCCGAGGCGGCGACGTCGGGGCTTTACGGGGGCGGTCCCCTGCCCTACCCCTGTGCCTTTACCGATGCTGTTTAATCACACTCCCTTCGATGTCATTGTCTGTGGTGCCGGTCACGCGGGCTGCGAGGCCGCGCTGGCGGCCGCGCGCATGGGCGCCTCCACCCTGCTGTTGAGTGGTAATTTGGATACGGTGGCCCAGATGAGCTGCAATCCGGCCATTGGCGGCCAAGCCAAGGGGCAAATTGTGCGGGAAATCGACGCGTTGGGCGGCGAAATGGCCATTAATACCGATGTGACGGGTATCCAGTTTCGCCTGCTCAATGAGTCCAAGGGAGCGGCGGTGCAGTCGCCGCGGGCGCAATGCGACAAAAAAGCCTACCAATACCGCATGAAACACGTGCTGGAGCTGCAGGAGAATCTACAGCTCTTCCAGGCGACCGTTACGGGCCTGATCTATGAGTCGGGGCGCGTGGTTGGCGTGCGCACTAATCTGGACATCGATTTCCATGGTCGCGCCGTGGTGGTGACCACCGGCACCTTCCTGCGCGGCCTGATGCACATTGGCCAAAACAAGAACGAAGGCGGCCGCTTGGGGGATTTTAGCGCCAAAACACTCTCGGCGAGCTTCCTAGAGGCGGGAATCGAGCTGCGCCGGCTCAAAACTGGCACGCCGCCGCGGCTTTTGGGGCGGTCCATCGATTTTTCCAAGATGGAGCCTCAGCACGGCGACGCCGAGCCGACGCTGTTTGCGTTCCACGATACGCGGGGCGATGGCGACTTGTTCCACGTGGAACAAACCGGCGAGGAGCGCCTCGGCTGGACTCCCGGCGAGAAGCAGGTGCCGTGTTGGATGACCCATACCACCGAGGAGACGTCGCGGTTGGTGCGGGAGAATCTGCATTTGTCGGCGATGTATTCGGGTGAAATCGAAGGCACGGGGCCGCGTTATTGTCCGTCGATCGAGGATAAGTTCGTGCGTTTTGCGGATAAGCCGCGCCATTTGCTCTTTTTGGAGCCGGAGGGGCGGCACACGAACGAGTATTACATCAACGGGCTTTCCACGTCGCTGCCGTTTTCCGTGCAGCTGGAGATGGTGCGGAGCATCCCGGGGTTGGAGCAGGCGGTTTTGCTGCGTCCGGCTTACGCGGTGGAGTATGATTTTGCGCCGCCGACGCAGTTGTTTGCCTCGTTGGAGTCCAAGAAGGTCGAAAACCTGTTTTTTGCCGGGCAGATCAACGGCACCTCGGGATACGAGGAGGCGGCTTGTCAGGGACTCATTGCCGGCGTGAATGCGGTCAACAAGGTGCGGGGCGTGGCGCCGTTGGTGATTGGTCGTCACGAGGGCTATATCGGGGTTTTGATCGACGACCTGGTGACCAAGGGCACCAATGAACCCTACCGCATGTTCACGAGTCGGGCGGAATACCGGCTTTTGTTTAATCATGGCAGCGCGGAGCTGCGCCTGCTGGACCATGCCAAGGCGGCGGGCCTGCTCTCGCCGGAGCGGGTGGGGCGGATCGAGGCGAAGCGGACGACTATCCGGGAGTGGATCGAGCGGCTGGAGTCGACGCGCCCGGAGCCGGGCACGGTGGCGGCCTCGGAAGGGCAGGGGACTTGGGCTGATCGGGTGCGCCGGGTGGCCTCCGGCACGATCCCGCCGGTGGCGTTGCCGGCGGAGTTCGAGGCTTTGCCTCGCGAGTGGCGCCAGGAGGTGCTCTATCGGGTGGGTTATGCCGGTTACCTTGAGCGCGAGCGGCGGCAGATCGCCAAACTGGCCGAGGTGGAGAGGGTGCGAATCCCGCGCGATATGGACTATGCGGCGGTGCGTGGATTGCGGGCCGAGGCGGTCGCGAAACTGACGGATTTGCAGCCGCATAGCCTGGGTCAGGCGAGCCGGGTCAGTGGTGTCACGCCTGCGGATATTGGTATCTTGCTGGTCTGGATCGAGGCCGGGCGGGGCAGGGGAGCGGGCGGGATTTCGCCGTAGTCGAGATGGTGGTCCGGATGGGCGTTCGAGGCACCCTCGTCGTGGTTTTTGCCGGGGTCTCCCTTGTCAGGGGTCCACGAGTTGAGGCCGATTGGTATCGGCCGTGATTTGGTTCAATCGTGCGGGTGCCGATGGGGGCGCGGTTGGATTGAGCTTGGACGATGGGTGGGTGGCGGTTGGGCCACGTTTTATGTGGGCGACTGTATATTCCAGCATCGGGATGCAGGGGCGGATGGTGAGCGGAGTCGCGGGATTAATAAGTTGCTTTCTTGGAGTCTTTTACGTTTTTAGTTGGGCGCATTGCGAGGTGGAGGTCGAGGCGTGGCGGCTTTAGCTGTTTATGGTCAATTTGTTGTGGGATTCGTATCTTTTGATTGTGGAATGCGGCGAATCGGTGCCGCTGTAACATTTGTGAAACAGAGCTGATTTCCACTGGGCCGTTCCGGATTGGTGGGGTAGGGTGGCGGACGTTAATTTTTAATCCGTGCTCCATGGCCGAAACCGATCAGCCCAAAAAAATCCTTCTGGTGGACGATGAGTCCGACGTCACCGACCTGCTGGCCTACAATCTCAAGGCCAAGGGGTTTGTGGTGGAGGCCGTCAACGACCCCAACCGCAGTGTCGGCATGGCGCGCACCTTCATGCCCGATCTGGTGATCCTGGATGTGATGATGCCCGACCTGAACGGTATCCAGATTTGCCGCATGTTGCGCGCCGATCCGAAGCTGAAGCGGGTGCCGGTGATCTTCCTCACCGCGAAGGCGGAGGAGTCCGACCGTATCCAAGGTTTGGAGACGGGGGCGGACGACTACATCTGCAAGCCTTTCAGCACGAAGGAGCTTGTTTTGCGCGTGCAGACGATTTTGCGCCGCCTGGGGGAGACCGTTCCGGAGACGCCGAGGATATTGCAGGCGGGGGGCATCAGCCTCGACACCGAGCGCCATGAGGTGGCGGTGGGCGGGAGCCCGGTCGAATTGACGGCCACCGAGTTCAAATTGCTGCGGTTGTTGATGGAGCGCCGCGGGCGCGTGCAGACGCGCGAGCACCTGTTGATCAACGTCTGGAATTACGAGACCGAGATCGAGACGCGCACGGTGGACACCCACGTGCGCCGCCTGCGCGAGAAGCTCGGCGCGGAAGCCGACTGGGTGGAAACGATTCGCGGGGTGGGTTACCGCATGGCCGAGCGGCGTGCGGGCACTCCGGAGACGGCGGGTTCGTCCGGGGCTTGAGTCCGGCGGCGCGGACGCTCTTGTTCACTCTCCATGTTGTGGTTCATCACCCTGCTGTTGGGTCTGGCCCTGGCGTTCACGTTGCTGAAGCTGCGGGCGCACCGGCGGGCGGTGTTGATGTTGCACGATTCGATCAAGGCGCGGCGTCCCATGCTGCGCGAGGAGTTCGCTGAGGGCATTGATCCGGCGTGGCTGCGTTTGAGCGACGCGTCGGCGGCGTTGATCGAGAAGTTCAACGAATTGGACCTGCAGCGTCACAGCCAGGTCTCGCAGCTGGAGGCCACGCTCGGGAGTTTGCAGGAGGCGGTTTTGATCGTGGATTCCAACAACTACATCCTGCTGGCGAACAAGGCTCTGACGGGGATCTTTCCGCGGGCCAAAAACATCCTCAACCAGCGCCTCGAGCTGGTGCTGCACAGCGTCGATTTTCTCAACTACGTGGAGGCGGTCCGTCAGAAGGGCACGCAGCCGCAGCACGAGATCGAGTTCGTCGAGGGCGTGATGTCCACCTGGGTCGAGGTCACGGGCAGCACGATCACGCCGCTCAACGGCGGCCGGCTGCCGTGGATGCTCTTCGTGTTGCACGACATCACCAAGCAGAAGCGGCTGGAGGCGGTGCGAAAGGAGTTCGTGGCGAACGTTTCCCATGAGCTGCGCACGCCGCTCAGCGTCATCAAGGGCTACGTCGAGACGCTGGTCGACGGAGAGGGCGAGATCGCGGCGAGCGACCAGCAGCACTTTCTTAAAACCATCCAGCGCCACACGGAGCGTTTGAATTCGCTGCTGGAGGACCTGCTGACGTTGTCGCGGTTGGAGTCGATCAATCCCGGCTTGAACCGTGAATCGATCGACCTGGCGCGCACCTTGACGCAGGTCGCCGAGGATTATCGCTCGCGGCCGACCGCTGCGGGCCATCGGGTCGAGCTGGAGTTGGCGTCGGGCCTGCCTCGGGTTTGGATGGATCCGCTGAAGATCTCGCAGGTGTTGGAAAACCTGATCGAGAACGCCCTGAAATACACTTCGAAGGGCTCCGTGATCCGCATCGTGGCCCGGGAGCAGGCCGGCGAGGTTATGGTTGGCATTTGCGACAACGGGCCGGGCATTCCCAAGGTGGACTTGCCGCACATTTTCGAGCGCTTCTACCGCGTCGACAAGGGCCGCTCTCGCGAAAAGGGGGGCACGGGGCTGGGGCTCAGCATCGTCAAACACATCGTCCAATTGCACGGCGGCCGGGTCTGGGCCGAGAGCGAGCAGGGCAGGGGGACGTCGTTTTATTTCACCTTGCCCAATGTCCGGCCGGAGTCGGGGGAGACCGTGCGTGCCTAACCCCAATGTTTCACCAGTGGTCTGGTGAAACAGGCGTCCTGTCGGGCCGACTCTGTCGGGGTTTTTGCCGACGGCAAAACGGATATTTCTGAAACAGATTCCATCTTCGGGTGAATTATCCGGGTTAAAATCGGTTTGCAGCGCCTGCGGGCGTCCGGCCATATGCGCACCCTTTCGCCGTGCCGCTCGACCTTGCACTTTCGATTCGCCAGTCCCGTCTCGCCACCCTGCGGGAGCAGTTGACGCGCGCGTTGGCCGGATGCCGGAGACCGGTCACCTTGGAGATTGGATGCGGGCACGGACATTATCTGACGGCCTACGCCGCCGCGCACCCCGATGACGTCTGCGTGGCCGTGGACCTGGTGGCCGACCGGATCGAGCGGGCCCGGCGCAAAACTGATCGAGCCGGCCTGACCAACGTCACCTGGATTCACGGCGAGGCGGCTTTGCTGCTGGAGGCGTTGCCGGCGGAAATCCAATTGGGCCGCGTGTTTGTGTTATTCTCGGATCCGTGGCCCAAGCGCCGCCATTGGAAGAACCGGGTGATCCAGCTCGATTTCCTCAGCGAACTGGCCGCACGGGCGGGGGAGGGGGCCGAGCTGTGCTTCCGGACCGACCATACCGACTATTTCGAGTGGGCCACGCTGCGGGTCGCCGCGCATCCCTGTTGGCGGCTGGACGAGGCGACCGAGTGGCCGTTTGAGAGCGAGTCGGTGTTTCAGCAGCGTGCCGAAGCAGGCTACCAGTCGCTGGTGGCCCGGCGCGTCCCCGGAGCGGTGCCGGCCGCCGGGAGCCTGCCTGATCCGGAGCCGCCGGTCTTGGATTAGCAACGCTGCGTCGCGTTACGGCCGTGCTAATTACTAGTCGGGCCGCTAATAGGGGCCATTTCAGGAGTTGACGGTGCCACGGGCGTTTGCCTAGGTCCATTGCTTTTGAACCGTTCCATGGCCCCCCGAATCACTTCCTCCCTCACCAAAATCGTCGGCACGACCGCGTTGATGCTGGCGAGCGCAGCGTTTGCCCACGCCGCCGGTGGCCATGAGGCACCGTCTTCCCTTGCGGAATACATCAAGCTGCCCATCAGCAATTCGATCCTCACCAGTCTGTTGGTCACCACGTTGCTCATCATCGGCATTCGCTGGATGGTCGGCACGCCGAAGATCGTCCCCTCCCGCGGACAGGCGGTGTTCGAATCCCTCATCGAGACGCTGCGCGAGATGCTTGAGCCGATCATCGGCAAGAAGGCCATGCCCGGCGCCTTTCCCGTTCTGCTCTGCCTCTTCATTTTTATTCTGGTGCACAACTGGAGCGGTTTGCTGCCGTTCATCGGCACCGCCGGCTGGGGCCATGTTGACGCCGAGACCGGCAAGTTTGTCGTCGATACCGCGCTGTTCCGCCCGCACACCTCCGAGGCCAACGGCACGTTGGCGCTCGCGTTGTTCTCCTTCGGCGCGTGGCTGATCCTCATTTTCAAATACGCCGGTCCGAAGCTCATCTGGCACGACCTGTTCGGCAACAAGGCCGGCAAGGGCGAACTCCACGTCGCCATGTATTATTTTCTGAGCGTCGTCTTCTTCCTCGTCGGCATCATCGAGCTCGTGTCGATCGGCATGCGTCCGATCACCCTCTCGGCCCGTCTTTTCGGCAATGTCTTTGGAGGTGAAAACCTCCTGCACGCCACCCACTTCATTTTTATCTTCTACTTCCTGGAGATCATCGTCGGCCTCGTGCAGGCCTTTGTGTTCACCCTGCTGTCCGCCGTCTATATCGGCCTCATCTGCAACCA
>JBDRJH010000096.1:0-2675 GCA_043815125.1 Verrucomicrobiota bacterium
GCTACAAACTGCCGTTCACTACGCCAAGCATATTAGGTCGTATGTCCTAGATTGTCCATTGGCGGTTGGGGTTTTCGGTTCGCCGGTCTGAAGGAAGGCAAGGCCACCGTGTTCCTGGTGCTGCCGCCGGAGCGGCTGGACGCCTATTCACGCTGGCTGCGGCTGATGGTGGCGCAGGCGATCCACGACCTAGCCCGCTCCCCTGCCCGGCCGGCGGCCCCGGTGCTCTTCCTGCTCGATGAGTTCGCCGCCCTCGGCCGGCTCGAACCCGTCGAGCGGGCGTTCGGCCTGATGGCCGGCTACGGCCTCCAACTCTGGCCGATCCTCCAGGACATGCACCAGCTTTGGAGCGCCTACGGCAAAAACGCGGGAACCTTCGTCTCCAACGCCGGCCTGGTGCAGATCTTCAACGTCGCCGACGTCGAGACCGCGAGCTGGGTGTCCAAGTCGATCGGCGCCACGACCATGAGCTATCAGACGACGGGGACCTCGACCTCGCGCGGCGAAATGCAGCTTTTCGAGACCAAGAGCAGCTCGACCTCCACGCATCTGTCGCGGCGCGAGCTGATGACGCCCGACGAGATCATGCGGCTGGATTCCAGTTTGGAGATCCTTTTGCGCCAGGGCGCCGCGCCCGCCATCGCCGCCAAGGTCCGGTACTACGACGGGCCGGAGTTCCGGGGCCTGTTCACCGCGGCGAGCGCTTAAACGGCTTGATGGCTTGTATAGGCGTATACACGTCGGCGGCGCGCGAACCTGATCGGTGAGTTTTGGGGCATTGCCTCACCGTTCAGGTCGCCGTTGGGCGGCGGATCGCTCTGGGAACCCCCGTCCCCTTCCCTACCCGACTTGCCGCCCCACGGACCGGAATCGAGCTTTAGCGGCCTATCTGTCGGCGATGTCGGTCGGGTTTCTCTTGACGGAGCCACACGCTTTTCTCGAAAAGCCATGCGACGGTTGGACTGGGCGCTGATTTTGAAAATTTTTGCCGGTCTTCCTCTTGGCAATTACTTGTCGGCCGACTAGGCCGACTCATTTTGGGGGATGCCGGGTGGGAGGACCGCGAAGCGGGCCGGGGCGGCCAAAGGCCGCGAGCCGGCGGGGGCGCAGCCCCCAAGAGGCGGGGCTTTCTTGTTCTTCCTGGACTTTGAGGTCTGGGCACCAAGTTATCCACAGGCCGGCCCACCCCAAAACTCACCGTTCCGGTTCAGATTCTAAGATTCTTCTTAGATTCAAGATTCAGGGGCCGTAACTCGCTGAACGGTAACGGAGAATCAGGCCGAAAAGTGAGTGTTGGGGCCGAGTCGCGTGAGCGTTGGGGTAGCCTACGGTGAGCGTTGGGGTCGGTAAAAGTGAGTGTTGGGGCCGAGTCGCGTGAGCGTTGGGGTGGGGGCATCTTCGATGGTGAGTTTTGGGGTATCCCCCTCACCATTCCATCGGGGAGCTAGAGGATTTGCCGAACTCACAATTCGCCCGTAAGGTGAGCTAAGAATCTGCCCTTGCTCACCGTTGGATGTGTCGATGTCGAAAGGCGCCGTAGTCGATCTCGCTATTCGAACCCTGGATCAGAAGGGGCGCGGCAACCCGTTCGATCCGGCCAACTACGGCGAGATCGTCAAGCCTGGCGAGCTGGTGGACATCGTCGAGCTGAGCCCCCTCACCCTCGCAGACCGCCGCATCTACAACCTGCTGATCGCCAACGCCTGGGAGCGCATCGGCGAGCCCATCATCCATGCCATCTCGAAAACGGCCCTGAAGGGCACGCATCAGGGCAACGAGCGGGTGGAAAGCTCGCTGTTGCGGCTGATGGGCACGATCGCGATCGTCACCATCCGCAAGGCCGGTAAGAGCTACAAGCGCCGCGTCCAGCTCCTCGGCCCGAGCGACGAAAGCCTGGAGAAGGACGGCTTCCTTCACTACCGCATTCCCGAGGAGCTGATCGAGATCCTGCGGAACAGCGAGGTCTATGCCCGCCTCAAGACGCAGGTGATGTACTGCTTCGAGTCGAAATACGCCCTCTGCCTCTACGAGATGATCGAGCGCCGCATAGGCCTGGAATACAAGCAGACGGAAGAATTCACGGTTGAGGAGCTTCGCGCTCTCCTGAACGTGCCCGAGGGGAAGCTGGACCGGTTCGCGGATTTTAACAAATACTGCCTAAAGGCCGCCAAGGACGAAATCAACAAGCTCTGTCCTTTCTTCGTCGACTTCACGCCCATCAAGAAGGGCCGCAAGGTCGAACGGGTGGCGCTCCATTGGTTCCCCAAGACCTCCACCGGCAAGCGCGACGCGCAAATCCTGATCGATCAGCACAGTGTCGTCCGGCGGGCCAAGCTGCGCGGCGAACCGCTCGAAATGCCGGTCCTGGTGGAGTTCAGCGGGCCGGCCGACGAACGGTGAGCCCCTACCCCAAAACTCACCTTTCAGGCCCCGGGGCGCCTTTGCCGTGTATAGGCGTATAGTTGTATACGATTATACGCCACCGCGACCGACGCGGTTGCGGCCCTTTTTGACGAACAGATCGTCCAGCGCCTCGGCCAACAGGCTTTGCACCGTCGTCCCGCCCTCGGCCGCGAGGATGCGGAGTTGGGTGCTGATCTCCGGGGGAAAGTGGCCGCCGATCAGCTTGGTCCCTTGCCGGGCGCCCGGCGCTTTGGCAGCGGGCGCCTCGGCCG
>JBDRJH010000097.1:0-8713 GCA_043815125.1 Verrucomicrobiota bacterium
GCTCGCCCGGTCCGCCGTCACCCGCGATGAGGCCGCCCTCGCCAACGCCCGCGCCGCGCTCGCCGCGCACTGGGGCGGCGAGGCCGCCGACATCGGCGCGTTGACCGGCTCGCTGTCGGTGCCGGACACACTGCCCGAAGCGCCCGCCCTGCTCGCCGGGCTTGCCGACCACCCGCGCCTGGCCTCGCGCCGCGCCGAGATCGAGGGGCGCCGCGCCGGTCTGCGCCTGGAACAGGCCCGGGCCGCCGGCGACATCACGGTCGGGGCCGGTGTCCGGTTCTTTCGTGACGGACGCGACGCCGCCCTCGTCGCCGGCTTCTCCGTGCCGCTGCCGGTGCGCGATCCCAACCGGGGAAACATCCGCGCCGCCCGCGAGACGTTGAACGGCGCCGAACAACTCGCGCGGGCCGACGAGATCGACCTGCGGCTCGAGTTCGGCGCGGCCTGGCGCGAGTTGCAGGCCGCCCGCGACACCGCGCTGGACCTGCGTCGCCACGCGCTGCCCGCCGCCGTTCGGGCGCATGAACTCCTGAGCCGCGCCCACGCGCAGGGGGAGGCCGCCCTGTTCGAGGTGCTCGACGCCCGCCGCGCGCTGGCTTCCGTCCGCCGCGAACTCGTCGACGCCGAGGCCGCCTGCGCCGCCGCGCTCGTGCGCGTCGACGCGCTCACCGACCCGTCATTCCCGCTCACCAACCAATCGCTTTCCCGCCGATGAAACACCTTCTCCCCATCCTGTTACTGCCCGCGCTGCTCGCCGCCCAGGGCGACCGCCGGGCCGACACCGTCGTGCTCGACGCCGCCGGCGTCGCCAACCTCCGTATCCAAACCGTGGTGACGGAGCCGGGCGTCTTCGAGGAGACCATCTTCGCGCTCGGTCGCATCGAGGTTTATCCGGGCCACCGCGCCGTCGTCAGCAGCCGCGTCGCCGGCCGCGCGCTGGAGGTGTCGCTCAAGCTCGACCACCCCGTTGAAAAAGGTTCCCCGGCCGTCGTCGTCGAGAGCCGCCAGGTCGGCGATCCACCGCCGCGCGTCACCCTCGCCGCGCCCATCTCGGGCATCGTCAGCGCGGTCGACGTCGTCACCGGCCAACCGGTCGGGCCCGACGACTCGCTCGCGGAGATCCTCGACCTCACCGAGGTCTACGCGCTCGCCCGCGTGCCGGAGCACTTCGCCGGCCGGCTTCGTCAGGGCCAGCGCGCCCACATCACCATCGCCGCTCTCTCCGGGCAGACGTTTCCCGCCGAGTTGGAACACCTCGGCGCGGTCGCCGATCCCGCCAGCGGCACGGTCGAGGCGGCCTTTCACGTGGCCAACCCGGAGTTGCAACTCCGCCCCGGCATGCGCGCCGAGTTCTCCATCGTCGTCTCCTCGCACGAGGACGTGGTCAGCGTGCCGCGCGCCGCCATCCAAGGCACGCCGTCCAACCGCTTCGTCTACGTCAAGGACTTCGACCTGCCCAACGCCTTCGTCAAAACCCCCGTCGTCACCGGCCGCGCCAACGACCGCGTCGTCGAGATCACCCGCGGCCTGCTGCCCTACGACGAGGTGGTCACCCGCGGCGCCTACTCGCTGGCCTTCGCCGGCGGCGGTTCGCTCTCGCTCAAGCAGGCGCTCGACGCCGCCCACGGCCACGAGCACAACCCCGACGGCTCCGAGATCACGTCCGGGCCCAAACCGGCCGGCCACGATGATCACGATCACGACCACGACGAACCGCACGCCCACCCGGAGCGCCCCTGGCAGATTCTCGGCGGCGTGCTCGTCGTCGCGTTGCTCCTCGTCTCGTTTCGCAAAAACCGCCGCGCCTGAACCGACATGCTGAACCGACTCATCCACTGGTCGCTCGCCAACCGCGCGATCGTGCTCGGCGCCTCGCTGCTCGTGCTCGCCCTCGGCCTGTGGTCCGCGCTGCGCCTGCCCGTCGAGGTGCTGCCCGACCTCACCAAGCCCACCGTCGTCATCCTCACCGAGGCGCCCGGCCTCGCCCCCGAGGAGGTCGAGACCCGCGTCACCCAGCCGCTTGAAAGCGCCCTGCTCGGCGTCTCCGGTCTCACGCGCCTGCGCTCCAACTCCGACGTCGCGCTCTCGCTCATCTACGCCGAGTTCGACTGGGACACCGACATCTACGCCGCCCGCGTGCTCGTGCAGGAACGCCTGCAGGCCGCCCGCGAACAACTGCCCGACAACACGCAGCCCTTCATGACGCCCGTCGCGTCCCTCATGGGCGAAATCATGCTCGTCGGCGTGCGCTCCACCCTCCGGCCCGACGAGCCCGGCTACCTGCCCCCCGCCGAGGTCCGCACCCTCGCCGACTGGACCATCCGCCGCCGCCTGCAATCCATCCCCGGCGTCGCCGAGATCCTCAACATGGGCGGCGGCGTGCGCCAGATCGAGGTCCGCCCCGACCCCTACCGGATGCAGGCCCACGGCGTCTCCCACGCCGAACTCGAGCAAGCCGCGGCCAACGCCGCCACCACCACCACCGGCGGCTTCCTCGACAGCGGGCCGACCGAGATCATGGTGCGCAACCTCGCCATGACGACCGACCTCGCCGAGATCGCCCGCACCGTCGTCCGGCAAACCGGCGACCGCGTCGTCACGCTCGCCGACGTCGCCGAGGTCGCCTGGGGCATCGAGCCCATGCGCGGCGACGCCAGCGTCAGCCGCCCGCCCGAGACCGGCCCGACCCACGGCGTCATCATGTCGATCACCAAGACCCCCGGCGTCGACACCCGCGCGCTCACCGCCCGGGTCGAGGCCGCCCTCGACGAACTCGCCCCCGCGCTCCCGCCCGGCGTGGAGACGCTCCCGCTCTTCCGGCAAAAGGACTTCATCGACCACGCCATCGGCAACCTCAAGGAAGCCATCCGCGACGGCGCCGTCATGGTCGTCGTCGTGCTCTTCCTGTTCCTGCTCAACCTGCGCACGACCTTCATCACGCTCATGGCCATGCCCATGAGCTTCGCGATCACCCTGCTCGTGTTCCGCGGCTTCGGACTGACGGTCAACTCAATGACCCTCGGCGGCCTCGCCGTCGCCATCGGCATGGTCGTGGACGACGCCATCGTCGACGTGGAAAACGTCTACCGCCGCCTCCGCGAAAACGCCGCCCGCGCCGCCCCGTCGCCGCGCCTGCAAGTCATCGCCGCCGCCTCCGGCGAGGTGCGCGGATCGATCCTCTACGCCACGCTGCTCATCATCCTCGTCTTCATCCCGCTGCTCGGGCTGAGCGGCGTCGAGGGCCGGCTCTTCGCGCCCATCGCCGTCGCCACCATGATCAGCATGGCCGCGTCGTTTGTCGTCGCGCTCACGCTCATCCCCGTCCTCTGCTCGTGGCTGCTCAACCCGCGCCCCGGCGCCGCCCACGCCGACGGCCGGCTGGTCGCCTCGCTCAAGCGCCTGCTCCGCGCCACCACCCTGCGCGCCGCCCTCGACCACCCGTGGCCCGTGCTCGCCACCGTGCTGGCCGGCGTGGCCGCGGCGTTCTCGCTCTATCCGCAAATGGGCAAGGACTTCCTGCCCGCCTTCAAGGAGGAGACCGCGCTCATCGCCGTGACCGCCGCCCCCGGCACCTCGCTGCCCGAGACGAACCGCATCTCCGACGTCATCGAAAAACAAATACTCGCCGTGCCCGAGGTCCGCACCGTCGGTCGCCGCCTCGGCCGCGCCGAGCGCGGCGACCACGTCGTGCCCGTGTCGACGGTCGAGTTCGACGTCGACTTCCGCGACCCGCCGGAGGGCTTCCCCGAACGCACCCGCGGGCAGGTCGTCGCCGACCTCGACGCCCGCCTCAAGTCCGTGCCCGGCACCTTCGCGGTCATCGGCGGGCCGCTGGCCGACCGCATCGGCCACATGCTCAGCGGCGTCTCCGCGCCCGTCGCGGTCAAGATCTTCGGACCCGACCTCGACGTGCTCCGCCGGCTCGGCGACGAGGTCGTGGCGGTCGCGCGCGCCATCCCCGGTCTTGAGAACGCCAAGCCCGACCAGCAGGCCCAGATCCCGCAGCTGCGCATCGAGGCCGACCGCTCCCGCGCGCTCGCCTACGGGGTGTCGCCCGGCTCGCTCAACGAGCAGGTCGGCGCGCTCGTTGGCGGCAAGACCATCGCCGAACTCCGCGAGGGACAACGCTCGGTCAACCTCGTGATCCGCCTGCCCGAGGCCTGGCGCGATTCGCCCGAACGCATCGGCCTGCTGCCGGTCGAGACCGTCGGCGGCGGCGCCATCGCGCTCTCGCAGGTGGCCGACGTGCGCGAGGCGCGCGGCCCCAACGTCATCTTCCGCGAGAACGCCCAGCGCCGCTTCACCGTGGCGATCAAGCCCACCGTGCGCGACGTCGAGACCCTGGTCGAACGCCTGCGCGCCGACATCGCCGGCACCGTGCGCCTGCCCGAAGGCTACTTCATCACCTACGAGGGCGAGTTCCAGGCGCGGCGCGACGCCAGCGTGCGCATCGCCGTGCTCGGCGCCGCGGTCTTTGTGGTGATCGTGTTCCTGCTCCAGGGCTACTTCCGGAGCTGGTCGCTCGCCCTGCAGGTGCTGATCAACATCCCGCTGGCGCTCGTCGGCGGCCTCACGCTCACGTGGCTCATGATCGACAACATCAGCATCGCCACCCTCGTCGGCTTCATCGCGGTCGGCGGCATCGCCGCGCGCAACGGCATCATGATGCTCTCGCACTACCTGCACCTCATGCGGCACGAAGGCGAGGGCTTCACCCGCGAAATGGTCATCCGCGGCACGCAGGAACGCATGGTGCCCGTGCTAATGACCGCGCTCGCCGCCGGCATCGCCCTGTTGCCGCTGGTCCTCGCCGGCGACCAGCCGGGCAAGGAGATCCTGCACCCCGTCGCGGTCGTCATCGTCGGCGGCCTGGTGTCGTCGACCCTGCTCGATTTCCTGGTCACGCCGCTCGTCTTCTTCGCCTTCGGCCGCCGCGCCGCCGAACAAGCCCTGCAACGCGGAGCCGCCGCCGCCCAGTGAGGGGCGAAATCACAAAATCCAAAACAAACGGATGACCACGGATTCCACGGAAGTGCACGGATCGACGAATCCGTGTTTATTCGAGTAATCCGTGGTTAAAAAACGCTTACCATGAAACACACCGCACTCCGTATCCTATCCATCATTACGCTGCTGGCCGCTCCGTTGCCGGCGCACGAAAACAACGTCGGCGGGCCGAATGGCGGCCGCCTCCTCACCGGCGTCGAGCCGCACGCCGAGTTCCTCGTCACGCCCGAGCGCAAGGTGCAGGTCACCTTTGTCGGCGAGGACGGCAAACCGGTTGCGCCGAGCACCCAGTCGGTGCAGGTCACCGCCGGCGAGCGTTCCGCGCCGGTGACGTTGAAGCTCGTTCGCGACGGCGACGCGCTGGTCTCCGAGGGCGTGTTGCCCGCCGGCAACGACTACCCGACGGTCGTGGTCATCAAGCCCGCCGCCGACGCCAAGCCGGTCGTCGCGCGCTTTAACCTCAACACCACGATCTGCCCCGGCTGCGACCTCCCCGAATACGCCTGCACCTGCGGGCACTGAGCCGCTGGATGCGGATCGGTTGGTAGGCCGCCTGCTTGCAGGCGCATTGGACGCTGCCGGGCGGGGGGGCGGTTCTTGCGCCTGCAAGCAGGCGGCCTACGGGAGGACTGCAACAAAAACGCCCCCGGCGCGCGGGGCGTCCGGGGGCGGCAAATGCGGGGATGTTATCCGGCGTCAACCGGCCGTCATCTCGGCGAGCGACGCGTCGCCGTGGCGGCGCGACTGGCGGGCGGTGGCGCGCTTGCGCAGCTGGCGGTCGAGTTTGTCGATCAGGAGATTGACGGACTTGTAGGCGTCCTCGGTGGCGACGGAGGCGACCAGGTCCGGACCGCCGATCTCGATGTGGCCCTTGGCAACGAAGAGCGGGGAGCCGCCGCGGTGATCGTTCTCAACGTCGATGCGCACGCGGTCGATGCGGGGTTCGTGACGGAGCAGGCGTTCGGTTTTTTCCTCGATGGAGGCCTGCATGGCATCGGTGAGACTGACGTGAATACCCCGAAGCAGAAGCTTCGAGCCGACAACTGACGAGTTGTTCTGATTCATACGATTTGGTTGGACCCGTGTTATCGGCACCAAGTTCCCAAAAATAAGAACGGCGGCCCCTTTTTCGGGAGCCGCCGCGCGGTTTGGAAATCGGCTGATGCGACCTATCAGGAGGTCACCTTGGGCAGGGCCACGTCGAGCTCGACGGGGTGCGGGTGGTGGACCTTTTCCTTGTGCTCGCTGTGGCGCTTGCGCAGGAGGCCGTCGAGCTTGTCGATGAGCAGGCCGACGGCGGTGTAGCCGTTGGCGTCGGAGACGGAGGCGACCATGTCGGGGCCGCTGATCTCAATGTGGCCCTTGGCGACGAAGTGCTGTTTGCCGTTGTGCACCTTGTCGTGTTCGACGTCGATGCGCACCCGTATGATGCGGGGTTCGTGGCGGAGGAGTTTGCCGACCTTTTCATGGATGACGTCGCGCATGGCGGCGGTGAGGTCGAGGTGGATACCGCGAAGGATGAGCTTCGCGTCGATGTCTGCGGGGGTTACAGGGGTCATACGCCTGTCAGCATGTGACGTTTTCATGACGGAGCCAATCCCCAAACGCTCCGCCGCGGCCCCGGCGCGCGTTTGTCGCCGCACAAAAACGCGGTTCAACGAATAAATACTAACCAGACAGGTTAGTATTTATTGCGCGGACCCGGGGTTGGCGCGGGGTTGCAGCCAGGTGAGGGCGGGGCGGTCGAGGGTGTCGGCGAGGGTTTGCTCACCGGCCCAGACGGCGTGGCCGGCGCGTTCGTCGCCGTCGAGCAGGGCGATGAACTCCAGCTGGGCGCGGCCTTCGTCGGTGAGGGCGTGGCGCACGATCTCCAGGGCGGGCAACGTGCGGCGTCCGAGGATGTCGAAGAGGGGCAGGTCGACGTGGCCGTCGACCGCGCGGTAGACGAGCTCGGTGCAGACGAGCTTGTCGGCGCTGAAGAAGTCGAAGTTGAAATCGTAGGGCTTGCCGGCGTGGTCGAAGGCGCGGGCGATGATCTCGCGGCGGGCGTCGTCGTCGACCCGCGGACGCAACACGGCCACGCCGTCGGCCTCGCCGATGGAGTGCTCGGCGGAGGTGAAGACCACGCCCTCGCTCATGGCCTCGATGACGGCGTGGGCGTGGCCGAGTTCGTCGGGGCGGGCGAAGGCGGCGAGCTTTTTGGCGACCCGCGGATCGTCGGCCAGGCCGAGCGCGCGCAGGTCGTCCGCCGTGCCGACGTAGAGCGCGGCGTGGGGCCAGTAGCCGGGCAGGAAGGCGTTGGACAGATACCAGTTGCGCCGCTCGATCAGGATGTCGCCGGGGCGAAGTTTGCCGCGGAGTTCGGCGAGCTGGCCGGGGGAGATCAGCGCGCGGCCCTGGCGCGGGGCGCGCAGGCGGGCGTCGCCGATGAGCACCGAGACGCCGGAGCTGGCGCGGTAGTAGCCGTCGCCGGCGAGGTCGCGCAGGTCGTCGGCGCGGGCGGCGAGTTTGTAGTGCAGCCAGCCGCGCTCCGGCGCGCGGGCGCGCAGCATGGCGGCGAGGACCTCGGGCGGCTTGGGCGCGGGATCGGCCGAGAGCAGGTCGAGCGCGGCGGCCACGAGCCGGCGGTAGGCGCGGCTGCCGAGCGCGGCGCGCAGCGCGTCGTGGGTGCCGGGCGGGAGTTCCCAGCGGGGCTCGGCCTCGTTGATTTTGCGTTGGGCGAGCGGCTTGCCCTCGAAGGCCTCGACGAAGCGAAAGGCGAGGTCGTAGGACAGGACCAGCGCGGAGGCGTGCAGGCGCGCGGCGCGGTCGCGGGCGGGGCCGAGGGGGAGCTGGGCGTGCCGCTCGTAGGTCCAGGCGGTGCGCAGGGTGGCGTCGCGCAGCGCGAGGAAGGTGGTCAACATGCGGCGGATCTCGTCGTCGTCGGCCGGGTCGTAGTAGCTGCGCCCTCCGGTGAGTAGTTGAGATTCGAATACGCGGAAGCGTTGCTCCAGTCCGGTGACGCCGGCGACGACGCCGGCGAAGGCGCGTTCGTCGCGGGCGAGGTCGGCGGCGAGCCGGCCGGCGGGCAGCTCGTGCAGCGCGGGCGAGTCGGTGCGGCGCCATTCCAGCGGGTGGTCGTGCCAGACCCAGAGGCCCGCGCCGGCGACGAGGACGGCGAGGATGGCGGAGAGGCTGAGGTTGACCCACGCGGGCGGCTTGACGAGCCGCAGGCGGCGCGGCGCGGGTTGGTCGGCGGGCTTGGCCGGGCCGGCCCATTGCATCGCGAAGCGTTCCAGCAGGTCGCCGATGGCGGCGTGCTCGGAGCGGAGGGCGTCGGCGCGTCGGCGATCGAAGAGCAGGCGCAGTTCGCACCACCACTCGCGGGCGCGGCCGCGTTGCACACGCAGCCAGCGCACGCCGAAGAGCCCGGACGCGGGGGCCGAGGCGCAGAGCAGGATGACGACCCAGGGCTGGAAATAGGCGGCGGCCGCCAGCGCGAGCAGCGCATACCAGCCGAGCAGCAGGCCCGCGCCGAAGAGCAGTCGCCAGAGCGCGAGGGTGGCGCGGTCGCCACGGCCGAGCAGCCGCGCCACGAGCCGGGAGAGCCCGAAGGGCAGGGCGTGCAGCGCAAGTCCCCACAACGCGAACAGGCTGCCCGCCCAGACGCCGAACGCGGCCCCGAGCAGGCGCAGCGCCAGACGCGGCCCGCGGTCCTGCAGCAGGC
>JBDRJH010000098.1:0-37175 GCA_043815125.1 Verrucomicrobiota bacterium
GACCTCGGGGTGGATGATCTTGAAGACCTGCAGGTGGTCGGCGTCGCCGGGCGAGACGACTAGGCGGGTGAACCACTCGATGGGTTCGAGTCTCTGGCCGTCAGGCGTGCGCACGGTTTGTTTTTCCTGCATTTGCAGGAGACTGGTGCGGGCGACGGTATCCAGCGGTTTGATACGGCCGTTGAGCAGCGTGGGCAGCTCGCCAAAGGCGGCGAGATCGTAGTCGCCGCCCGGCCGGTGCGGGCGGAGCGAGGAGGCGAGGTAGGCGACGCCGAGCGCGAGGACGACCAGCGGAACGAGAATGGAAAGGATGCGTTTCATGGCGGTCGGTCGGTTCAGGGCCGGACGGCGGCGGCGGCGCGGGCCTGGCGTTTTTTGGTGAAGGAGAACAGGCCGATGCCGAACTGCACGAAGAGGCCGAGCGTGAGCATGAGGCAGGCGATGTAGGGCAACATCCAGCCGGGGTTGCGCACGACCTGGAGGATCGTGGTGGTGTCGTTGTTGTCGAAGCCCTGCTGGAAGAACGTGAGGCCCTGGTAGCGCAGGGGATTGTTCATGTAGACGAGCACCTCGCGGTCCTCGCCCGTCTCGTGGTTGAGCAGGCGCAGGTGGCTGGAGAAGTTCTTGGGGATCTCGGTGCCGGGGTAGCGGTCGTGGGTGAAGTCGAGCAGCGTGAGGGAGAAGTTTTTGTATTCGCGCTTGAAGCGCAGGGCCAGCGAGTAGGTGCGGCCCTCGTAGTCGAAGCGCTGGGTGTCGATGAGCCACGGGGAGAGCAGCCACTTGCCGAGCGAGCCGGAGGGCCCGGAGAGCTCGATCAGGGCGGAGGGCAGGTTGCGCTCGTTGTCCTTGTAGGTGAGCGGCACGGGGGCGACCGCGAGGCGTGCGCCGAGGTCGCGGTCGGCGCCGGACGCGGGCATGTCGGGCGCCTGGGTCTGCATCTGGAGGGCGCTGTTGGGGTAGTAGTAGTGGGCCTTGACCGTGAAGGGCAGCGCGGGGTGCTGCACGGTCGCGTCGGGGGACTTGAGGTGCGCGGGCGGGATGACCACGACCTGGTCCCACTCGGGGCCGGTGACGTCGGTGATGGCGAGCTCGACGACGCGCGGGCTCTCGGAGTAGCGCTTGGTCTCGCCCTCGTCCATGCGCATCTGGAAGTCTTCCTGGTAGAGCGCGGTGACGAGTTCGCCGACGAGCAGCAGGATGAGTCCGGCGTGGGTGATGGTGATGCCGGACTTTTTCCAGGAGAGTCGGAAGCGGTAGACGTGCGAGACGACCAAGTTGATCAGCAGGAGGCCGCCGATGAGGAAGCCGCCGGGGAAGACGGGCACGAGGAAGCCGTTGAAATTGTGCCAGACGAAGAAGCTGCGGAACCACTTTTCCTGCACGCCCCAGACGCCGAGGTGGACCTGGTTGATGGTCGCGGCGAAGACGAGCACGATGGACAGCGCCAGCAGGACCACCGTGAGCTTGATCGAGGTGAAGAACTTCACCAGCGGATGGTTTGCGAAGGACATGGGATCAGCGGGCGGTTACGGATTGGAGAAACGCGATGAACTCGGGCCGGGCGGCCGCGACGACGGCGTCGGGGCCGGTGAGTTTGAAAAAGTAACTCTGCCCGGCGTGCGGCAGGATGGCCCCGGTGATGCGGGTGCCGCCGCCGGCAAAGTCGACCAGGGTAAAGGTGAGGCCTTGTCCGGCGACCGACTCGGTCTCGGCGGCGAGTTGCGCCTCGGTGAGCGGCGGCAGCTGCACCTGGCCGCGCCAGCGGTTGATGTTGGCGAGGTCGCCGCCGGCCTCGCCGGGAAACGCGATGACGGAGAAATCGGCCTCGTCGCCGACGGTGTAGCTGGCCTTGCGCATGGGGCCGAGGTCCTTGGCCTGCCAGGAGGCGGGCGCGGTCCAGGTTAGGTCGCCGGCGGCGGCCGGACCGGAGGGGGTTGCGGGCGCGGACTGGAGCGCGGCGGCGACCGCGGCGGGCGCGCCGGGGAGCGGTTCCGCGGTGAAGACCACCGAGGCGATGAAGGCGTCGAAGGCGGCGGATTGGGCGGAGACGAGGGTGGCGTCGCCGGTCATCTTAAAGAACCAGGTGCGTCCGTCCTGCGCGTGCCAGGCACCGATGGTGCGCATCCGGTGGTCGTGCGCGGGGTCGGCGGGCTCGGGGCCGGCACCGAGGAGGTCGACGCGCTTGAAGGGACCGGCGGGCAGGTCGAGCACGGAGACGATGCGCGGCAGGTCGTCCTGGGTTATCGGCGGCTGTTGGATTTGCCCGAGCCAGCGGTTGATGTTGGCGAGGTCGCCGCCGACATCGCCGGGGAACACGGTGACGGCGATGGTGGCCTCGTGGCCGCCCTGGTCGCGCACGACGAAGCTGCCCTTGCGCATCCCGGTCTGGTCGGGCTGCACCTCCCAGCCGGCGGGCAAGCGCCAGCGGATGTCGGGCGCGCCCTCGGCGCCGGGCACGGGCTGCGACGACATGTCGGCGGCGGCGGCGGTCCGGGGGCCTTCGTGCGGGATGCGGTAGGTCTCGACGGGGGCCTTGCGGCAGGCCGAGACCGCCAGAAGCCCGAGGAGGCACACCGGCAGAAGGCGGAGAGAGGACGCGTGTTTGCTCATGAAACGGTCTAGGTTTGGCGGTAAAAAAAGGAATTCAACTTATTCTGGCGGGAAGCCGGCCTGATATAAGCCGCGGCGACCACGACCGGCCCGGCAAGTTATCCGACAGGCAGACGCCTTCCGGGCGCCGGGACAAGACCGGCGGCGGCGGGTTCCATGCGGATGCGACATGGTATGAATCAAAAAAACTCACGGCTCACGCACGGTTCGCGCCCGCCCCAGACAAAGGGACAATTAATTGCATCAGCGGCCGCTTTGCGTTCGACAGGATCGAGCCGGAGGTAACAGTGGTGGGTTCCCTATGTTGAACCCTTGGTTGATCGCCGCCGTCTGTCTCCTGCTTTTTCCCATTGGCATTTTTCTTCCCCGGTCCGTCTCGCTGGTCGGTTATGAGCGGGGGTCGTGGCCACGGGGGCTCACTTTGTTTGTATTGTTGCTGGATCCGGTGCGCGCGGCGGTGGGCGCGTGGATGTTCCTGCAGGGCATTGTCCCGCTTTCGGAACGCATCGGCTTGGGCGCGAGCGGCGACGCCATCCTGATGGGCGCGGTGTTCGGCATCGGCATCGTGGTGCAGACGCTGGCGCGCAGGGACGAGGACTATGTGTTTTCGCCGTTCGGCTACACCGCGGGCGTGGTGATGTTTTTTTGCGGTCCGATCGTGGCGGTGCCGGCGATCATCCTCGGCATCGGCAGCGCGGTGGCCATGCGGGTGTGGACGCCGTTCTTTTTCGGCATCGCGGTCATCTGCCTGATCCTCGGGCCGGTGACCAACCAGAATGCCTGGCCGACGCAAATCGCCACGGGCATGGCCTGCCTGCTGCCCCCGCTGGTGTCGGTGATGGCCGGCCGCCACATGGGTTTCCCCCGCCGCTGATCAGGAGGCGCGGCGCGCGGAAAGCCATTGCCGCACCTCGTCGAGCGGACGGGTGTTGAGCACTTGGGCGGCGGTGAGCCAGCCCTTGCGCGCGGCCAGCACGCCGGCCTCGACGTGGGCCAGGCCGGAGGTTTCGTGCGCGTCGGGATTGATCGCGCAGAGCAGTCCCCGGGCGGCGGCCTTGCGCCAGTGCCGCCAGTCCAGGTCGAGGCGCACGGGGTGGGCGTTGAGCTCGATGACGACGTGGTTGGCGATGGCGGCGTCGATGACCTTGCCGAGGTTGACCCGGCTGCCCTCGCGGCGCAGCAGCAGGCGGCCGGTGGCGTGACCGAGCATGGTGGTGGCGGGGTGCTCGATGGCGCGGATGACGCGCGCGGTCATGTCCTCCTCGGATTGGCCGAGGGCGTTGTGCACGGAGGCGACGACGTAGTCGAGCGTGGCCAGGGTGGCGTCGTCGTAGTCGAGCCGGCCGTCGGCGAGGATGTCGCACTCGACGCCGGCGAAGACATGGGTCTTGAACCGGCCGGACGTATTCAGTTTCCGGATATCGGCGACCTGCCGGGCGAGGCGCGCCTCGTCGAGGCCGTTGGCCTGAAAGCTCGACTTGGAGTGATCGGCGATGCCGAGGTAGTCCCACCCGAGGGCCTCGGCGGCGGCGGCCATCTCCTCCAGGGTGCCGTGTCCGTCGGATGCGGTCGTGTGGTTGTGAAACGCGCCGCGCAGGTCGGCGGGCTTGATCAACGCGGGCAGTTGTTGTGTCTCGGCGACCTCGATCTCGCCGAGCCCCTCGCGCAGCTCCGGCGGGATGAAGGCGAGCCCGAGCGCGGCGAAGATGCCGGCCTCGTCATCGGCCTGAACCGCCTTGGCGGCGGAACCCTCGGTCGGCGCGAGTCCCCACTCCGACAGCGACAGGCCGCGGGCGAGCGCGCGCTGGCGCATCTGGACGTTGTGGTCCTTGGAGCCGGTGAAGTGATGCAGCGCAAAGGCGAATTGCGCGGGCGGCACCAGCCGGAGATCGGCCTGCAGGCCGCTGGCAAAGCGCACGCTGGCCTTGGTCTCGCCCCTGGCGGTGACTTCCTTGACCTCGGGCAGCGTGGTGAACCACTCGACCACCGGCGCGACGTCCTCGGCGGCGACGATGAAGTCGAGGTCGCCCACCGTCTCCAAGCCGCGGCGCAACGAGCCGGCGGCCTCGGCGTGCGAGACCTGGGGCAGAGCGCGCAGCCCCTCGACGATGGGCGCGGCCACTTCGCGCGCATCCCACCACAGGTGACGCTTGCCGTAGGCCTCGCGGTTGCGGATGCCCTCGAGGATTTTTTGCTGCGACTTTTCGCCGAAGCCGGCGAGGTCGGCGACCCGTCCGGATTCGCAGGCGGCGGCGAGACCGGCGATGTCCTTGACGCCCAGCTTGTCGTGGACGGCCTTGATTTTTTTCGGGCCCAGCCCGGGGACGGTCAGCATCTCGACCAGACCCGGCTCGATGGAAGCGCGCAACGTTTCCAAAAACGCCAGCCGGCCGGTCGTGTGCAACTCGGTGATTTTTTGGGCGAGCGCCTCGCCGATGCCCTTGACCGAGTCGAGCCGCCCCTCGGCGATGAGCGCTCCCAGCTCGGCGTCCTCGATCAAGCCGAGCACGCGCGCGCCGCTCTGGTAGGCGCGGATCTTGAACGGGTTTTCCCCCTTCAACTCCATCAGCAGGCCAATTTCTTCCAACGCGTCGGCGATCTCGGTTTTGTTCATGGTCGGTTCGTGCAACCCAAAGCCGAACCCGCGCGGTTGCAGTCTCAAAATTAAGCGCCTACCACAGCTTCACTCCAAACCGACCATGGCGTTCTCCTACCACCGCACGATCCACTTTCCCGACACCGACGCCGCCGGCGTGGTGTTCTTCGCCCGCTACCTCTTCATTTGCCACGAGGCCTACGAGGAGGCGCTGGCCGCCACCGGTGTGCAGCTCGGCGGATTCTTTGCCGATCACGGCGTCGTCGTGCCCATTGCCAAGAGCGAGGCCTCCTACCTGCGCCCGCTGGCCTGCGGCGACAAGGTCCGCGTGGAGGTCACCCCCAACCGCCTCTCGGAGAACAGCTACGCCATCGACTACGTCCTGTGGAAACAACACGGCTCCGCGGAAAAACGCGCCGCCGTCGTCCGCACCGAACACGTCTGCATCGACTCGACCACCCGCGAGCGCCGCCCCCTGCCCACGCCGGTGGCCGCCTGGGTCGACGATCACGGCGCGTAAGCAACTGCATCAGCGCATCCCGAGGCGCCACCCGGCGGGCGCGCGCAAAAAACCGTTTGCGCTTTTTTGCGCCGGGCTTACTCCGTTCACGGCAACTCATGACCAAGGTTGCCACCACTTCCGCCGACGCGTTCGACGCCGAATTCTATCTGCCGGCCGACGCCTTCTTCCGCGCCAACCGCCCCGTCGGGCTCACGTTTGACGACGTCTCGCTCGCCACGCTCTACTCGGAAATCCTGCCCAAGGACGCCGACACCTCGACCTCGCTTTCGGACAGCCTGCGCCTCTCCATTCCGATCATCTCGTCCGACATGGACACCGTCACCGAGGCGCGCATGGCCATCAGCATGGCCCACAACGGCGGCATCGGCCTCATCCACTACAACATGCCGCCCCGCGAGCAGGTGAAGGCCGTCGCCCGCGTGAAGCGCCACATCCACGGGCTCATCCAGGATCCGATCACCGTCACCCCCGACCAGCTCGTCGGCGACGTCATCGCCATGATCGATGCCAAGCGCTACGACTTCCGCACCTTCCCCGTGCTCGACGCCGACGGACGCCTCATCGGCCTGCTCCCCGGCAGCACCGTGCGCGAGCGCTACAAATCCCGCTCCGTCGCCGAGGCCATGGTGCCCCGCAGCGAGATCCGCACCCTCCACGAACGCGACCTCCAGCCCGACCCGATCCGGGCCGCCGACAACTTCTTCACCGAAAACGTCGGCATCCACAAAATGCTTGTCGTCAACGACGACGACCACCTCCGCGGCCTCGCCACCTTCTCCGACATCGACCGTATCCTGCTCGAGTCCAAGTCCCGCCGCAAACCCGCCCGCGACTCCGCCTTCCGCCTCGTCGTCGGCGCCGCCATCGCGCCCGTCCGCCTGCCCGACGGCTCGCTTGATCGCGACAAGATCATCGAACACGTCGGCCACCTCGTCTCCGAGCACATCGACGCCGTCGCCGTCTCCACCGCGCACGGTCACACCGCTGGCGTCGGCGACATCGTGAAGCTCGTCCGCGGCGCTTTCCCCGACCTCACCATCATCGCCGGCAACGTCACCAGCGCCTCCGGCGTCGGCTACCTCGCCGACTGCGGTGCCAACGCCATCAAGGTCGGCCAGGGCCCCGGCTCCATCTGCACCACCCGCATCGTCGCCGGCGTCGGCATCCCGCAACTGACCGCCCTCTACGTCGCCAGCCAGGCCGCCAAGGCCCGCGGCGTGAAGATCATCGCCGACGGCGGCATCACCAAGTCCGGCGACATCGTCAAGGCCCTCACCATCGCCGACAGCTGCATCCTCGGCAGCCTCCTGGCCGGATGCCGCGAGGCCCCCGGCGAAATCATGGAGATCAACGGCAAACTCTATAAACAATACCGCGGCATGGGCTCGCTCTCCGCCATGAAGGCCGGCAGCGCCGCGCGCTACGGCCACGACAAGACCGACACCACCCGCAAGCTCACCGCCGAAGGCATCGAGGCCCTCAAGGAAGTCTCCGGCTCGGTCGACGACGTGCTCGGCACCCTCGTCGGCGGCCTGCAAAGCGGCATGGGCTACCTCGGCGCCGCCGACCTCGCCACCCTGCGCGAAAAAGCCCGCTACATCCGCGTCTCCCCCGCCGGCCAGAAGGAATCCGCCCCGCACGACGTCGTCGAGATCAAGACCCAGGCCAAGGGCTGAGCCTGCGCGACTTCACACTTCCCGCCAGCCGGCTGCGATAAACCGGCGATATTTGACCATATGGGGGCTCAACGACGCCGCTCGGCGCAAATTCCCCTTGCTCGCACGGGAAAAGGCTGAACAAATTTCACCTTTTCCCGCGGCTGACGGCCCCTCCGTTGTCCGCCCACCGACGACGTAACCTCTACCGCATGCACAGCTTTTCCGAGCAATGTCTCGACATGGCCCGCTCCATTTTGGGCCACAACCTTGATTCCATTCAGCCCGACGGGACCATCCTGCCGGCACCCGGCGAAGAGCCCCGTTCCGACGAGGCCGGCCACGTCGCCCTCGCCCTCGGCGAGTATTACCGCGCCACCGGCGAGACCACCCTCAAGGGCCACGACCTCGTCGACCTCGCCGCCCGCTGCATCACCGCCCAGATGTTCACCGAGCCCCCGGCCGAGAACGGCCTGGCCTACGCCTCGCTCGGCCTGCTCTGCTTCGGCCCCTCCAAGGAGCGCAACCCCGTCTGGGAACGCCTCGTCGACGAGACCCGCGAGCGCATCGACAAGGCCCTCCTGCACCGCAGCGACTACGACAACCACTGGCAGTCCTTCAACATCGCCAAGGCCGTCGCCCGCTTCTCCTTCGGCCTCTCCAAGAAAGACGAGACCTCGCGCCTCATCGAGCGCATGGTCGAGCGCATCGACAAGACCAGCTCCACCGGCTTCTTCGACGACTCCACCGAGGGCCTCGGCGGCAACTTCAGCCTCTACGGCGTCATGAACTACGTGTTCATCCGCTCCGCCCTCCAGCTCCACGCCAACAGCGGCGTGCGCGACCGCAAGCTCCCCACGCTGCGCACCTACGTCGAGCGCTACATCAAGATGATGCCCGACCTCGTCCGCGCCGACGGCCTCGGCTGGGCCTTCGGACGCGCCGCCGGCGCCTACGGCCAGATGCACTGCATCAGCCTCATCCTCCAGGGCCTGCGCGACGGCTGGATCGCCGACGACCAGAAATCCAAGTATTTCGACATCCTCCGCCGCCTCTTCGTCTTCTTCTACCAGACCTACCTCGACCAGGAGCACGGCTTCCTCGACCTCCGCGACGAGGAACGCACCGCCTACTCGCACCACACCACCCGCATGGCGAACTTCGACGCCGCGCGCTACCTCTGCCAGTGGTCCCGCCTCGCCAAGGCCGTCGAGATGCCCCCGCCCGCCAAGCCCGAGGCGCCCCGCACCTCCGGCCGCTTCGTCATCTTCGACAAATCCTCCCGCAAGGAGCAGGGCCTCTTCCTCTACCGCGACGCCGCCAGCGGCCTGCACCTGCAGATCCCGCTCATCAGCTCCGGCTCCAAGCTCACCGCCGACTCGCTCACCTTCCCGCACAGCCCCGGCGTGTTCGACTGGCCCAACAACGTCTACGCGCCGATCATGCTCCCCGAGCTCACCCTCGGCGACCAGGTCATCATCCCCGCCTTCTACGGCAAGAACTGCGTCACCGGTCTCGGCCTGCGCAACAGCTTCTACTTCCGCTACGACCAGCCCGAGCTGATCAACACCAACGAGGAGATCGTCAAGGGCCTCGGCTCCGCCAAGGTTCAGTGGACCTTCAGCGGCAACCAGATCGGCTGCGAGTTCAGCTTCACCGTCAAGCAGCAGGTCCAGCTCGACAAGTTCCGCTACATGCTGGCCATCGCCGCCCCGCACTCCAAATACCACGTGCCCGGCGCCCCCATGCTCGGCGCCGAGAGCCACCGCTGCACCGTGCAGAAGGACGACTTCCAGGGCGTCTGGCAGGAGACCGAGGTCGTCAGTCACGACGCCGCCTACCGCACCAACTACGGCAAGGTCCATTACCTGCAGACCCTCGTGCGCGACCACCCGCTCATCATGCGCCCGGGCCACGTCTACCGCTTCGCCGTCAACTTCGAGCCCGACATCGCCCAGCTCGACGGCTAAGCCATCAAGCTGAGTTGAAGGTCAAAGATTGAGTTTAAGCGTTCGAACCAGCCTCCGGTCTGCGGACAAAACTTCATCTTAAACGTCCGACTTAAACTGAAGCCAAGCGATGCTCTCCCGACGCGTCATTCCCTGTCTCGACGTCCACGGCGGCCGCGTGGTCAAGGGTGTGCAATTCGTTGACCTGATCGACGCCGGCGACCCCGTGGAGTCCGCCAAGGCCTACGACGCGCAGGGTGCCGACGAACTCGTCTTCCTCGACATCACCGCGTCCTCCGACGGCCGCGGCATTATGCACGATGTCGTCGCCCGCACCGCCGAGCAATGCTTCATGCCCCTCACCGTCGGCGGCGGCCTGCGCTCGGTGGCCGACATCGAGGCCATGCTCAAGAGCGGCGCCGACAAGGTCTCGCTCAACACCTCCGCGATCAAAACCCCGCAGCTCATCGCCGACGCCTCCAACCGCTTCGGCGCGCAGTGCATCGTGGTCGCTATCGACGCCCGCCGCGAACCCGACGGCAAGTCTTGGCGCGTCTACACCCACGGCGGCCGCAATCCGACCGAGCTCGACGCCGTCGCCTGGGCCAGACAAGCCGTCGCGCTCGGCGCCGGCGAGATCCTGCTCACCAGCATGGATGCCGACGGCACCAAGGCCGGCTACGATTGCCCGCTCACCCGCGCCGTCAGCGACGCCGTCAGCGTGCCCGTCATCGCCAGTGGCGGAGCCGGCGCCATGCCCCACTTTGCCGAGGCCCTCGACGCCGGCGGCGCCAGCGCTGTCCTCGCCGCCAGCCTCTTCCACTTCGGCACCTTCACCATCCCGCAGGTAAAGGACTACCTCGCCACCCAGGGCGTGCCCGTCCGCCGCTGAACGGAAAGCCGGCCAATGCGACCCGCCATTCGTCGGATTGGCATCACCA
The DNA here is from genome assembly GCA_043815125.1 of Verrucomicrobiota bacterium. Classification (GTDB taxonomy): domain Bacteria; phylum Verrucomicrobiota; class Verrucomicrobiia; order Opitutales; family Opitutaceae; genus JAUWBF01. The sequence goes on from JBDRJH010000098.1 coordinate 10,275, forward strand.
CCGCACTGGTTTTGCCCACGCTGTTGCTCAGCGGCTGCTTCACCGCGATGTCCCGCTGGTGGGGCAACGAACCGAGCGCGGACGTTGTCGTCATGGCCGCGACCGCGGACATCGTCACCTCCCCCATACAAGTCACCGCCCTCGCGCTGGCGGCGGCCAAACATCGTCCCTACGACCGGGAGGCAGCCCTGACGCGCGAGGCACTTGAGAACGAGCAACGCGAAGCCAGCCTGGCTATCGCCAGACAAATACTGGAGCACTTGTCGGCCAATCCGGCCCTGCTGACCGATGATGTGTTCTGGGATGGCCAACCGACCACCGACGGCCGGGCCATGTATGGGTTGTCGTGGTTTCTGCAAAAACCCGAGGCACCGTTTTCGCCCGCCATCAATCGCTACCTGCTTGATCGTTTTCCGGAACAGGACGGCCTGATCCTAAGCGAGCAACGAACAACCCACGAGGAATTGACCACCCTGGCCGCCGACGTTGCGCAGCCCTACGACGTCCGGGAGCAGGCATTGGACACCCTGCTCCGCGACCCGACGTTCGACTTCGGCGAACCGTGGCGCGAAATGGTGCTCACTGAATTTCAGCTCAAAGTGCTGTTGCTGTTCGGCACACGCCGCTACACCCGGGCAGAACTGGTCGCCCTCGCCGCCCGCGAGGATATCCCCCAACACATTCGCACCGGAGCCACCTGGAACCTCGAACGCGCCTACTACAAGGACGCCAACACCCCGCCGGCCCCCTGATACGGAATGGCGGGTGTATACGCTGGCTCTGCAGATGTGCCGTGGAGCCACCGCCTCATCAAAGCCGCCCGGCATAAAAACAATTCCAGCCTGCGCCGCGGACGGCGCACTCGACACCTCTCAGCCTGTTGGTTGACTGCGGATGACGCGGATTGTGCAGATAGAAAAACGGCTATTCGCTTGGGGCGGAACCGCAGGGCGCTGGAGTCCGTGTAACCCGGACACGTCTCCAACCGCCGCGGCCTAGCGATTTGATTTCAGGATGCAGCGAAGACTATTAGCTGAACCACCCGGGAAGGTGTCCACCGGTCTGCCGGCGTTTACGTTGGCGCTCAGTTGCAGCCGGATCGCGTCGCTCTGCCTGAAGGTCCTGCACTTTACCTCAAAACTCAGGCTGCCGTCTGCGTATTCGATATTTCGGATGACCGGTGGCGACTGCTTGTCTGCGCCCGGTTTGGGAACGACGTAGTGGTCCCATGAACTTGCTTTTCGCCAGCCGCTGATGGCCACCGAGTATTCCTCGCCGTGTTGGTTGGGCATGCCAGTTGAGGGGGCGTCGTCCATATCGAGTGCCAACCAGATCCGATAGGGGCGGGTGAACTCGGGGGCCTCGGGGATCTCCGCGGCAAAGTCGATTCTGATCGCGATCACGTCGGGCTGCTTTTTGTCCAAGGTCACGGACAGCATGTCCATTTCGGGAAAAACACGGTCGCGGAGGTGATAGTCACCCTGCGGGTCGGCGAAGGTGACGGGCGCTTCCAGTTGTGTCGTGAGCTGCTCACCGGGGGATGTCTGTGCGGGGATGGCCGCCGTGGTGGATGGAAGCGTGGCGGGCTTCTTCGGTGTCGAGGAGGCCGGCGGGGTCGCGCTGGCGAGTTCACGTGCCTTTAGCGCAGCCTCAAGCTCGCTCACATAATTGTGGATGACCGTCTGACTTTCAGCGGTGAACAGGGATAGCGGCGCCTCGAACCGCCGGCCGTCGTCGCGGAGCAGCAAGACGATCTCGCCTTTGATGGACAACGGTTGCGCCAAGATTGACGCACCGGACGTGTTGGTCAGCACCGCGTAGTCGGCGGCAAAGCACGGCAAAATCAACACGACCAACAGGGGCAAAAGTCTTAACATGGTGGGGAGTGTCTTTTTTGAGGGGGCACAGGGAAGGGGCGAGGGGGCAGGGGTCAAAAGGGGGACGTGGTCAGATCGTAGAGCATGACACGCAACAGGCTCGGGTGGGCGGTTCGTCAGCCCGAGCCCCGCATGGGGCTCATTCACACACGACCTCGATATTATCCACCAAAACACTACCTTCACCCTGCAGAAGCTCTATCTCGAAGACGGCGGAGGGGTCTTTGCTCTTCTTGGAGGCGGGCAGGATACTGTCCCACGTGATCTCTTTTTCAACCGTCACCCAGGCACCTTCCTTGAGGTCCTTGGCCAGCAAGTAACGGTGCCCGAGAAATGCCCCCATCGCAGAGCCATTCCTGATGCCAAAATGAATGGGCGGCTTTCGGCTGGCGCTGAACTTCGTGCCTTCGCTCAAATACATATCGAGCTTGATCATGATCCTCTCGAAGGGCCGTTTGATTTTGAATTCGAGCTGAACCTTTGCCGGCTCGCCATCTCCGAGGGTGAACTTGAGATACTGTCGTCCGTGCGTCTCATATTCGTCGGGGAGTGCCGGGGTGACTTTAACCCCTTCGACCAAATTCCATCGACCTCGTCCGTTTTCGAAATCCCCGCCGGGGTAGTTGCTACGCGTATTCGCCGCAAGGGCGCTGGATGTCACAATGAGCAGAACAAGGGTGTGGAGGTAGCGTTTCATCGGGTGTGGTTTTGCTCGTTTTATGAGCGCCAACCCTGGCACCGAAAAGAATTAAGACAGGTGAACCTACGTTTCATCAACGGGCTTTCATACCGGCAGAAACCGAGGTTTTGAGCCGCCGGTTTGTTGGCATGGTCAGACTTCCTATAATCGCGGTAAGCGTCGGGCACGGAGCTGTCCTGCGTCCACCTGTTGCCTGCCGGCCGTCTGCTCGCCTTCGCCCCGAAAGTAGCGCCGGCTTCCAGCCGGCCGTCGTCCGATTGGATGCAGGCAGGAAGCCTGCGCTACTTTTCAACCCCGTGGCCCCCGGGCGTGAGCTCGGACATACATGTCCTCGTAAATTATGGCCGCAAAGTAGGGGCCGCGCTCGCGCGGCCCGTTGGACGTTTCCCCAAACCGGATCTCGCGAGCGAGACCCCTACGGGAGGCTACAGGGTGAAGACGCTTTCGCGCAACGTGCGGGTGTAGGTGGTTTTGGGGTTGGCGAGCAATGTCTCGGCGGGGCCTTGTTCGACGATTTGGCCGGACTTGAGCACGATGAGACGTTCGCAAAACTCCGCCGCCACGGCGAGGTCGTGGGTGATGAAGAGGTAGGCGAGGTTGTGGCTTTGCTTCAGCTCGCGCAGCAGGTCGAGGACCTCGGCCTGCACCGACACATCGAGCGCGGACACGGCTTCGTCGCAGATGACGAGTTCGGGGCGGGCGGCGAGGGCGCGGGCAATGGCGATGCGCTGGGCTTGTCCGCCGGAAAAGGCGTGCGGGTGGCGGTCGGCGTGCTCGGGTTTCAGGCCGACTTGGGCGAGGAGTTGACCGACGCTGTCGGCTGCCTCGGCGGGGGAGAGTCCACGCAGGAGTCGCAGCGGCGCGGTGAGTTGCTGGCGGATGGTGAGGCGCGGATTGAGGCTCTCGGTGGGGTCCTGGAAGACGTATTGCACGCGGCGGTAGAAGCCAATGCGGTCGCGCCGCAGCCAGTCGGCGATGTCGCGTCGGTGAAACGTGGCGGTGCCAGAGGTGGCGGTTTCGAGTCCGGCCCAGATGCGGGCGAGGGTGGACTTGCCCGAACCGGATTCGCCGACCAAGCCGACAATCTCGCCGGCGGCGGCGTCCGCAGAAACATCGCGCAGTGCGTGAACGGACGCGCGTCCGCGAGAGCGGTAGGTCTTGGTGAGATAGGTGGCGGTTAGCATAAGAGGAACGGGAATTTTATTTAACCACGAAGGACACGAAGCGCACGAAGGTCGGAATTTAGAACAGGCTGCGTTTTCGATCTCATGTATCCTCGTCTTGGGCTTCGTGTCCTTCGTGATCTTCGTGGTTAAAATGGATCGAAAATCAGAGTCTTGGGGATTTGGATACGAGGTCTTGAGTGTAGGGGTGTTGGGGGTTGGTGAGGACTTCGGCGGTGGGGCCGGCTTCGACGACTTCGCCGTGACGGAGGACGATGAGTTGGTGGCAAACGGCTTTCACCACACCGAGGTCGTGGCTGATGAAAAGTAGGGTGAGGTTGCGTTTTTTTTGCAGCTCCAGGAGCAGGTCGATGACTTTCTTTTGCACGGTCGCATCCAACGCGGTGGTGGGTTCGTCGGCGATGATCAGGTCGGCTGAATTGGCCAGGGCCATGGCGATGACCACGCGCTGACGCTGTCCGCCGGAGAGTTCGTGCGGGTGGCGATCCAGGTAGTCGGCGGCGGGCGTGAGGCCGACCTCGGTGAAGAGCGACGCGGCGCGTTCGCGGGCTTCGGTGGGCGTCAGGCCCTGGTGGGCGCGCAGGGTTTGGCCGACCTGGGTGGCGAGCGTGAGCAGCGGGTTGAGCGTGGAGCGCGGGTTTTGGAAGATGTAGGCGATGCGGCGTCCGCGCAGGGCGCGCAGTTGGGCGGGAGTGGCGGCGAGCACGTCCTGCCCGTCGAAGCGGATCGCGCCGCCGGTGATGACGCCGGGGGGCGAGGCGACGAGGCGGGCGAGGGCGAGGGCGGTCACGGATTTGCCGGAGCCGGATTCGCCGACGAGGCCAAGGGTTTGGCCGCGCTCGAGCGTGAAGCTCACACCCTTGACGGTGGGCTGGCCGTTGAAGGCAATGCGGAGAGCGGTGCAATTAAGAAGGGGGAAGTTTGAAGTATGAAGTTTGTCGGAAGGCGGGGCGGTGACGGTGGTGGCGGCGCCGGGGGCTCCGGCGGGGGCGTGGCGCAGGCGAGGGTCGAGTCGGTCGCGGAGGTGGTCGCCGAGGAGGTTGAGCGCGAGCACGAGGATGAGGATGATGAGGCCGGGCAGCAGGGCGACGCCGGGGGCGACGAGCATGAGTTGGCGTCCGTCGGCGAGCAGGGAGCCGAGGTCGGCCTGGGGGGCTTGCGCGCCGAGTCCGAGGAAGCTGAGTCCGGCGGTTTCGAGCAGCATCCAGCCAAAGGTGGTCGAGCCGGTGACGATGATGGTCGGCAGGACGTTGGGCAGGATCTCGTGGCGGAGGATGCCGAAGTGGGTGCGGCCGGAGAGGCGGGCGGCTTCGACGAAGCTTTGGTGGGCGAGTCCCACGGTGACGCCGCGGGTGGTGCGGGCAAAGAAGGGGATATTGACGATGGCGATGGCGGCGAGGCCGTTGAGCAGTCCGGGGCCGAGCGTGGCGACGATGGCGAGCGCGAGGATGAGGTAGGGAAACGCCATCAGAAAATCGATGCCGCGCATGATGACGCCGTCGGTGCGGCCGCCTTTGTAGCCGGCGACGATGCCGAGGATGGAGCCGACGGTGAGCGCGAGCAGGGTGGCGGCGAGCGCGGCGGCGAGGCTGAGCCGCAGACCGGCGAGCAGGCGGGCGAGTTGATCGCGTCCGAGCAGATCGGTGCCAAGCAGGTGTCCGTCCGAAAACCACGGCAGCAGGCGTTGGTCGAGCTGGGTGACGGCCGGATCGGGCAGCGGCAGCCAGGGCGCGGCGAGCGCGAGCACGGCGGCGGTGGCAAGGATGCCGATGCAGAGTTGGGGCAGGCGCGTCATCGGTTTAGGTGGGGCTGGGTCGGCATTTTTTCCGGAGGGTTACACGGAGGCGATCCAGAGGAGGCACAGAGAGCACTGAGAAAGGCATTCGGAGTTTGGCCACAAGAGGCACAGAAGGCGCAAAAGTTGGTCTTCAGTATTCTGCGTCTTTTGTGCTTTTGTGGCTAATTCTTGATCGATGGTTTGGTGGTTCGAAACTCAGTGAACTCTGTGTCTCCTCAGTGCTCTCTGTGTAACTTTCCGAAAATCAGATTATTGTTTGGTGGCTTGGTTGAGGCGCGGGTCGAGCCAGCGTTGCAGGATGTCGGCGGCGAGGTTGAGGACGACGTAGCCTGCGGCGACCACGAGGATGCAGCCTTGGGCGAGCAGCACGTCGCGGGTGGAGATGGCGGCGACGATGGCGCGGCCGATACCGGGCCAGGCGAAGATGGTTTCGACGTAAACCGCGCCGCCGAGCAGGTAGCCGGCTTGCAGCGCGAGCACAGGGATCATGGGCACGAGGGCGTTGCGGAAGGCGTGGCCAAAGAGAACGGTGCGCTCGGGCAGGCCCTGGGCGCGGGCGGTGCGCACGTAGTCCTGACGGAGGACTTCGAGCATTTGTCCGCGCATGAGGCGGGCGACGATGGCGCTGGTGACGAGGGTGAGCGTGAGCGTGGGCAGCACGAGGTGGGCGAGCAGGTCGCCGATACCGGCGTCACCGATGACTGAATACATGCCGCTGGCGGGGAACCAGGGCAGGAGCACGGCAAAGAGCAGCACGAGCACGAGCCCGAGCGCGAAGGAGGGCGTGGAGATGCCGGCGAGCACGACGAAGGTGAGCGAGCGGTCGATCCACGAGGATTGGCGCAGGGCCATGATCGCGCCGGCGCCGAGTCCGAGCAGGCAGGTCGTGATGAAGGCGGTGCCGGCGAGCAGCAGGGTGGCGCCGAGGCGTTCGAAGACTTCATCGGTCACGGGGCGGTTGAGGCTGTGGGCGGTGCCGAGGTCGCCTTGCAGGATGTTGCCGAGCCAGGTGGCGTATTGCACCGGCAGCGGCCGGTCGAGGGCGAGGTCGGCGCGCAGCGCGGCGAGGTTTTCCTCGGTGGCGAAAGGACCGAGTATGGCCTGCGCGGTGTCGCCGGGGATCAACGCCATCAGCAGGAACACCACCAGCGAGACACCGAGGAGTATCGGTATCAGCAGGAGGAGTCGGCGGATGAGATACGGGAACATTGGGACGGAATTTTTTTAACCACGAAGGTCACGAAGTGCACGAAGGTCGGAAAAAGCAGAGCGGGTTTAGTTTTGGAATTTCAGGATCGGCGCTTGGGCTTAGTGCCCTTCGTGACCTTCGTGGTTAATTCAGTGATCGGTCTTCTTGGCTTGGTTGAGGCGGAAGAGGAAGGAGGGTTCGAGGTGGAGGTTTTTTACGCGCTTGGTTGCGACGACGTTTTGACGCCAGTTGCAGATGAAGACCCAGGGGGCGTCTTGGTGGACGATGTATTGCATTTTTTGATACAGGACGGCTCGGGCTGCCGGGTTGGTTTCGCGGCGGGCGCGGGTGAGGAGGTCGTCCACTTCGGGGTTGGCGTAGTAGCCGGAGTTGAAGCCGCCTTGGTCGGGCGTGGCGGCGGAGCGGAGGGTGAGGTAGGGCAGGGTGTCGGGGTCGTTGGTCATCCAGGCCATCTCGGCGAGGTCAGCGGTTTCACCGAGGCCGGTGTTCACTTTGGATAAAAAGGTGTTCCATTCGTAGGTCTCGATGCGCACGCGCAGGCCGACGGCGGCGAGGTCGGATTGGATGGCTTCGGCCATGGCCTTGGGCGCGAGCATGCCGGAGCCTCCTTCGGTGGCGTAGAGGGTGACTTCGGCGCCTTCGGCTCCGGCTTCGCGGATGAGTTGGCGGGCTTTGTCGGGGTTATGTGGATACGGCGCGAGGTCGGCGGCGTGGGCAGGGCCGAAGGCGGCGGGCACGGGGCCGTTGGCGACGGTGGCGGTGTTTTGCAGGAGGTGTTCGACGAGCGCGGTTTTGTTGATGGCGTAGTTGGCGGCCTGGCGCACGCGGCGGTCGGCGAAGGGGCCGTGGCGGGTGTTGAGGATGAGAAACCAGAGGTGGGGTCCGTCGGCTTCGATCACGGAGAAGTCGGGGTTTTGGCGAAAGGTGCCGATCATTTCGACGGGGCTCTCGGTGATGACATCAACGCCGCCGGCGAGCAGTTCGGTGAGGCGGGTGTTGTCGTCGGTGAGCGGGCGGAAGATGACGCGGCGGAGCTTGGCGGCGGGTTGCCAGGTGGTGTCGGCGCGGAGGAGTTCGACGCGGCGGTTGGAGTCCCAGCGGGAGAAGCGGAAGGGGCCGGTGCCGACGGGGCGGCGGCCGAAGTTGGCGCGGTGTTTTTGGACGGCGGTGGACGAGACGATCTTGCCGGTGGGGTAGGCGAGGTTGGCGAGGAAAGGGGCGAAGGGTTCTTTGAGTTGAAAGGTGACGGTGGCGTCGTCGGGGGTGTCGATGTGGTCGACGGCGCTGAAGAAGAAGGCGAGCGGGAAGGGGCCGGTGTCGGATTCGGGGTGGGCGGGATCGAGCATTCGCTCGAAGGTGTAGCGCACGGCGGCGGCGTCGCAGGGGGTGCCGTCGTGGAAGCGGACATTCGGGCGCAGGGTGAAGGTGTAGGTGAGTCCGTCGGAGGAGACGGTCCAGGCGGTGGCGAGGGCCGGTTCGATATCGAGGGTGCCTGCGCGGAAGCGCACGAGTCCGTCGTAGAGGTTTTCGATGAGGCGAAAGTCGCTGGCGGCGGTGGCGGCCTGCGGGTCGAGCGTGCGCGGCTCGGCGGACTGGGCGACGATGAGGGTGTCGTCGGGCGAGGTGTGGCGGGTGCAGGCGGTGGTGGTGAAAAGGGTCAGGAGTAGCGTGAGGGCCGGAAAGAGAGTTCCGAGGGTGACACAGAGGCGGAAGGAGGTTGCACAGAGGGCCACAGAGGAAAGGCAACGGGCTTGGGCTCTGTGAAACTCTGTGGGCTGGGCTCCGGCTTGGCTCTGTGACAAGAAATCCGAGTCAGATTCCGGAGTTGAGTCACAGAGGCGATCCGGAGGAGGCACGGAGGTCACGGAGAAAGGCATTCGGAGTTGGGCCACAAAAGGCACAGAAGGCGCAAAAGTCTGGGTCTTTAGTATTCTGCGCTTTTTGTGCTTTTTGTGGCCAAATGGATTGGTGGTGAATCGGGCTCGGTGAACTCTGTGACTCCTCGGTGCTCTCTGTGTAACTATTCCGAGTCCTCGTCGGGTTGGGTTTGTTTGAGGGGTTCGGCGCCTTTGCGGGTTTCGCTGTCGACCTTGACGCGGCGGGTCTTGGGGAAGGTGTCGAGGGAGGTGAGCGAGGTTTTCTGCGAGGCGTAGAGGGGGCGTTGCAACGCGTAGGCGACGCAGAGGCGGGCGACGCTTTCGAGGGCGTCGAGGTTGGTGCGCTCGTAGCCGTGCGAGGCATCGACGCCAAAGGTCACGAGCGCGGTGCGGATGTCGTTGCCGGCGTCGAGGGCGGCGGCGCTGTCGCAGCGGTAGTATTTGAAGATATCGCGCTGGTGCCGGATCTCGTTGTTCTCGCAGAGGTGGATGAGGTGGTGCGTGAGGTGGTAGTCGAAGGGGCCGGTGGAATCGGCCATGGCGATGGTGACGCCGTATTCGGAGGAGTTTTGGCCGGGGGCACAGGTGCCGTTGTCGATCGAGACGAGCTCGGCGACGTCGCCGTAGAGCACGGAGGACGCGCCGGAACCGACTTCCTCGGAGATGGTGAAGATGAGGTGCAGGTCAACGGGCAGCGGGGCTTTGTTGTCCACGATCCACTTGGCGGCGGTGAGCAGGGCGGCGACGCCGGCTTTGTCGTCGAGGTGGCGGGCGGCGACGTAGCCGTTGGGGAAGATCTCGACGTTGGAATCGAAGCCGACGAAGTCACCGACGTTGAAGCCGGCGGCGAGGAGGTCGGCCTTGGAATCGATCTTTTCGTCGATGCGGAGTTCAACCTGGTCCCAGCCGACGGGTTGGGTGTCGATGCCTTCGTTGTAGGTGTGGCCGGAGGCTTTGAGCGGGAGGACCTGGCCGCGGTAGATGTGGTCGTCGGTGAAGACGGAGACGCGGGCTCCCTCGGCGAAGCGGGCGGACCAGTGGCCGACGGGCACGAGGGCGAGACGGCCGTTGTCCTTGAGGGTTTTGACCTGAGCTCCGAGGGTGTCGACGTGGGCGACGAGGGCGCGGTCGGGGCTGTAGCTGGCGCCGCTGATGGTGGCGCGGATGGCGCCGCGGCGGGTGAGGTCGAAGTCGATGCCGAGCTCTTTGAGCAGGCCGCAGACTTCGCGCACGATGGGGTCGGTGTAGCCGGAGGGGCTGTGGATGCCGAGGAGCTTGAGGAGCACGCGGCGCAGGTAATCGTGGTCGAGTTCGTAGCTCATGATTTGGATTCGCCGGTGTTGGGAGTGGGGAAGTCGGGGTGGTTTTTGAGGTGGGGGAAGAGCAGGTCGATGAAGCGTTCGGCGGTGGGTTGGGGTTCGTGGTTGGCGAGGCCGGGGCGTTCGTTGGCTTCGATGATGACGTAGCGGTCGCCTTCGATGTCGGGCACCATGAGGTCGAGTCCGACCACGGGGATCTCGAGCACGCGGGCGGCTTCGATGGCGGCTTTGGCGAGGGTGGGCGAGAGGCGGGCGGTGACATCGTGGATGGTGCTGCCGGTGTGGAGGTTGGCGGTGCGGCGCACGGTGAGGGCGGTGCCGTCGGGGAGGATGTCGGTCAGGGCGTAGCCGCCTTCGCGCACGCAGCGTTCGGTGTCGGCGTCCATGGGAATGGAGCTTTCGCCGCCGGTGGCGGCCTGGCGGCGGCGGGAGACGCGTTCGATGAGTTCGCGGATGGTGTGTTGGCCGTTGCCGGTGATTTCGGCGGGTTTGCGGATGGCGGCGGCGACGACTTCATAGTTGATGACGACGATGCGCAGGTCCTGACCTTCGCAGAACTGTTCGACGAGGATGTTGTCGTCGTAGGTGGCGGCTTCGGCGAGGGCTTGCTCGACTTGTTCGGCGGTGCGGAGGTCCACAAAGACGCCTTTGCCCTGTTCGCCGCGCAGGGGTTTGACGACGACGCTGCGGTGTTTGCGCAGGAAGGCGTTGGTGGCGTCGCGGTCGGTGTGAATGATCTGGGCGGGCGCGTGCAGGCCGGCGGCGACGAGGAGGTCGCGGGTGAGTTGTTTGTCGTCGCAGCGGTTGAGTGCGATGGCCGAGGTGAGGTCGGTGAGTGACTCGCGGCAGGTGACGCGGCGGTTGCCGAGGCTGAGGCGGAAGTAGCCGCGGGGCGGGTCGAGGGGATCGACGGAGATGCCGCGGCGGAGGGCCTCGTTGATGAGGATTTTGGCGTAGGGGTTGTAGCCTTCCTGCGAGTGGCGGGGGATGAAGAGTTTTTCGTTGATCTGGTTGCGCCGCTTGATGGCGAAGACGGGCACGCGGTTGAAGCCGAGTTTTTCGTAGAGGGAGACGGCGACGGCGTTGTCGTGGAGCACGGAGAGGTCGAGCAGGGCGCGGCCGCGGGATTTGAGTTCGGTGGCGACCTGGTGGACGAGCGCGGCGCCGATGCCGGGGAACTCGGCCTGGGGATCGACGGCGAGGGCCCAGAGGCTGCCGCTGTTTTGCAGGTCGGGGAAGCAGGCGGCGTGGTCAACGGCGAGGGTGACGCCGAGGATGTCGCCGGTGTCGGGGTGGCGGGCGACGTGATAGCGGAAGCGGTTGTCGTCGCGCTGGGCCCAGACGTGCTCGATGTCGAGCGGCACCATGTGGAGGGCGCTGTAGATGCGGTTGATGGCGTCGAGGTCTTCCTTGTGCGCGAGTTGGTCGAGCACGAAGGGCGTGGTCTGGTCGGCGGGCGGGGCGTAGGCGAGCAGGTCGAGCCGGAAGGTGTTGGACGGGTCGAGAAACAGGTCCTGCGGGGCGGAGTTGAGGATGAGGTGCGGGTCGTTGATGTAGAAGGCGATGTCGCGCTGGCCGGGGCGTTCGGCGAGCACGGCCTTGGCGACCTTGCCGGGGCAGTCGAAGGTGTGGGCGAAGATCAGACGGCCCCAGCCGACATCGAGGACGACCTCGGTGCCATCGGGGGATGGGCTCGGAGCGGGCATGGTGGTATCGAGGGTTTGGATACGGGCGGAGCGGGCGCGGGGCTCAGGCATCAACGTGGTGCTGGAGCCAGAGTTCGAGCAGGGCGATTTGCCAGAGCTCGGAGCCGCCGAGCGGGGTGATGTGGTCTTCGGGGGCGGCGAGGAGTTTTTCAACGTAGGGCTGGTTGAAGAGGCCGCGTTGGCGTGCGGCGGTGTTGGTGACGGCGTCGCGGGCCATGTCGAGGAAGTCGCCGCGCAGGTATTTGAGCGCGGGCACGGGGAAGTAGCCTTTGGGGCGGTCGATGACTTCGGAGGGGATGACGCGGCGGCCGGCTTCCTTGAGGATGTATTTGCCGCCGTCGGCGATCTTGAGGTGCGCGGGCACGGTGGCGGCGAACTCGATCACTTCGTGGTCGAGGAAGGGCACGCGGGCTTCGAGGCTGGCGGCCATGGTGTTGTTATCCACGCGCTTGACGGGGTCGTCGACGAGCATGACGAGGGCGTCGAGGCGCATGGCTTGGTCGATGGGTTGATCGGCACCGGGGCGGGCAAAGTGGGCCTGCACGAAGGCGCGGGCGTGGTCGGCGTCAACGAGGGACGGATGCACGGCGTCCTTGTAGCCGGCGAAGTCTCGGTCGAAGAAGTGTTTCGCGTAGGTGTCGATGGCGTTCTTCGAGTCGAGCATCGGCGGATACCAGTGGTAGCCGCCGAAGATCTCGTCGGCGCCCTGGCCGCTTTGCACGACCTTGACGTGTTTGGCGACTTCTTGGGAGAGGAGGTAGAAGCCGATGTTGTCGTGGCTGACCATGGGCTCGGACATCTGGCCGATGCAGTCGCGCAGGGAGGGCAGGGCGCGGGTGGAGTCGATGAAGAGCTGGTGGTGGCTGGTGCCGAATTTTTTGGCGATGATGTCGGAGTATTTGAACTCGTCACCGACTTCCTTGCCGACGGTTTCGAAGCCGATGGAAAACGTCTCCAGGGCGGAGTGGCCTTGCTCGCAAATGAGGCCGGTGATGAGACTGGAATCGAGTCCGCCGGAGAGCAGGACGCCGACGGGGACGTCGGCCACGAGGCGGCGTTTCACGGCGCGGCGCATGACGTCGAGGGTGGCCTCGATCCAATCGTCCTTCGACCAAGCGGCCTGGTCGGAGCGCGTGCCGTAGTCGAGGGTCCAGTAGGATTTGAGGTCGAGGCGGCCGTCGGGTTCGAGGGTGGCGATGGTGCCGGGCGGGAGTTTTTTGACGCCTTTCAGGATGGTGCGATCGGGCGGCACTACCGAGTGGAAGCTCATGTAGTGGTTGAGCGCGACGGGGTCGATGGCGGTGTTGGTGCCGCCGGCCTTGAGCAGGGCGGGTAGGGTGGAGGCGAAGCGGAAGGTGTCGGCGGTGCGCGTGTAGTAGAGGGGCTTGATGCCGACGCGGTCGCGGGCGAGCACGACGCGGCCGGAGTCGCGGTCGTGGATGGCGAAGGCGAACATGCCGTTGAAGCGCTTGACGCACTCGGGGCCCCATTTGTGGAAGGCTTTGAGGATGACCTCGGTATCGCCGTGGCTGAAGAAGCGGTAGCCGTGACCCTGCAGCTCGGCGCGGAGTTCGGGGTAGTTGTAGATGGCGCCGTTGAAGACGAGGGTGAGTCCGAGTTCGGCGTCCACCATGGGCTGCTGGGCGGCCTCGGTGAAATCGATGATCTTGAGTCGCCGGTGCCCGAAGGCGATCCGGCCTCGTTTCACGAGCCCATCGGCGTCGGGCCCGCGCTGGACCATGCAACCGGACATCTTCGACACGGCGTCGAGGTCGGCCTCGGCGCCCTTGAACTTAACTTCTCCGCAAATTCCGCACATAATTAAGGAAACTTCTTAAAAAAAGCCCGCCGACAGGGGCGAGGCCAAAACAAAACTTATTTATTAAGATATTATGATTAAATGATATGAAACTAAACCAAGTGTGCCATTTCTGCCCGGAAGCAAACCGCACGATCTTTTTTTGTGATAAGTTAAACTAATCAAAAACAGCGGAATTTTAAACCAATACTGATGCGTTCGCCGAATGAACGCAGAAGGCCGGCTGCTGGCGTCGCGGCGCAGGTGTTTTCGCGGTTGCCGTTGGTGCATCCGGCGTTGTGAGCTGATCGGGTGTTGAAGCTACATGTTTTGCCCTCCGGTCTGATCCAGACCAACGCCTACCTGCTCACCTCCGCGGAGCGCGGCGAGGCGGTGTTGATCGACGCCCCGGGCGGCGTCTGGGCCAAGGTTGCCCCGATGCTCTCCGCGGAGGGCTGCAAGCTTACCCAGCTTTGGCTCACCCACGGACACTGGGATCACATGGAGGGCGGTGCCGAGGTCGTGCGCGCCAGCGGGGCCACGGTCGTCGCGCACCGGGACGATCAGGTGCTCATCGAAACCCCGCAGGTCATGGAGGAGCGGTTGGCCGGCATGATTGGCATGAGGCTCAAGCTCGAACCGGTCCTGGTCGACCGCTGGGTGGACGAGGGGCACCGCATCGAGGCACTCGGTCACGAGGTCGAGGTGCGCCACGTGCCGGGGCACTGTCCGGGTAACATCCTCTTTTATTTCCCTGGCCTCGGAGCCGCCTTCGTGGGCGACGCGCTCTTCGCCGGCAGCGTGGGCCGCACCGATCTGCCCGGCGGTGACACGCGGACCTTGCTCAATGCGATCCGCGACCGCATTTACTCCCTGCCCGACGCCACCACGGTCCACCCCGGCCACGGCGGCGCGACCACCGTCGGACGCGAAAAACAGACAAATCCCCACGTGCGCGCATGACCACTCTTTCCCCCGCCAGCGAAGAACACGATGTCTTCATGCGCCGAGCCATCGAGCTTGCGCGCCACGGCTGGGGGCGCACGCATCCCAATCCCTTGGTCGGAGCGGTCATCGTTGAGAGCGGTCAGATTGTCTCCGGCGGCTGGCACGCGCAGGACGGCGGTCCCCACGCCGAGCGCGTGGCTCTGGCCGCCCTGGGCCGCCCGCCCAAGCCCGGTGCCACCCTCTACGTCACCCTCGAGCCCTGCTCAACGCACGGTCGCACGGGGGCCTGCTGTGAACTCATCCAGTCGGCCGGCATCAAACGCGTCGTCATCGGCGCCACCGATCCCAACCCCGCCCACGCGGGCCGCGGCGTCGACGTGTTGCGCGCGGCCGGCGTCGAGGTGGTCGTCGGCGTCTGCGAGCGGGCCTGCCGGGATCTCAACCTCATCTTCAACCACTGGATCACCACCGGCGGTCCGCTGCTCGCCGGCAAGGTCGCCGTCACTCTCGACGGCAAGTCAGCCTGCCGCACCGGCGAGTCCAAGTGGATCACCGGCGAGGAGGCCCGCGCCGACGTGCACCACTGGCGCCGCTACTTCCCGGCCATCGCCGTCGGTGCCATGACCGTGCTCCGCGACAATCCCCGCCTCACCGCCCGCTCCCCCGACGGCGAGGAGTGGTGCCCGGTGCGCTTCGTTTTCGACGGCCTGCTGCGCACGGTCATCGACCGCCACCTGCCCGACCTCTACACCGACGCGTTTCACGAGCGCACCATCGTCGTCACCACGCCGCACGGCGGTCTCGGCTACGTGCGCAAGCTCCGCGAGATGGGCGTGCAGGTTTGGGTGATCGAGTCCGGCAGCCAGCGCGTGCCCTTCCATGCCTTTCGTCAAAAATGCGCCGAGGAACGCATCGCCGGCGTCTATTTCGAGGGCGGCTCGCAACTGCTGAGCGAGCTCATGCGCGCCCGCGAACTCGACTACCTCTTCAGCTACCGCGCCCCCATTCTCTTCGCCGACGACAAGGCCAAGGGCATGCTCAGCGGCCTGCGGCCCGACACCGTCGCCCACGCGGTGCGCCTCGAGGACACCCGCCACGAGGTCTTTGGCGACGACGCGCTCTTGCGCGGCCACATCGTCTATCCCGAAAAACTCCTGCTTGATGAAACTGTATTTAGCCTCCGGTAACGCCCACAAGGCGCAGGAAATGGACACCCTCGCCCGCACCGGCGGGCTCGACCTGCAGATCGTCTCCGCCCGCGAGGTCGGCGGCATGCCGCCCGTGGCCGAGGACACCGGCACCTTCGCCGGCAACGCGACCAAGAAGGCCCGCGCGCTCAAGCAAAAACTGCCCGCCGACGCCTGGGTGCTCTCCGACGACAGCGGCATCTGCGTCGATGCGCTCGACGGCGCGCCCGGGGTCGAGTCCGCCTACTACGCGGGCAGCGACGGCGACGGCGCGGCCAACCTGCGCAAGCTCGTCGACGCCCTGCGCGGCGTGCCGGCTGAGCGCCGTGGCGCGCACTTCATGTGCGTGCTGGTGCTGCTCGGCCCCGGCGACGAGGAACATGTTTTTGTCGGTCGCTGCGACGGCCGCCTGCTCGACGAACCGCGCGGCGGCGGCGGCTTCGGCTACGACCCGCTGTTTGTGCCCGACGGCGAGACCGCCAGCTACGCCGAGCTGGGCGAAGACGTGAAAAACCGCACCAGCCACCGCGCCCGCGCCTGGGCCGAGTTCGCCGCCTGGTGGTCCGCCCGCGGACAACGCGTTTGAACGGGTTCGTCGCGAACGACGCGTAGCAACCGCGACGCCTGTTTGACGTCAGACCTTGGAATACGCATGACCCCGGCGTTTCGGCATCCTTGTGGCAATGCCTACGGGACCGCGTCGACGGCGGTCAGAAAACCGCTGAACAATCCTTGCACGCGTTCAACGTCGCCGGCCGGGCCCGTCAGCACGAAGAGCGCCGTGCCCTCGGGCAACGCCATCGCGGCGTGCAACGAGCGGAGCGCCTCGCCGCGCGCCCCGGCCGACTCGATCAGGGCGAGCCGGGTGCGGCCGCCGAGCAGGCGGAGCATCTGGGGATTGGCATCGGAGTCGTCTGAGGCCAGCAGGATTGAGCGGGCCTGCGGCGCCTGGGCGGCGAGGCCGGCGAGGTAGGCGTTCCAGGTGGCCGCGCCGAGTCCGCCCAGCGGTCCCCCGCCGGGCAGCAGCGCGACGCGCAGGGTCACCGCGGGCAGGCCCGGCGCGGAGCCGTGGATGTCACCGGTGCCGGCGGTGTGCTGGATCGACCAGGCGCTGAAGATCTCCCAGGGCAGCCGGAGGCGGAACGGGCCGGCTTCGAGGATGCGGTAGGAAATGGGCATCCCGTCAAAGGGGTAGGTTTGCTGTCGGATCGACACCGGGGGCAGGGCCCTGGGCGCAGGCAGGCGCAACACCTGTCCGGCCTCGGCGGTCAGAACGACGGCCGTCTCCAATGGGTCCGCGTGCAGGGGCAGGGGGGCGGCGCGGGTGGACGCGGCGAGCGTGAGGATCGACAACAACAGCAGGGGTTTGACGGACATGGAAAGTGGACGGACTCAGGGGGCGGCCGGGGCCACCATCGGGGTGAAGTCGAGGTCGGCGTTGGCGAGCAGGGTGTCGTATTCGGGCTTGGTGATATCGCGGTAGTCGAGCCGGCGGTAGGTGCGCACGATGGGCGTGCCGGGCGGGTATTGGCCGTTGCCGAACATGGAGTTGAAGCCCCACTCGCGATTGGGCGCGCCATACTTGGCGGCGGACCACTTGCCGCGGGCGATCTCGCTTTCGAAGAGGGCGACGATGGAGCCGCGGTAGCGCAGGCTGCGGCCACCCCAGTTCTCGTGGAAGCGCGGGTAGTTTTCCACGCCTCCGGAGTAGTCGGAGTTGTTGTTACTGGAGCTGGAGACGATGCCGGTGAGAAAGGCGGCGGAGACCTCGGTGTGGGCGGCGTTGGGGCGGGAGGTGGAGCTGCTGGTGGCGTCGCCGGCGGGTTTGCCGGAGCCGTCGATCCAGGCGTTGGAGAGCACGTTGATGGCGTCGGCCACGATGGCGGCGGGGGCCTCGTCGCCGCCTTCGGGCTGGGTCATTGAGCCGGTGTTGAGGTTGCCGTCGGCGTTGAAGTTGCCGGCGACGTAGACCGGGGCGTTGGTGGCGAGGGTGAGCCCCTCGGGCAGCGAGCTGTCGGCGGGGTCGACGGCGCTGCGGTCGGGGATCTTGGTGCCGTTGAGCAGGCGCACGGCGGTGCGGCTGCCGCTGCCGGTGCCCATGCCGCCGATGTCGCTGGTGGCGGAGTAGCCGGAGGAGGGCGCGACGACGTCGACATAGACGAGGCCGTTCCAGGTGTCGTCGATGTCGATGTCGTTGAAGGTTTCCACGGTTTCGGTGACCTCGCGGGTGCGGGTCCGTCCGCGACGGTCCACATAGGTTTCGGTGGTGGTCGTGGTGGTGACGGTCTTGGTTTGCAGGACATCGACATCGCCGTCGCCGTTGGTGTCGGTCTCGTTGATGGCTTCGCGGAGGGCGCCGACGTCGACGTCGACGATGTTGACCCAGCGTCCCTCGCGGTGGTCGTAGAGGCGGCGGTTGCTCTGGACCATGCCGGAGGGGGGGATGACCACTTTGTCGGGGTTGGCGGCGAGCCAGGCCGAGCCGCCCGTCTTGTAGCTGCCGGCGTCTTCGGGGCTGGTGAACAGGTGGGTGTCGCCGTCCGCGTCGACCACGACGTAGAGGCCGGCCTTGTTGGAGAATTTTTGGGATTCGATGCTGGCGTCGGCCCCGGCGCCGAAGTCGGGGGCCTCGATGAGGTCGTGGGCTTGCGCGCCGGTGATGACGCCGGGGGGGCTTTGCTCGGTGACGCCGTGGCTGGAGTCCTGCACGTAGCCGTTCCAGATCTGCGAGGCGAGGTCGCGGAAATTGAGGTCGGAGTCGCGATTTTGGATGTTGGAGTCGATGTAGGTGCCGACGGAGGAGCCGTTGATGGTGGGGTTGTTGGCGGTGACCAGGTCGTTGGTGCCGTCGTTGTTGTCGTCGATGCCGGTGGTGAAGCTGATCCGGCGTCCGCTGGGGCGGCCCGAGGTGTAAGCGCCCACGCTGAGCTTGCCGGCGGTGGTGTAGGTGCCGAGGAAGCTGAGGGTGTTTTGCTCGGTGAGGTAGGAGTCCTTGTTGGAGTGGACGGGCCCGGCGATGGTCATCGAGGGGCTGGGGTGAAACTCCATGGTGAGGTTGTAGAAGATGGCGTAGTTGAAGAGGGCGGCGTCGCGGATCTCGATCGACTGGGTGCCGTGGCTGGTGGAGGAGCGTCCGTTGCCGTCGGTGGCGGTCGCGGCGGAGAGGAAGCGCACGGTGCGGCTGGTGACCCACTGGCCGCGGAGCGGGTCGTAGTCGTTGGCGGGGTTGAGCGGGTCGATGTAGCGCTTGGTGGCCGAGCTGATGAGGCTGGCGTGCAGTGAGGACGAGGCGGGGGTGACGTAGTTATACTCGCCGGCGCCGCTGGCGTAGAGCACGGAGGCGCGGGTGGTGTGAACGAGGGTGGGGGAGGTTTCGAACTCGGTGCTGGAGAAGTTGAAGTTGTTGTTGAGCCGGTTGCTGACCTCTGAGGCGGCGTATTCCAGGATGCCCTCGGCGGCGTTTTTGGCCTGGAAGCGCAGCTGGGTGAGGCGGTTGATCTTGCGCTCGGTGAGACCGTAGGCGAGCAGGCTGGCGGCGATGACCAGCAGGATGGTGGTGCTGATGACCACCACCAGTATGACTGATCCGCGGGAGGAATAAGAGCGGGGGGGGTTCATGGCGGGCGGTGGGATGGTGGACATCAACCGCGAGGGGTGATGGTGAAGTTGTAGGTATTGGTCACGCGCTTGGCCTGGTTGCCGTGGAGGATGCGCAGACGCACGAGGATGCTGCGGTTCTGGAAGTTCTCGTATTGGTAGCCGTCGGCGGTGAGGCCGCCGACGTCCTTGACGAGAAGTTTGAAGCGCGAGTCGGTGGCCCAGGCCGAGGTGGCGGGCGGGAGCAGCGACTCGATGGTGACGGCGCTGTCGAGGGTGGCCGGCAGGGTGATGCCCCAGGGCGTGTTCCAAGTGGCACCGGCGCCCTTGTAGTCGTCGGTGTCGAAGGAGTAGACGGTGTTCTCGCCGGCGAGGCGGTTGTTGGGCGCGTGCCAGTAGGCGACGACACGGCTGACCTCGAGGCCGGTGATCACGGGCTCGTTGCCGGCGATGTTGTCGTAGAATCGGGAGTCGTAGTAGGGATCGTTGTAGTAGACGAAGACCAGGAAGTCCCCCTGCTCGCCGGACTGGCGCCGGTCGTTGGCATTGACGGTGCCGTTGCCGCTGGCGTCGCGGGTGACGGTGCGTCCGTCCGCCCGGGTCCAGGCGTGAAAGCTCTGGTAAAGGACGAAATAGTTGGACTCGCGGGCGTTCTCGACGAGGTCGCTGGTGTAGGTGCGGATGTCGGAGTTGATGAGAAGCTTTTGCTCGCCGACGAAGAGGATCTTCAGGTTGGTGATCAGGAAGGGCAGTGCGCCGGCCAGCACCAGGCCCACCAGCGTCGTGGTGACCAGCAGCTCGGTCAGGGTGAAACCGCGGCGCGGGCGGCGGCGATTCCCGGCGTATTCAGTAAGTGGGGACATTGGAGCGGACGGTGCGAAGGCTGCCGTTGTGGCGTTGTTGGAGGCCGAAGTTGTAGGCAACCTCGTAGTAGAGGACGATCTCGACGCCGTCGGCCCGGTTGGCGGTCACGCTGCGAAGGCTGGTCAGCACGGGTCGGAAGCGAAAGATCATCGGCTGGATGGCCCGGCCGCTCGCGTCCTCGTCGAGCATGATGGTTTCCTCGGCCCAGTCGCCGTTGTTCATCGGGGTGCCGTCCGCCGCGCCAAGGGGCAGGCCGGAGCTGTCGATCAGCGTGATGGCGACGGTCGCGTCGGTGGAGGCGGACAGCAGGGTGGCGTATTCGATGCTGCGGATTTGCTCAAGGTAGGCCTGACCGACGGTGAGGGCGGTGTTTTGGTAGACGGTCTCCTCGGCGGTGGAGCGGATGACGAGGGTCGTCGCGAGTATGCCCCCGGCCAGCAGGGCGAACAGTCCGGCCGCGATGACCACCTCGACCAATGAATAGCCGGCACTGCGGGGAAGTGGACGGGGGTTGCACATGTCGCCAACATTACGCGAAATGCGGAAATGCGGAAAGGGGTGTTGGTCTGCCGCATTGGTCCCCGGGCGGCGGGACCATGGTCCCGCCGGAGTCGCCCCGCGGGCGGTTCACGGCCGCATCTGGTCGCCGAAGTTCTGCACGTAGAACGCGGCTGCCTGCGAGCGGCGGTTGATGCCGAGTTTTTCAAACAGGACGGTGAGCTGGTTCTTGATGGTTTTTTCCGCAAGACCGAGCTCGGTGCCGATCTCCTTGTTGGTTTTGCCGTCGGCGAGCAGCGCGAGCATCTTGCGATCCTGAAGGGTGAGGTGGTCGAGGGCGGAGCGGGCCTGCCGACCCTGCGCGCGCATTCGGCTGAGGACCTGCGCGGTGATGACGGGGTCGAGCACGGACTTGCCGCCGGCCACGTCGCGCACGGCCTGGATGAGGGCGTCGCCGTGGACTTCCTTGAGAAAATAGCCGTGCGAGCCGGCGCGGATGGCCTCGTCGACATGGTCCTCGTCGGAGACCGAGGTGAGCGTGAGGATGCGTGTGCCGGGCAGGCGGCGCAGGATCTCGCGGCAGGCGTCGAAGCCGGTTCCATCCGGCAGGCGCAGATCGAGCATGACGAGGTCGGGCTTGAGCTTTTCGGCCACGCTCACGGCGTCGGCGACGGTGCCGGCCTCGCCGACGACCGCGATGCCGTCGGCCGCCTCAAGCAGGGTGGCCAGTCCCAGGCGGACAAGTTCGCTGTCGTCGACGATGATCAGGCGGATGGATTTGGGATCGCTCATGTCGATAGGGTCGGGTCGTTGGGAAAGGTGATGATGATCCGCGTGCCGGAGTCGGGCGCGCTGTCGACGCGCAATTCGCCCCGGATGGCCTCGGCACGGGCGAACAGGTTGTTCAGTCCGTGACCGCGACGTTTGAGTTTTTCGAGATCAAAACCATGGCCGTCGTCCCGGATGGCCAGGCAGAGTCGCTCGCCGTCGGTCTCGAGGCGGATCTCGATCCGGGAGGCTTCGCCGTGTCGGAGCGCGTTGCTGACGGCCGCGCGCACCATTTGCAGCAGCTCCGTTTGCATCTCCGGCGGTATGCGCGAGGCGATCTCCTCCGGCACGCGCACGTCGAGTTCGGCGGACCGGCCGGCGTCGATCAGATTGAGGATGGCCTCGATGGCGGACTTGAAGTTGCCCCGCCGCACCTGCGCGGGGGCGAGGCTTTCGATCTCGTGGCGGACTTCCTGGATCGCGGTGTTGAGGGTGCCGATGCAGCGCTCGATCAGGGCGGTGGCCCTGGCGGGATCGACGGCGACCTGCTTGCGGGCGCCTTCAAGCGCGAGGCCCGTGGCGTAAAGGGTCTGGATGAGGCCGTCGTGCAGGTCACGGCCAAGGCGGATCTTTTCCTCAAGGCTGCGGTTCAGGAGAACCTGCTGGAGGTGCAGCGTCTCCTCGCTGTGGTGGCGGGCCTGGCGTTCCTGCGCGAGCGCCTCGGCTTGGGAAACGGTGGTGCGGGCGAGGTGTTCGACATTGCCCATCTCGTCGCGCAGCTCCCTTTGGTGGCGCTCGTCATGGGTCACGCGCCGGGCCGGCACCAGGGCGATCAACACCAGCGAAAAAAATGCCGTTCCAAGCAGCCACAGATAACTCTGCTGCAACAACGCGTGGCGTGTTTCCAGCGCCAGTCCCCCGGCCGGTGCGAAGGCGACGCGCAGCACCGGCTCGCTTTCGACGATTGCAACGATCTCGCCGGTGCCGCCGGTCTCGCCGTCCGCCAGTGGCCGGAGCTTTCCACCGAGCAGGTGTCCGCCGTCGCGCCAGTCCTGCTCCTGCCAGCTGGCCATGGGTTTGGCGGACGACTCCGCCAGGTGTCGCAGCCGGGTTTGCCAACCGGAGAGTTCCTCCACCGCGGCCGGGCGGCTTTGTTGATGGACCCACAGTTGGGAAAACGCCGCCATGCCCCCCAGTATCAACAGGGCCAGAGCCAGCAACAGGGGCCTTAGTGCGTTACTCATGGGCGTGATGCGAAAAGCTGCGCCGACGCCACCCGCTGGCAACGCCAAACCCCCGGCCCGCGACCGCCGGCGAGCACCTCGCAAAACCTTTCGACATTTGGCGTGCCCGCGGTTCTTTTGACCCGCTACGTCCATGAAGACCTTCTACATAACCACCGCCATCGACTATGTGAACGGTTCCCCGCACCTCGGTCACGCCTACGAAAAGGTGCTGACCGACGTCATCGCGCGCTTCCGCCGCCTGATGGGCGACCAGGTTTATTTCCTGACCGGCGTCGACGAGCACGGTCAGAAGGTCCAGCAGACCGCCCGCGCCCGCGGTATCGATCCGCAGCAATTCTGCGACGAAATCTCCGAGGAGTTCCGCGCCCTCTGCGCCAAGCTCGACATCTCCAACAACGACTTCATCCGCACCACCGAGACCCGTCACAAGAAGGTCGTCTGCGACATCCTCCAGCAGCTCTTCGACCAAGGCCTGATCTACAAGGCCGAATACCAGGGTTTCTACTCCACGCGCCAGGAACAGTTCCTCCAGGAAAAGGACCGCAACCCCGACGGCACCTGGCCCGAGCTCTTCGGCGAGGTCACCGAGATCACCGAAAGCAACTACTTCTTCAAGCTCCGCCAATACCAAGACTGGCTCATCGACTTCCTCAAAACCAACGAGAACTTCGTCTTCCCGCGCTACCGCCAGAAGCAGGTCCTCGAGTTCCTCAGCGAGCCGCTCAACGACCTCTGCATCTCGCGCCCCAAGGAGCGCCTCGAGTGGGGCATCGAGCTGCCCTTCGACTCCGGCTACGTGACCTACGTCTGGTTCGACGCCCTGCTCAACTACTACTCCGCCGTCGCCGACCAACCCGGCTGCTGGCCCGCCGACTTCCACGTCATCGGCAAGGACATCCTCGTGCCCCCGCACGCCGTCTACTGGCCCATCATGCTCAAGGCCGCCGGTATCGAGCCGCCCAAGTCCCTGCTCGCCCACGGCTGGTGGTCGATCAACGGCGCAAAAATGTCCAAGTCCACCGGCAACTTTGTCGACCCCATCGCCTTCGCCGACCAATACGGCGTCGACGCCCTGCGCTTCTTCATGATCCGCGAGATGAGCGTCGGCCAGGACAGCGACTTCTCCATCGACCAGTTCCTCAGCCGCTACAACAGCAACCTCGCGAACGACCTCGGCAACCTCGTCAACCGCACGCTCAACATGACCAACCGCTTCGCCGGCGGCGTCATCCCCGCGGTCGACGCGTCCACCACCGGCGACGAACCCGAGACCGCCCTGCGCACCCTCTGGGAAACCACCCGTCCCGAGGTCATCGCATTGCACGAGGGCTTCCAGTTCCACGTCGCGCTCGAACGCACCTTCGCCTTCATCCAGGGCATCAACCGCTACGCCGAGCAACGCGCGCCGTGGAAGCTCGGCAAGTCCACCGACGCCGCCGACCAGGCCCGCCTGCGCACGACGCTCGCCTACATGGCCGAGGCCCTGCGGCTCGGCACCGCGCTGCTCGCCGCCGTCATGCCGTCCACCGTGGTGAAAATCAACGGCGTGCTCGGCCACACCGCCGGCCTCGACTGGCAATCCGACCTCGCCTGGAGCGCCCAGCTCACCGGCAAACAGGTCGCCGAGACCGCCATCCTCTTCCCGCGCCCGCAGGCGCCGGAGAAGAAGTAAGCAATCGGAGTTTTAACGCAGAGGCGCAAAGGCGCGGAGTTTGCAAGGATTCGAATCACGGAGTTTTTAGCCACGAAAAGTCACAAAAACGCACAAAAAATCCGGGCTCTTTTTTGTGTCTTTTCGTGCCTCTTCGTGGCCATCACTCCGCACCTTTAGTCACCAATCCAGATTAGCCACAAAGAGCACAAAAAACGCAGAATACTGAATCACCAGCTTTTGCGCCTTCTGTGCCTTTTGTGGCCAAACTCCGCCTTCTCGCTCCGCGACCTTTGCGTCTCCGCGTCTTTGCGTTAAAACTCCGAATCCTCCCGTCCTCATGCTGACCCTGCCGATCAATCCCGCCGAGAACGCTTCGCCCGAGGCGCTCCTCGCGTTCCTGTCGCAGTGCCGCGACATGGCGCGCTCCGACGGACGTGCGCGACTGGTCAGCATCTCGATCAAGGTGCCGGCGCTCGATCCGCTGGCCGTGCTCGAGTCGATCTACGAGGCCGGTGAACTCCACTTCTACGCCGAGCGTCCGTCCGACCTCACCGCCATCGCCGGGGCCGAGGCCGTGCTCACGCACGAGTGCGCCGGCGCGGATCGCTTTGCCTCGGCTAAGGCGTTTGTCGACGACGTCTTTGACCGCACCGTCGCGGTCGGCGCGGTGGATGCCCCCTTTGGCGGACCGCACGTGTTCGCCGGTTTCGCGTTTCAGGACGAGGTCGCCGACGGCGAACCATTCCCCGCCGCCCGCCTCTTCGTGCCGCGCTGGCAGGTCGCCCGCGCCGGCGACACCACCACCGCCGTGGCCAACCTGCTCGTCGCGCCCGACGCCGAACTCGCCGCGCTGGCCGAACGCGTGTGGCGCGCGCACGCCAAGTTCGGCAACGTGCGCTACCGCGAAACTCCGGTCATGGAAAGCGCGCCGCTTGCCTTTACGGCCAACGAGGTCGGCGACTACCGCGCCTCGGTCGCGCAGGCGTTGACCGAGATCGGGCGCGGCGACTTCCAAAAAATCGTGCTGGCGCGTGCGCTCGGCCTGACCGCCAACCAGCCGCTGCATCCGCTGCGCGTGCTCAACGGACTGCGCGAACGGTTCCCGGAGTGCACCAGCTTTTCCTTCGCCGACGCGCACGGTCGCAGCTTCATCGGCGCGAGTCCCGAGCGCCTGCTGCGCGTCAGCCGCGGCGTGCTGGAAACCGAGGCGCTGGCCGGCTCGACCCGACGCGGGCAGGGCGCGGCCGAGGACGCCGCGCTGGGCGCCGCGTTGCTCGGCAGCGAAAAGGACCGCCGCGAGCAGCGCCATGTGCTCGACTCGATCATCCGCCGTCTGACGCCGCTCGGCGTGCGGCCGGAGTTTGGCGACGAGCCCGGGCTCAAAAAGCTGGCCAACGTGCAGCATCTGCACACGCCGGTGAAGGCGGCGCTGCCGGCCGGTATTCATTTTTTGGATGCGCTGGCCGCGTTGCATCCGACGCCGGCGGTCGGCGGTTCGCCGCGCGGGGTGGCGGTGGCGCGCATCCGTTCGCTGGAAGGCTTTGACCGCGGACTCTACGCCGGTGCGATCGGCTGGCTCAACGCGCGCGGCGGCGGCGAGTTCCTGGTCGGGTTACGTTCGGGTCTGGTCGAGGGCGAACACGCCCGCCTCTACGCCGGCGCGGGCATCGTGGCCGGTTCGGATCCGGAGCGGGAGTTTGCCGAGACCGACCTGAAGTTCCGCGCCATGCGCGAGGCCCTCGGCGGGTGAATGGTCGCGGTGCTTCCGACGTAGCGGAAGCGCGGAGCGCTTTCGTCGGGCGAAGCAGCTCCGACGAAACGAAATGGCTCCGCCATTCCGCTACAGGAATCGGTGGATGCCTTGTCGGAGCGGCGGCAATCCTGCCGCCGGAGTTGCATTGACTTGGGTCTTCGCGAAATGGATGCCCTGCTCGGCGGCACGATTGCCGCCGCTCCGTCGAACCACGTCATTCACCCACTGAAAACAACAAGGAGCCCCAAAAAAAACGCCGCCCGGGTGCGGGCGGCGTCGAACAAGTGGCCGGCGACATCGTCCGGCGGCGCGGGCTCAGGCGTGGGCCAGAAGCTTTTCCTTGATGGCGGCCTTGGGCATCATGCCGACGAGGGTGTCGACGACCTTGCCGTTTTTGAAGATGAGCAGGGTGGGGATGGCGCGCACGCCGAACTCGGCCGCGAGGGCGTCGTTGTCGTCGACGTTGACCTTGGCGATGGCGGCCTGGCCCGCGACTTCGCCGGCGAGCTCCTCGAGGAGCGGGGCGATGGCTTTGCAGGGACCGCACCACGGGGCCCAGAAGTCCACGAGCGTGGGCTGGGCGCCGGCAACGGCGGCTTTGAAGGAGTCGGTTTCGAGTTGGGCGATGTTGGCGGACATAGTCAGTTTTTCAGGAAGAGGAGGACGGCGCTGGCCACGGAAACGACGGCGGCGAGGCCGGCGAGCGCGCCCGCCCAGCCGGGCACGGAGTCGGCGGATTCGTCGATCTTGGGCATCGGCGAGGAGAACTGGCGGGCGTAGGAGGGGAGCTTGACCGCGCCCTCGATCTGTTGGTTGGTCAGCGGCTTCTCGGAGCCGATGGGCTTGCTGGAGAGGCGCAGGGTGGGCTTGACGGGGGCCGGGGTGGCGGCGGCGGGCGCGGGCGCGGCGGGCGCCG